>CAMDQN010000014.1 GCA_945905925.1 Singulisphaera sp. GP187
ACATAGCAAGTGCAATGTGGGGAATGGTTTGTGACTCAGGCGACCGAATAGTTTCAGCCATCAACCCGCATCCCACCCAAACGAAAACCGCTGAGTTTTCCAAGGTTTCCCGTGTCAAGCCCAAAGATGTCATGAACTGTCAGCCCTGATGGTCGCGGCTCCGCTACGACTTTTCTGAAAGCGTTCTAGCCGACGAACACACCGAGGCTGAACGGGTCGCTCGCCGCCACATCGGAGAGGGTCGCCAGGGTCAGGCCGTCGAAGGTCCGAACACGAGCGGCAGCGCCCACCCCACCGCCGACGATGATGTCCGCGAACACGTCGGTGTTCACAAGCCGCGACGCGACCCGTGTCGGCGCGAGGGAACCGGGGAACGCGAAGAACGAGCGGTGTTCCGAGTTGTCCAGACCGCTGAACACCTTCACGTGCCCGAACGCGTCCGACCCGGTGACGATGTCGGCTCGGCCGTCACCATTCACGTCACCGGCCGCGACGCTGATCCCACCGTTGAAGCCCGTGTAGGTGAAGAACGAGCGGATCTCAGCACCCGTCACGCCGCTGAACACCTTCACGTGGCCGTTGACGCTCGCCCCCGTGATGATGTCGTCCCGGCCGTCACCGTCGATGTCGCCGCCGGCAACACGCACCTCGCCGGGGAAGCCCTGATAAGCAAGGAACGAGCGAATCTCCGCACCCGTCGCACCGTCGAACACCTTCACGTGACCGTTGACGCTCGCCCCCGTGATGATGTCGGCCTGGCCGTCACCGTTGATGTCACCGGACCCGACGTAGATGCCACCACCGAAGTTGGTGAAGGCCAGGAACGAGCTGATCTCCGCACCCGTCACACCGTTGAACACCTTCACGTGACCGTTGATGCCGGCACCGGTGACAACGTCGGCCACGCCATCGTTGTTCACGTCCCCGGTCGCCGTCGTGACCACACCATTGAACCCGGAGAACGGAGTGATGGCCTGGGTGACACCGCCCAGAGTGACGGTAACGACCGGACCCACGGCGACCGGGTTCGTGGTCTCGACCACAGCCGGTGGAGGAGGAGGCGGCGGCGACGGCGGCGGGACGTCGGTGATCGTCAGCGTGGTGGTGGCCTGTGCTCCCAGAACGGCCAGGTTGGTCGGCGCAGACAGTGTGAACACCAGGGTTTCGTCCCCCTCGGTGAGCGAGTCCGTCAGGATCGGGATGTCTAACGTGGCAGTCGCCACGCCGTCTGCGAACGTGACCGTGTACGGACCGGCCAACCCAATGTCGGCGGCGACCCCTGTGCCGCCAGTGATGGACACCGTGACCGACACCGTCCCGTTCAGGCCACCGGTGCGAGTGAGTGTGATCACCGCAGTCGTACCCTCGACCGCACTGAACATCTCTGTGGTAAACGCGACCGTTCCCGCTGGCGAGTCACCCAGCGCAAGCCCAGACAGCCCCGTCGCCGCGGGACGGATCAAGGCCGTGACCCCGGTGGTCAGGTTGATCTTGTAGAGGTTTGTTACATTGCCCACGACGAGCGACGCGTAACCAAACCCGCTCGCGACCGCCCCCGAACTGGTGACGCGAACACCCGCGGGGATGTCGAACCCGGTCACGTCGGTGAAGTCGATGAAGTTGATCAGGTTCCCGTCCGGAGTGAGGGCAAGTTGGTTCGTCTGCGTGCCGGCGTTAGCCGGGTTCTGGATGTACAGTCCGTCGGTGGCCGCGTCCAGCGTGTAGAGAGTGGTCGCCCCGCCCGTCAGCGACTGACCGAAACTGTTCGTGTAAGCCGCAGCGCTCACACCGAGGGCCTGCCCGTTGATGGCCCCGTCCGGGTTGGTCCCGGCGACGCTCCCGCCCGCTCCGCCGTTGTCACCATCGACGGCGGCGCCGTTGTTCGGATTCACGCGGAAGTTCAACCCGGTGCCGGTCGTCACGCGGATGCGGTCCACCGTCGGGTTGAAGTCGAACCCGTAGCCGCCCGTCGGCAGATCGACAGGGGTCGTGCCATCGGTCGTGAACGCGACCCCGCTCGGGGCTCCGATAATGGTGGCGGCGCCGGTCTGCGGGTCGATCAGATACAATGTGGCGAAATCCCCGAGGGCGTTGACGCCCAGGCCGTAGAGTTGACCGGTCTGCGGGCGGAAGTCGATCCCCACCAACGTCTCCCCGGCCACGAGACCAGTGACGCTCACCGACGCGGCATCGCCGGCCGCTGCAGTGTTAAATCGCACCAGGGTACCCCCAGCGGTACCCAACCCGATCGCCGCCTCTCCGCCCACGTCGCTCTGCACGGCGAAGCCCTGAACCGCCGTCGTGCCGTTGCCGACGTTCCCGATAAACGTCGCTTGGCCGTTCACGAGGTTGATGCTGTACAAGCCCGTGTTGCTGCCCACGTTCAGCACCGCGAACGCGGACCCGCTCGTCACCGCCGTGTTGTTAGCGGACACGTTCACACCCGCTGGGATGTCAAAACCGCTCACGCTGCCGAAGTCAAGTTGGCCGCTGTTGAGCGTCACCACTTGGCCCAGTACTTCGGTGCCGGCGTTGGGCGGGTTCTGGATGTGCAGACTGTTGTTCACGGCATCGAGCGTGTACAGCGTGGTGAACGGAGTGGCGACAGTCGTCTGCTGGTTGTTTGTGTACGCGGAGCCGTTTGCGGTGCTCGCGCCGCCGTTGATCGAGCCGTCCGGGTTGGTGCCGGTGACGGTGCCCGAGGTCAACCCGGTGTTATCGCCATCGACACCGAGTCCCGTGTTCGGGTTGACCCGGAAGTTCAGACTCCCCGCCACCACGCGCACGCGGTCCGCCGCCGGGTTGAAGTCGAACCCGTAGCCGACCATCGCCGAATCGGGCAGATCGACAGGGGTCGTGCCATCGGTCGTGAACACGATGCCACTGGCCGTGCCGACCACACCCGCGAACCCGGTCCGCGTCGAGATCGCGTACAGTGTCGCGGTGTCCGCAACCGCGTTCACGCCCAGCCCGTAAAGCAACCCGTTCTGCGGGCGGAAGTCGATTCCGACAAGCGCCTCACCAGCCGTGAGGTTGGTGATCGCGGTTGTCTGGGTGATCGTCGGGTTGGCGGTGTCGAACGCGAGCAGGTTCGTCCCGCTCAGCGCCCAGGCAACAGCCGGTGTCACCCGGTCTTCCAGGGTTTCGCAGTTCAGACGAACGCTGGACTTGGTTGCCTGTGCGTGTGGGCGCATGGTCGCTCCGGTTGCGAACTTGTGGTGTTGTAACACAGTTAACGAGGTCTGATGAAAACCTGTCATACTCGCATCGGATCGGTCTGAATAGCAATAAACCAGTTAATTTGGCTAATCTGGGACGGCGGCGGTAGCGTTCCCGGACAAAGCGGCCCGCACGGGAAAACCGGATGTCTCTACTTCTTCGCGCGCCGGAATTCCTGCTCCAGAAACCTCACGCCGTCTACCTCACCGTTCGTGCCAAGCCGGAACAGCACGTCAAACGTGCTGCGGTCGAACGAGATCACGTCGTCTTTCGGTTCCACCGGGACCGCTGTGAACGTGTCGAAGTGGTGGTGATCCAAACGGAACGTGTACTTCCCCCACCGGATCATCAGCGTGTCGTTCTCGACGAACACCTCGGCGCGCCCGTAGGCGCGCTCCTCGAACGCGCCGGTGTAGTCCCTCAGCGCAAGGCTCGGTTTCGTGTCCCGCTTGCGGGTAGCCTCTCGCTTCTCCTTCCCGGCCGCGATGTTGAAGTCCAGGCGCGCAAACTGGAACTTGTAGAACGCGACCCAGTCTTCCGCTGGCAGGTCGAGCAGCGCGTCGAGCGCGGTCTTGCACACCGCTTCGCTCACGTAAGACGGGCGCAGGTTGCACAGCACGAACACGCCGATCTTCTTCTCGGGCACGAACATGCACTGCGCGCGGAACCCGGTGAGCGTGCCGCCGTGCGACACGCACGTGACCCCGCGATAGTCGTGGGTGAACCAGCCCAGCCCGTAGGTGGCGAACCGCGTCACGTTCGGCGGGAAGTACACGCTGAACGGGTCTTCGAGCTTGAGGATGATCTGTGCGGCGTGCGTTTCGCGCAGTCCGCGTTCAGTGACGAACCGGCGCCCGTCGTACTTGCCGCCCGCGAGTTGGAACTGGAGCCACGCGGCCATGTCGCGTGCAGTGCTGTTGACGGCCCCGGCCCCGCCCACATGATCGTTATCGTCCCACTTCAGTACGGAAACGGACTTGTCCAGTCCCTTATAGTGCGGGGTCGCGTGATCGGGGTGCACCGTGCCTTCCTTCCGGGTGCAACTGCTCCGCTCCATGCCGAGCGGCTTGAAGATGCGTGCTTTCATGACGCCGGCCCAGTCGGTGTTGTCGAGCTTCCCCGCGAGGACGCCGGCCGCGGTGAACGGCACGTTGGAATATTCCCATTTCGAGCGGAACGAACTCGACGACGCGGCCTTGCCCCACCGCCGAATCACATCACCACTATCGGTGCTCAATCCGGCCCAGAGCATGTCGTGCCTGGGCATCCCGGTGCGATGGCAGAGGAGGTCGCGAAGGGTCACGTCGCGGTCGGCGAGTTCGTCGGAGAGTCGAAAGTAGTCGAGGTGGTCACGGACGCGGTCGTCCCATTTCAGTTTACCGTCGTCACCGAGCATCGCGAGCGCCGTGGCAGTAAACGCTTTCGAGCACGACGCGATGGGGAACACCGTGTCGGGTGTGACTTTTTCGGGCTTGCCCTTCTCGCGCACGCCGAAGCCCTTGAGGTAGATCACCGCACCGTCCTTTACGATGACAACCGACGCACCGGGCGCGTCGAATTCTTTGAGCGCCTTCTCGACAACGGTGTCGATGGTCTTCGGGTCGAAGTCGGCCGCCCGCAACGGCGCGGGAACGAGCAAGAGAGCGAACAGCAGGGTGGAGCGGCGCACGAGGTTCTCCGGGTGTCGCGGTAATTTCTTGGTGGAATCGCCTTTTGCCACTCGGGATCGGCGTCCGGGCGTTCCTGGGCGAGCGCAAGCGGTGTTGTCGCGGTCTTGGGCACGACGCCACCGAAAGCGGATCGAGTGGGTGAACGGCCACCATCATTCACGAAATAGGTGAGGCTGCAAGGTTGGTCTTGGGCGAGCAGGGGCTCACGCCCCGCTCTCCTTGAGAAAGTCGGGCTTGCGGGCGCCGCGGCAAACGGGGTAAAGTCGCCCGCTGTTTGCAACCGACCTATGCCGTCAAGGAGGACGGAGTCCCCATGCGCGCGGTCATTCTCGCTGGCGGCCTCGGCACCCGGCTCGCCGAGGAAACCGAGACTCGGCCCAAGCCGATGGTCGAGATCGGCGGCCGGCCGATCCTGTGGCACATTATGAGCCACTACGCCGCCCACTGGGTGACCGAGTTCGTGGTCGCGCTGGGCTACAAGAGCGACGTCATCAAACAGTTCTTCGTCGAATACTCGCGGTACACCGGCAGCATGTCCGTGAACCTCTCGCGCGGCGAGGTGACACACCACGAACACGCCAGCGTGGACTGGACCGTTCACCTCCTCGACACCGGTCTAAACACCAACACCGGCGGGAGAGTCAAGCGGGTCGCCGCGTGGGTGAGCGACGAGACCTTTATGCTCACCTACGGCGACGGCGTGAGCGACGTGGACGTTCAGGCGCTGCTCCGCTTCCACCGCGAGACCGGCAAACTCGCGACGGTGACCGCGGTGCGCCCGCCGGCCAGGTTCGGCGGGCTGGAGTTCGACGGCGACCTCGTCCGCGAGTTCACCGAGAAACCGCAAAGTGGCGAGGGGTGGATCAACGGTGGGTTCTTCGTGCTGGAACCAAAGGTGTTCGACTACATCGGCGGGGACGCGGAGAGCTTTGAACATGACGTGCTGCCCCGCCTGGTGAAGGAAGGCCAACTGGCCGCGTACAAGCACGACAAGTTTTGGCAGTGCATGGACACGCTCCGCGACAAGCGGCAGTTGGAATCGCTGTGGCAGAACGGCCGCGCACCGTGGAAGGCCGCATGAGCCTCGTTTCGCCGCTTGCGGCTTCGCGGGTGTTGCATTTCTCTGCTGCTCGGAGGACCGCGTGAACGGATTCTGGCAGGACCGACCAACGCTCGTCACGGGCGCAACCGGCCTCGTGGGAGGTTGGGTCGTACGCCGCTTGCTGCGCGCACAAGCGGACGTCGTTTGTCTGGTGCGCGACTGGGTGCCCGAGAGCGAGTTCGAGCGCAGCGGCCTCGTGAAGCAGGTGAAGACCGTTCGCGGCGACGTGTGCGATCAGGCGATACTCGAGCGCGTGTGCGGTGAATACGAAATCGATACCGTCATTCACCTCGCGGCGCAAACGCTCGTTCCGGTGGCGAACCGCAACCCGGTCGCGACCTTTGAAAGCAACATCCAGGGCACCTGGGCGCTACTCGAAGCGTGCCGCCGCAGCCCGCGTGTGAAGCAGATCGTGTTGGCTTCCTCAGACAAAGCCTACGGCGACGCCGAGAAACTCCCCTACGACGAATCGACACCGCTCCAGGGGCGGCACCCTTACGACGTGAGCAAGTCGTGCGCGGACCTGATCGCGCAGAGCTACGCGACGACTTACGGGCTGCCGGTCGCGATCACGCGGTGCGGCAACTTCTACGGCCCCGGCGATTTGAACTGGAACCGCATCGTCCCTGGAACGATTCGCAGTGTGCAGCGCGGCGAGCGCCCGGTCGTCCGGTCCGACGGCACGCACATTCGCGATTACTTCTACGTCGAGGACGGGGCCGCCGCGTACCTGATGCTCGCGGAGAAGCTCGCAAACGATCCGTCGCTGCGCGGCGAGGCGTTCAACTTCTCGAACGAGACGCAGGTGAGCGTGCTGGAACTCGTCGAGAAGTTGCTCGCCCTCCTGGGGTCGCGTTTGACGCCCGACGTGCGGAACGAAGCGAGCAACGAGATCAAGCACCAGAGCTTGAGCGCCGCGAAGGCCCGCGACCGCCTGGGCTGGCGCCCACTGTTCACGCTCGACGAAGGTTTGCGCAAGACGGTGCCCTGGTACGAAAACTTCCTGGCGATGAGGAAAGCCGCGTGACCGCGATTCCTGCTTGTCGATCGTGCGGGTGTACCCCGCTCGCGCCGGTGCTCTCGCTCGGTAACACGCCGCTCGCGAACGCGCTCTGTGACGCGTCGCAACTCGGCGCGCAGGAGGCAACGTTCCCGCTAGACCTCGCGGTGTGCCCGCGGTGCGCGCTGGTGCAGATCACCGCGACCGTGCCGCCGGACGACCTGTTCCGCGACTACGTGTACTTCTCGTCGTTCTCGGACACGATGCTGAGGCACGCGGCCGAACTCGCGCTGCAACTCATGCGTGACGAGGATCTCAGCCCCGCGAGTCTCGTCGTCGAAGCGGCGAGCAACGATGGTTATTTGCTCAAGAACTACCAGGCGTCTGGAGTGCAGGTACTCGGCATCGAGCCTGCCAGGAACATCGCGCAAGTCGCGGTGGAGCGCCACGGCATCCCAACACGCGATGAGTTCTTCGGCCGCGATTACGCGAAGCAGCTCGTCGCCGAAGGCTACCGCGCCGACGTGTTCCACGCGCACAACGTTCTGGCGCACGTCCCGGACCTGAACGGCTTCGTGGCTGGCATCCGCACGCTGCTGAAGCCGAGCGGCGTCGCGGTGATTGAAGCGCCTTACGTCAAGGACATGCTCGATCACTGCGAGTTCGACACGATCTACCACGAACACCTCTGCTACTTCTCGCTGACGACACTCGACGCCCTTTTCCGGCGCCACGACCTGATCATTCGCGACGTGGCACGCGTTCCCATTCACGGCGGCTCGCTCAGGCTATTCGCGTCACCGCTTGAGAGCGTGGATGAAGTCTCTCCACGCGTCACGCGATTGCTCGCGGAAGAAGCGGCGTGGGGCGTGAACACCTTCGAGCCGTACCGTGCGTTCGCGGAGCGAGTCGCCACGATCAAGCGCGGCTTACGCGACCTCCTGGAACAACTCAAAGCCTCGGGCAAACGGATCGCGGCTTACGGCGCGTCGGCGAAAGGCAGCACGCTGCTGAACTACTGCGGCATCGGCCCGGAAACGCTCGATTTCATCGTGGACCGCAGCACCGTGAAGCAGGGGAAGTTCACGCCCGGTACGCGGCTGCAAATCCACGCGCCGGACAAACTGCTCGAAGACATGCCGGACTACACGCTGCTGCTAACGTGGAACTTCGCGGACGAAATCTTGCGTCAGCAGTCCGAGTACCAACAGCGCGGCGGGAAGTTCATCCTGCCCGTGCCACTGCCCCGTGTCGCGTGAGCCATGCTGTTCCTACCCACCGAGTTGCCGGGCGTGTTCGTGATCGAGCCGGAACCGATGGCCGACAATCGCGGGCTATTCGCGCGGACCTACTGCCGCGACGAGTTCGCCGCACACGGGCTTTGCACCACTTGGATGCAGTGCAACGTGTCGTTCAACACACGCGTCGGGACGCTCCGCGGGATGCACTGGCAAGCCGCTCCGCACGAAGAGGTGAAGCTGGTTCGCTGCACGGCCGGCGCGGCCTTTGATGTGGTCGCGGACCTTCGACCGGATTCGCCGACGTTTCGGAAGTGGGTCGCGGTGGGAATCAGCGCCGAGAACCGGCGGTCGGTGTACATCCCCGGGGGCTTCGCGCACGGCTTCCAGACGCTCGCCGCGGGCACCGAACTGTTCTACCAGATGTCCGCGGTTTACGTGCCCGAAGCGGCACGCGGCGCTCGCTGGGACGATCCCGCACTCGGTATCGTGTGGCCCATCTGTGAGGCGCGCGTGATCGCGCCGCGCGATCTGTCGTTTCTGGATCTGCCGATATGACGCGGCTCCTCATTACCGGTGCGACGGGCTTCATCGGCGAACCGGCGGTGCGCCTCGCGGCTGAGACCTTCGAGGTTCACGGCACGGCACGCGGCACGCACGCGAAGACGCAAGCGGCATTTTACCGCTGCGACCTCCTCAACACTCGCGACGTTACTCGCCTGATCGAGGACGTGCGGCCGACGCACCTGCTTCATCTCGCGTGGATCGCGACACCCGGCGTGTACTGGGCCTCACCGGAAAATCATCGGTGGGTGGAAGCGTCGAAGCACCTGCTACTCGCATTCGCGCGGTGCGGCGGACGGCGTGCGGTTCTCGCGGGAACGTGCGCCGAATACGACTGGAGCGTCGCCGGCGTGTGCCACGAACACGACACGCCGACGCACCCGCACACGACCTACGGGCGCTGCAAACTCGAACTCGGCCGCTGGGCCGAAACGTTCGGAAACGCTCGCGGAATCGCCGTCGCGCGGGCGCGACTGTTCTTCATTTACGGGCCGCGCGAGTACCCGGCGCGGCTGGTTCCTTCCGTGGCGAACGCGCTGCTCAACGGCGCGTCGGCCGCGTGTTCTGCGGGCACGCAGGAGCGGGACTTCCTACACGTCGAGGACGTGGCCGACGCGATCGTGGCACTCACGCGGAGCGACCTCACCGGTCCCGTGAACATCGGCTCCGGTGAAGCGGTCGCGGTGCGCGACGTGATCGAGTGTGTGGCGCACGCGTCCGGGCGCCCGGAACTGGTGCGCCTCGGCGCCCGCGAAACACCCGCGAACGAACCGGCGATACTGGTGGCCGACGTGAACAGACTCCGCGACGAACTCGGCTGGCGCCCGCGCATCGCGCTCGCGAGTGGCCTGTGCGAAACCGCGAACTGGTGGAGGCTAAATCGTGCCGCCTAAGAATTGCCCGGTCTGCGATTCGATGAACACCGAACGCTTCTTGGTTCGGCGCGGTGTGCCAGTTCACCAGAACATGCTGTTCGACACGCCCGAAGCGGCCCGCGCCATCGCGCGCGGCGACCTCGAAATGCGCGTCTGCGGCGCGTGCGAGTTCGTGTTCAACGCGGCGTTCGACCCGGCCCTCGTGGACTACGGCCCCGCTTACGAGAACAGTCAGGACTGTTCCCCCGCGTTCAACGCTCACCTGGACGAATTAGCTGACCACATCGTGACGGGACGCGGTATTCGGACCGGCCGAATCGTCGAAATCGGGTGCGGTAAGGGAATGTTCCTCCGCAAGTTGCTCGCGCATCCAGAGTGCGCGTGCGACGCGATCGGCTTCGACCCCGCGTACATCGGCCCGGCGGAGCTCATGGGTGGCCGGGCGCGATTCGTTACCGACTTCTACAACCCCGCGACCGCAGTGCCTGCTGACACGGTAACGTGCCGGCACGTGATCGAACACATCCCGGAGCCGCTCGACCTCTTGCGCACCGTGCGCGCCGGGGTCGGCGCGTCGGGCGGCACGCGCGTGTTCTTCGAGACGCCGTGCGCCGAGTGGATTTTGCGAAACCGCGTCCCGTGGGACTTCTTCTACGAACACTGCTCGCTGTTCACGGCGGGAAGTCTCGCGCTCGCGATGGAGCGCGCCGGGTTCGCGGTCACCGGGGTGCGACACATCTTCGGCGGGCAATACCTGTGGGCGGAAGGCGAAGCGAAGAACCTCTCCCCCCAACCCCCTCCCCTAAGAAGGGAGGGGGAGAATGCCATTGAGAATCAAGTCGCGTATCTGGCGCGCGTTAGCTTTGCTCCCCCTCCCTTCTTAGGGGAGGGGGTTGGGGGGAGAGGTTCTGCCGCCCGCGCGTTCGCCACCGAGGAGCGTGAGCGCCGCGCCCACTGGGACGCGATCCTCACCGAAACGTGCCCACGCGGCCCGGTGTTCGCCTGGGGCGCTGGCGCGAAGGGCGTCACGTTCTGCAACCTCGCGGACCCGAACCGCACACGGCTCGCCGGCGTGATCGACGTGAACCCCGCGAAGCAAAACAAGTTTCTCCCGGGCACCGGGCACCCGATCGTTCCGCCGAACGCAGTGCGGGACGCTGCGGCGGTTCTTGTGTTCAACCCGAATTACCTCGCCGAAGTGCGCGCGATGATCGAGCAACTCGGCTCGCGCGCCGAAGTCATCGACCCCATGCAGGAGGCAGCGCCATGCAGCTCGTGATCGACACCGACACCCGGACCGTGACCGCCGAAACCAACGGCGCGCGCGCGGTACACCCACTCGACTCACCTGAAGCGTTCAGGCTCATCACCGAACACTGGGTCACCGTCGGTTGGACGCAAAAATACGCGTACAGTTTCACGTGGCTCGGGCGGCCAATCATTCAGTTGCCCGAGGACATGATCCGCATTCAAGAGATCATTCACCGGGTCAAGCCGGACGTGATCGTCGAAACCGGCGTCGCGCACGGCGGGTCGCTGATCTACTACGCGAGCCTGTGCAAAGCCACCGACCGCGGACGCGTGATCGGCGTGGACATCGAGATTCGCGCCCACAACCGCACCGCGATCGAAGCGCACCCGCTCACGAGTTACATCACGCTCATCGAGGGAAGTTCCACCGCGCCGGGAACCGTGGCACAGGTGCGCGAACTCATCCGGCCCGGCGAGCGCGTGCTTATCCTACTCGACTCGAACCACACGAAAGCACACGTGCGGGCAGAACTCGACGTGTACGCGGACCTCGTCAGCGACGGGTCGTACATCGTCGCGACTGACGGGATTATGGGCGCACTGGCAGGGCGTCCGGGGTCGCAGCCAGGGTGGGACTGGGACAACCCCTCGGAAGCCGCCCGCGAGTTCGCTGAAGCCAACCCACAGTTCAAACTCGAAGAGCCTGGGTTCTTGTTCAACGAAGGCAAGATCACGCAGCACGTCACTTACTGGCCGTCGGCGTACTTGCGCAAGGTCGCGTGATATGGTGTTGGTCGGTGCCGCGTGCAGTGCGGCACGGCTATCCAACGCGAAAAACCGTCCCCGACAATCCGCCGCCATTACATTCCGTGGGATGTGATTTCGGCAAGCAGCACCTACTTCGGGGCGAACTTGCGGCCCGCGAGGAGGCGCTTCGCGACTCGGAGCGGGCGTTTCAGTGACCACCGCCGTTCTTCCCGTAGTTGCTCGTCGCGTTCTTGGACCCGCTTGTCCAGATCGTGGATAAGCTCCTCCCGCTCCTCCCGCTCCTCCCGGAGCCGAGTCACGGTCTGAAGCAACTCGCCGTGCCCCAAGTGGAGCCGGAGGATGGCGCGATCGCGCTCGTCACACACGTAGGCGAGGTCGGCAATCTTCATCGCGGCGACCTGGCCATCGTTCTCGGATCCGGAGTACGGAACCGGTTGGTTCCGGTAGTTCAGCAGGTGTTCACACAACCGCGCGGCCCCGGCCACGTCTGAGACGCCAAACGCAGCCGCGTCCAGGTGCAGGTAGGTGCCGTCGAACCCCAACCGGGACGGCCGCAATTGCACTGGCGCCGGGGCGCGGTACGGGGTGCCGGCGAGTTCGGTGTCGAACCACGCCTGTAGTTCGGGCACGTCCGCCAGTGACGCGCGAACGGCCGCCAGCGCCGCGGGCCAGTCGGACTCTGCCACTCTCGCGCCGGCCACGCACGCGGACGCCAAGGCGCGCCGGTCCAGGTTCGCCGCGAGTTCCGGGAACAGGGTCCGTTTGGCGAACGCGAACGCATCAGCGACCGGGACCTGCGGAAACACGGGCAGGTCCGGCACCGTCGGTTCAGACCGCAGCCCGTCGCGCGCGTTGAGGGCGTGGAACTCGCGGTCGATCGCGTTGCGTCCGCGGTGGAACAGCGTCGCGATCCCGTTGCTCGCGCCGGACTGACCGGATACGCCCATCGGCACGGTCGTGGAGATGTAGCGCCCGGCTGCGTGCGCGACGGCGAACCCGGAATACACGTCCGGAACCGGGTGCGGGAACACGCGCCCGGTGAGCCGGCGCAGGTCCGTGAGCACGTCGCGGTGGACCGCCGAGTTGTACAGCATCGGCAGTGCCGTGTAGAACTCGCGGAACGCGACCACTTCGCGAATCGCTCCGCGCCCGTCGCGCTCGGCCCTCTCACACCTGAACGGTAGTCGGAGGTAATCGCCCTGCCCAGGGAGCGCGATGTTCGGCCACGTGTAGAACGCTGGCTCCCACCGGATCGCCTTCGTTCGCGTCTCGCGTGCGACCCAATCCAGTTCGGCCAGCGCGTGTCGGAGCAGTCCGTCATCGTCACCGATGAGAACGACGTACTCGCCTTGCGCGTGCGAGACGGCGAACTCCCAACTGTTGCTCATCGCCACCGGTTCGGGGGTGCGCACGTACCGCACCTTCGGCGACCCGGCCTCCTCGACGACGGCCCGCGTCGCGGGCGAACTACAGTTGTCCGAGACGATGATCTCGTAATCGTCGAACGACTGATCCAGGCACGTGCGCAGCGCAAACCGGAGCGTCTCGGCGCGTTCGCGCGTCGGGATCACCACACTGAATTTCACGGCAGACATTGTGTCCCCCCGCACGGCGGTCGGCACCACGAGCGACTCACTCGAGAGAATGCGAGGGTGTAGCAAATGCCCACGAAACGAGCAACCCCAACCCGTCGCGGTCAGGGTTGTGCACGAACCGTAAAGCGGCTCATTTCGCTGGTTTGAGCACGATCTGGCGGAGGTCCATCACCGCGGCGCCCGGCTTGGTCTTCGCCTTCACGGTCATCGTGTAGCGCCCGGCCTTCTCGACCTTCAGTGTGCCGACCTCGCGCGCCTCGAATGCCTGGAAACCGCCCGTGTCCTTCACGGTGAACGCGAGCTTCTCGGCACCAACGGCGAGTTCGACTTCTGAACCGCCGCTGCCTTTCCCACACCCTTGCAGCACTTCCACGGTGAACGTACCGCCCTTCTCCACGGTGAAGTCGAAAGTCGCGTAGTCGTCCTTGTTTACCCAGAACCCGAGCGTGTTCTTGTGCGGCAGCGGCTCGAACCGCAACATCACGCCATTCACCAATGCGGTCCGCGCGTGCATCGTGATGACGCCGTCCTTGTTCGGCGGGTTCGGTTTGTAGTCCGCGTTCGGGGTTGGCATCTTCGCGCCGACTTCCTTGCGCCACTTGTCGAGTTCGGCCGCGAGTTCCTTCGCGATCTCTGGGTTCGCCACGATCAGGTTCCGGCTCTCGGAAAGATCCTTCTTCACATCAAACAGTTCGCGGCGTCCGTCCTCGTAAAACTCGATGAGTTTGTAATCGCCGCGACGCACCGCGCCGCCCGGCCGCGAGCCTTGATTCGCGTAGTGCGGATAATGCCAGAAGACGGGCCACTCCTTCATCCTCACACCCTGGAAGATCGGTACGAGTGAGCGGCCGTCACGCGGCTTGCCGGCCACATCAGGGTCGTTCAGTGGCGGAGTGGTCGCCTTCAGGATGGTCTCGAAGAAGTCGTTGCTGTTCGCGACCTCGTTCGTGACCGTGCCGTCCTTGATCATCGCGGGCCATTTCATGACGCACGCGACCCGCACGCCGCCTTCGTAGAGGTAGCCCTTTCCTTCGCGCAGGGGGGCGTTGCTAGTCGGCGCGAACGGCATCCCCTCGAGTGTCGCGAGGCCGCCGTTGTCGCTCGTGAAGATGACGAGCGTGTTGTCGCTCAACTTCAGGTCGTCGAGTTTCTTGAGCACGCGCCCTACGGCTTCGTCCATGCTCTCGACCATCGCCGCGTACACCGGGTTACTCTGCTTGCCGTGAGTCGGCGTCACCTTGTACTTGTCGGTGACGCTCTGCTTCGCGCGTAGCGGCGTGTGAACGCCATAGTGCGGCAGGTAGAGGAAGAACCGCTTGTCCTTGTTCTTCTCGATGAACTTCTCCGCCTCTGCCGCGAGCCGGTCAGTGAGGTACTCGCCGTCTTCGGCTTTCTCCAGGCCCGGCATCTTGCCCTGTTTATTCTCGAACGGGCTGAAGTAGCTTCGCGGCGTACCGGTTTGATCGCCCGCGATATTCACGTCGAAGCCGTGCTTCTCCGGTTCGAACCCGGTGCCACCAAGGTGCCACTTGCCCATCAGTGCGGTGACGTAGCCGCGCTTCTTGAGCGCGGTCGCGATAGTCGTCTCTTCGAGTGGAAGTTCGTTGCTGATCTCGGACCGCTTGAGGCGCTGGTCGGCTGTGTCTTTACGCCCGGGAATCCAGTCGGTGATGTTCATGCGTTGGGGATAGCGGCCGGTCATGATACTGGCCCGCGTCGGCGAGCAGACCGGGCACGCGGCGTAGAAGTCGGTGAAACGCAGTCCTTCTTTCGCCATCCGGTCGATGTTCGGAGTCTTGTAGAACGTGCTGCCGTAGCAGCCGAGATCGCGTTGCCCGAGGTCGTCGATGACGATCAGCACGACGTTGGGCTGTTTCTCCGCGGCGCGTGCCGAAGGGAATGAGCCACAGAGGCACAGAGACACCGATAGGAGGAAACGAAACACGTAATCACCTGGAGAGAAGCAACATGACGGGACATGCAGATTTCAACGCAGTCGCGCGCGGATTGCAAATCTCTTCTGGTCCGTGGTCCGCAAGATCATCTTGAGACCCCAGAAGCGGAAGATTCCGATTGCGGGCACGTCCGTTTGAGATTACCTTCACACAACTCTACTCATAGCCCACATCATCTTCACTGGGGAGGAGTCATGTCCGGGTTCCACTCACATCATCGAACCCGATCCACCGGGTTCACGTTGATCGAGTTGTTGGTGGTGATCGCGATCATTGCGATTCTCATAGGGCTACTGCTTCCCGCCGTGCAGAAGGTTCGTGAAGCAGCCAGCCGCATGAAGTGTTCGAACAACCTCAAGCAGGTCGGGTTGGCGATCCACAACTATCACGACGCGAACGGCACGTTCCCGCCCGCCACGACGCGCACTCCTGGTCAGTCCTGGCAGCACGGTCCGACATGGTGGGTGTACACGCTTCCCTACATCGAACAGGACAACGTCTACAAGAAGTCAACGTTCACCACGACCGGCGGCGTGAACGCCACGTTCTGGTTTGCCGACACGGGTGCAGTCAATAAGGCCGCCTACGACGGGATCGCGTTCCCGATGACCCGGTGCCCGTCCAGTCCTCTTCCCGAGTGGAACATCATCAACGGGGCACAGTACAAGGGGTACGAGCCGACCTACACCTGCATCCTCGGCTCCGATGTCCACCGCTCGGCTGACACGTCGGCGCGGAACGGTGCGATTTCAGACGGCGGGGTGATCGGTCTGCGCATGAACCCCCAAGACGCCACCCGCATGGCGCAGGTCACCGACGGCACCTCCAACACGATCATGGTCGGTGAGCAATCCGACTGGTCTAACCCGCGACAAGCGATGGTCGATCTGGGTGGCGGCAATCTACAAGACATCTATTCCGACATCCGCAGTTCGGACAGTCGCGGGGCGTTCATGGGCACCTCGCACACGACCCAACCGAATGGCCCCGGCTCGCTGGGCAACCCGGTCACCGCAGCCTCGTGCGGCGGAACCGGGGTCGTCAACTGCCAACGATGCTACAACACGACCACGGTGGTCTGGCCGATCGGACGCAAAGCGTACCAGTTCGCTTCGATGGGCGACCAGCGATGCGGCACGCCGCTCCAGTCGGCCCACCAGGGCGGGGCGATGATGCTGTTCGCCGACGGACACATCCAGTTCCTGACCGAAGCCACCACCGTCGCCACGCTCAAGAACCTCGTGGACAAGGACGACGGCAACGTCACCAACGTGCCGTAACCACACACACCGTTCCTCGACTCTTCCGCCTCGGCGTTGTTATCAACGCCGGGGCGGGCGCGTCCCGTCACCAACTCGGAGGAAGTTCCCTTGTCTCTCTCGTTCTCCGGCTTCCGGTTCGTCGGCGTTCCCGTGTTCGCGGCCGGGTTGCTGTTTCTGACCGCCTGCGCCAAACCCATCCCGCCGGCGGGGGAAGTATCCGGGAAGGTGACATTCAAGAACGTGCCGGTGGTTGAAGGGATCGTGTCGTTCACGAGCGCGGGCACCGGGTCCGGGAGCGAGGGCGAGGTGAAGAACGGGGACTACAAGCTCACATCGACGCTGCCGCCGGGCGAGTACAAGGTCGCGGTGATGCCGATCGTTGTTCGCCAACAGGACGGCGGCAAAGGCCCGGAGGTGGGTATGGACAAACCGGCCCCAGACATCCCAGGGAAGTACCGCGTCGTCGGGACGACCGACCTGACGGTGACCGTCAAGGAAGGAAAGAACGAGCTGAACTTCGACCTGAAGCCGTGACCGGTCGCCTTAAGCGATGATCTCCTTGATCGCGCTGCCGTGGTCGATGTCGAGGCGCTTGCGGCCGGGGATTTCGAGTTTGCGCGAGTCCAGCCCGAGTTGATGCAGAATGGTCGCGTGGACGTCGGTCACGTAGTGCCGATCTTCCACTGCGTGGAAGCCGATTTCGTCCGTCGCGCCGTGAACGATCCCGCCCTTCAACCCGCCACCGGCCATCCACACCGAGAAGCCGTAGATGTGGTGGTCGCGACCGTCGCTGCCCTGCGTCCCCGGCGTGCGACCGAACTCCGTGCAGAACACCACGATCGTATCCTTCAGTAGCCCCGTGCGTTTCAGGTCTTTCAACAGCCCGCCGATCGGTTGATCCACCGCGAGGCAGTTCCGCGTGTGGTTCGCCTTCAGGCCGCCGTGAGCGTCCCACACACCCGCACCGCCGGCTCCGTGCTGAATCTGAATGAACCGCACGCCGCGTTCCACCAACCGCCGCGACGCGAGCAGTTGCATCCCGAACGCTTTGGTTTCGTTGCGGTCGATGCCGTACAGTTTCTTCGTCTCCTCAGTCTCCTTGCCAAAATCGAGCAACTCCGGCAGCGACTTCTGCATCTTGAACGCGAGTTCGTAACTCTTGATGCGCGCGTCCAACGCGGCGTCACCGGGGTACTCCTTCTCGCGGAGCTTGTTGAGTTTTCCGGATAGCTCGAAGCCGGCTTTCTGCTCGGCAGTAGTTACAGGCACCTCCGGCTTGCCGTAGTCGAGCGGGTTCGCGGGATCGACGCGAATCGGCACCGCGTCGTGCGCCGGCCCGAGGTAGTGCCCGTCCTTGATGTTCCAGTATTCGCGGTTGCCCATCGAGACGAACTGCGGCAGGTTGTCGTTGAGCGACCCGAGACCGTAATGCACCCACGCGCCGAGCGTTGGGTACTCGCCGTCGAGCATGTGCCGCCCGGTGTGGAACTGCGTCTGCGCGCCGTGGTTGTCGTCGGTCGTCCACATCGAGCGAATTAACGCGATGTCGTCGATGCACGACCCGGTGTGCGGCAGCCAGTCGCTTACCTCGATGCCGGACTTGCCGTACTTCTTAAAGCCGACTTGCAGTGGATACAGTTTGTTGCGCTGTTGGCCGTTCGCGTCGTTGATGACGGTGACGCGCGCGAGCGCGAGCTTCTCCGGGTCTTGCGCGTCCGGGACCGGGGATTCTTTGATGGTCTTCCCCGCGAACTTCGTGAGCGCCGGTTTCGGGTCGAACGTCTCCATGTGCGAGACGCCGCCGTTCATGAACAACCAGATGACGCTCTTGGCTTTCGGGGCGTGGTGCGGTTTACCGTCCGGCGGCGCCCACTTCGCGTCGGCGCAGTAGCCGTCGCGGTGGAGCATGGCCGCGAGCGCCACCCCGGAGAAGCCGAAGAAGTTCCGACGATCCATAAAGCACCAAGAAGTGGGAGGTATATTTTTAGCCCTGGAAGGGCGGCGAAGACAAAGTCACCTCACGGTGACGAAGTCATTATGGTTGATGAGCGCCTGCACCAGTTGCAGTCTCGTGCGCTTACCCTGCTCCGGTTCCGCCACGGCCTTCAGCGCGGCGCGTAACTCCGCGAGCGATTCGAGGCACGTCGCGAGTTCGTCCTTCGTGGGCGACGTACCCAGTACGGTCTCGAACGCGGCGGTCACGAACTTCGCGTCGTCGGCGTCCTTCAACTTCGCGTGAAGCCGGTCGTTGATCTTCGCGGCCATCGTTTGCGCGAGCCGGCTGTTCCACAACGCGAGCGCCTGTTGCGGCACGATGCTCTCGCTGCGCCGGTAACACTCCAACACGTTCGCGTTGTCGAAGATGTCGAGCAGCTTGTTGTGGTCGTTGTGCGAGTGGAAGAAGTACATCGAGCGCCGGCGCGAGGCTTCTTGCGCCGCGGCCAGCACCGGCGGACCGCTCATTGTGGTGTCGAGTTCGCCGGCCAGGTGAAGTAGGCTGTCGCGAATCGCGTTCGCGTCGAGGCGCGTTGAGTTCATGCGCCACAATGCACGGTTCTCCGGGTCGATCCTCGCGCTTGCCTCGGCGTTCGCGCTGGAGGAAGAAAGGCGATAGACGTTGCTCGTCACCATCAGCTTGTGAAGGTGCTTGAGGCTCCACTTCTTCTCGGCGAACTCCACCGCGAGCCAATCCAACAGTTCGGGGTGCGTCGGCGAGCTACCCTTGCGGCCGAACTCGAACACGTTCGCCACGAGGGGCTTCCCGAAGTGCCGTAGCCACAGGTGATTCACTGCGACGCGAGCCGTCAGCGGGTTCTTCGCATCGCTGATCCAGTTCGCGAGCGAGCTGCGGCGCCCGGTGCTCGTCTCGGGATACGGGCGCGATTTCGATGCGGCGCTCTCCACGTTCGACTCGGCGCTCTTCACCGCGCCGCGGAGCGCGAGCGGAGCCTTCGTCGGATCCGCGAAGGCGTCTTCGAGGGCGGCGATTTCAGCTGCCAATACCGCGACCGCCCGATGATGTGGGGCGATTAGCGCGAGGCGCACCAGCACGAAGCGCCCGGCGTGAGTTGCTTCGGATTTTGCGAGGTTCGCGCGAGCGGCGACGATTTTCGTTTCCACCGCCACGCGATACGTCATCGCGATCTCCGGGCGGCGCAGTGGCTGGTACGCTTCTGGCGGCAGCTTCACCGGCGTAACCTTCAAGCCGTCGGGCTTAAGGAACTTTGGCAAATCGGGAAGCACGGCACGGTCCTTGTCCGGGTTGCGCTCGTCGCCGCGAATGTGAAATGGCGTTTTGACATCGAGGTTGCAGTCGAACGCCCGCGGGATGCCGGCTTTGGTCGCGTCCGGTTCGCCCGGGATCAGATCGGTGCGCAGTTGGTACGGCTCGAAGATCGCGCGAAACTGGTAGTAGTCGGTTTGCTTGATCGGGTCGTACTTGTGATCGTGGCACTTGCAGCAGTTGAACGTGAGACCGAGGAATCCCTTACCCGAGTGTTCGACGACTTCGTCGAGCCACGACGTGCGGTTGAACAGGAAGTATGACCGCGCGAGGTAGCCGGTGGCGCGGAGCTTCTTCTCGTCGGTGGGGTACAGTTCGTCGGCCGCGAGCATCTGCCTGATCATCTCGGCGTAGCTGAGATCGGCGTTGAAGTTCTCGATGGTCCAGTCGCGCCAGTGCCAGATGTGCCGCTGGCTATTGCGGAGTTCGGCGCCCAGTCCCCACCAGTCGGAATAGCGCCAGATGTCGAGGAAGTGCCTACCCCATCGCTCGCCATATTGTGGCGACGCGAGCAACGCATCGACCACCTTCTCGTAGGCGTCGGGCGCGGCGTCCTTCACGAACGCTTCGGTCTGCTCCGCGGTGGGCGGCAGCCCGATGAGGTCGAGGTACACGCGGCGCAACAGCACACGCTGCTCAGCGGGAGCGACGGGCTTCAGCCCCAGTTCCTTCCACTTCGCTTGAACGAAGTGGTCTATGGGGTTCTCGTTAGCCGCAAGCCGAGGGCGAGCGTCTTTGACCGGCGCGCGAAAGGCCCAGTGCGCGAGCGGGTCCGGTTCGGGCGCGTCGTCGGCGGGCACCTTCGCGCCTTGCTCGATCCACGCTTTCAGTTTCGCGATCTGTTCGGGCTTGAGGGCGTGGCCTTCCGGCGGCATCCGCTGCGCTTCGTTCTCGGCCGACACGCGCAGGATCAGTTCGCTGTCGTCGGGCTTACCGGGGATGATCACTTTGCCCTTCAGCAGATTGGCCCCGCTATCGACGCGCAGTTTCGCCTTCTGCGCGAGCGCGCCGTGGCACGCGTAGCACCGCTCTTGAAGGACCGGTTTCACGTCCTTGCGGTAATCGACCGGGTCCGCGGCCTGAGCGGAAAGGGGGAGCAACAACACAAGCGCGAAGCCGAGGAACCGCATGTCGAGAGTTCCAGCGAAGGTGAGCCAGAGGCGGGCAGGTTGAATCAGGGTAAGCGATCCGCGTTCGCGTTGCAAGAAACACGCACCAAGCAGGCCGATTCCGGCTCGCGTGCTGTTGTGTGTCGCCCTGGAGCTTATGATGAGTTGTGAGCTTGCCCGCGGACGGAAAAGCAGAAGACACGAGCGGACCCACATGCCACATTCCGTACTCATCATCGACGACGAGGAGCCGATCGCGTGGGCGCTGCGGCGGGCGTTCGAGCGCGAGAAGCACCGCGTCGAAGTGGCCGCGACCGCCGAAGACGGACTCGCGAAGGCGAAACTGAACCCGCCCGACGTGATCTTTCTCGACGTGCGGTTGCCCGGCATGGACGGCCTCACGGCGCTCGGCGAACTGAAGAAGCTAGCCCCGCGTGCGGCGGTCGTGGTCATCACCGCGCACGGGAACCTGAACACCGCGGTGAAGGCCGTCGAGGGTGGCGCGTTCGATTACCTCGCGAAGCCGTTCGAGCTGGCGCAAGCGATCGACGCCGCCAAGCGGGCGCTCTCGAACCGCGGCGCGAAGGAAGACTCGGAGGGCTTACGCCCCCCGCTCGCCGAAGAAGACAATACCCCCGACGCGATCATCGGCCGCAGTCCCGCGATGCAGACCGTGTTCAAGCGGATCGCGCTGGTCGCGCCGACGATGGCGTGCGTACTCATCACCGGCGAAAGCGGCACCGGCAAGGAACTCGTCGCGCGTGCGGTCCACGCGAACAGCCCGCGGCGTGGCAAGCCGTTCATCGCGGCGCACGTCGCGGCGTACAACCCGAACCTTGTCGAGAGCGAGTTGTTCGGGCACGTCAAAGGCGCGTTCACGGGCGCGGACCGGGCGCGCGACGGTCTGCTGAAACTCGCCGACGGCGGCACCGTGTTCCTCGACGAACTCGCGGACATCCCACTTCCGGTGCAGGCGAAGTTGCTCCGCGTGCTCGAGCGCCAAGAAGTGCAACCGGTCGGCGGGAGCGAGTCGCAATTCGTGGACGTGCGCATCGTCTCCGCGACGCACGCGAACCTTTCGGACGCCGTGCGCGAAGGGAAGTTCAGGAACGACTTGTTCTTCCGGTTGAACGTGTACCCGATTCACCTGCCACCGCTGCGCGACCGCGTGGACGACATCCCGGCACTCGCCGAGCACTTCCTCCGCAAGTTCGGCGTGGCGAACCCCGCCGGTGCGATTCCCGCGGACACGCTCGCGTTCCTGAAATCGCGCCCGTGGCCGGGGAACGTGCGCGAACTTCGCAACGCGATTGAACACGCCGCGATCGAATCGCGCGGCGCGGCGCGGCGACCCGAGCATTTCCCCGAACCGAGCACCGCGACCGGCCCGGCCTCGACCGTCGAGCGGATGCGATCGCTGGTCGCGGAGTGGGTGCGTGAGCAGGTGCAGGCTCTCGAAGGGCGCGAACCCGCCGACCTTCACCTGAAGTTGATCGAAGCGGTCGAACCGGCCGTTCTGGACGAAGTGTTACGGCAGGTGGACGGCAACCGGCTCGTCGCGGCCCGCTGGCTCGGCCTCGCGCGCGCGACGGTCCGCAAGCTGATCCGGAAATACCACCCCGAGAGCGCGGAACCCGACGGGGATGAATAATCCGCCCCTTCAGGTCGGACGCTAAACCTTCCTTGTGGGTTGTTGATTCGCTCTCGCCGCGCTGTTCCAATTCATTCCCTTGCCACCCACGAGGAATCTTCATGCGCCGTTTGCTTCCCTTTTTTGTCCTTCTCGTTGCAGCGGCGCGCCTCACCGCCGCGCCACCTGAAAGAACACACGACATCGTTCCCGCTGACTACGCAAGCGTGAACGCGATTACCGAAATCGCGCTCTCGCCGGACGGCAAACAGGTCGCGTACTGCCTCGCGACGTGGGACAAGAAAAGCGACCGCCGCGCCACGGAACTGTGGGTCGTGGACACCGACGGCAAGGGCAAGCCGAAGCAACTCACCACTGATCGGGCGAACGACCGGCACCCGAAATGGAGCGCCGATGGGAAGGCGATCTACGTTCTGTCGGACCGCAAGAGGAAGGACGACACGAAGGGCATTACGCGGGTGTGGAAGATCTGGCTGGACGGCGTCATGCCGCCGGTCGCGGCCTCCCCCGATAGCCGTGAACCCGTCACCGGGTTCGACTACGCACCGAAGATCGACCGCATCTATTACGCGTACGACGCGACCGCCACCGACAAGGACGACTTCTCCGCGCTCCGTGAGAAGTTCGGCAAGATCGACTACGGCCACGGGAAGCGCACCGTCAGCGAGATGTACATGAACAACGACGATGGCGTCCCGGAGAAGGTGTTCGCCGGCAACCGATACATCCGCGAGTTCGCGGTCACGCGAGACGGCAAGCGAATCGCGATGGTCAGCGCAATCGACGACTCGGTGGTGAAGTCCGAGGGCGAGTCGCGCGTCGATGTGTGGGAGGCTGGCAAGATCATCACGCCACCCACCGACGTGTACCGCGCGAAGGCCGCGAGTCCGTATGCGTGGCTCGAAAACCTCGCGTGGAACCCGGACGGCACCAAGTACGCGTTCTGCTGCATCCACGACGCGTACCCGGCGGAAGTCATCCTCGGCGAGTTGAAGGAAGGGAAGTGGACGACGAAGCGATTAAAACGCGTGGCAAACGCACAGAAAACTCCGTTCCAAGTTCGAGGCTATGGGTCTCCGTTAAAATGGGTTGATGCGACCCGCCTCAGTTTCCTCGAAGAGTCGGCGGGCACGGTTGGTTGGTTAGGAGTTGATGTCGAACGCGGGGACACGGTTGTGAATTCTGGCACGAGCGAGGTCATCTACGCCTTCGATCGTTTGCCGGGGGCCAAGATAGCAGCCTTTGTGAGTGGCTCATATCAAGGATTCCCGATGCTCCGCCGTGGTTGGAACGCGGAGGATGTTTTGCTGGACCCGAACCCGCACACCGCGACTTGGAAGTTCCCGACCATCTCGCACGTCACCTGGAAGGCACCGGACGGCGTCAGCGTCGGCGGGCCGCTCGAACTGCCGCACGGCTGGAAGAAAGGCGACAAGCCGCTGCCGCTGGTCGTCGCGATCCACGGCGGGCCGACCACCGCGAGCTACAACGATCAGCGGTTCGACCCGCACAACGGACGGCTCTACTTCGCCGCGAAGGGCTACGCGGTGCTGTGCCCCAACTATCGCGGCTCCACCGGCTACGGCGACAAATTCCTCACCGACCTCGTTGGCAACGAAAACGACATCGAAGTGAAGGACATCATCGCGGGGATTCAACACCTCATCAAAGAAGGCATCGCGGACCCGGAGCGCATCGCGGTCATGGGCTGGTCGAACGGCGGCTACCTCACGAACTGTCTCATCGCGCTCAAGAACCCCGCGGTGAAGATCAAGGCCGCGAGCAGCGGAGCCGGGATTCTCGACACGGTCGCGGAGTGGGGCTTCAACGACGAACCCGCATACCCGATGGTGTTCAAGAAGGGTCCGCCGTGGGAACAGCCTGAACTCTACAAGAAGTCGTCGCCGATCTACGGCATCGGCAACGTGACAACGCCCACACTCATTCATGTGGGCGGGAACGACGTGCGCTGCCCGCCGGGTCACAGCCGCATGCTGTACCGCGCGCTCAAGGAGTACAAGAACGTGCCGACACAACTGTGTGAGTACCCGGGCCAACCGCACGGGCTGGGCACGCTCACGTTCCGCACCGCGAAGATGGAATGGGATCTCGCGTGGTTCGAGAAGTACCTGAAGAAGTGATCTGGGCGTACCCCGACCGCAAGGCCGGGTGTTCACACTGCCCTCGCGCTTCCCGCCGTCTCACCTGTGTCCGCACCCCCGGCCTTGTGGCCGGGGTTCGGTCGTAAGGTCCACACCAACACTCCGACACCGACCAGCGCGCTGAGCACGGAGCCGAGCAGGATGCCGATCTTCGCGTCCGCGAGCAGGGGTTCGTCTCCCTTGAACGCCAACCCCGCGACGAACAACGACATCGTGAACCCGATCCCCGCGAGGAACCCACCACCGAGCAAGACGGGCCACGTCACGCCATGCGGCAACTTCGCGATACCGAGCTTCACGGCGGCGAAGCTGAACAGCATCACGCCGATCGGCTTGCCCAAGAACAGTCCCAGCATCACCGCGACCGACACTGGTTCGGTGACCGCTTTCAACTCGATGTGAACGCCCGCGTTCGCCAGCGCGAACAGCGGCATGATCGCGAACCCGACCCACGGGTGCAACCGGTGTTCGAGGCGTTCCAGGGGCGACACGCTCTCCTTCGCGGCGAACGCCATTAGCTCCAGTTCATCCACGTCCGGCCCCGCGTGGTCTTCCGCCAAACTCGCCTGGAGGTCGGCGACCGATAGGCGGAGCGCGTCGCGCCCGACCCACACGGACGCAGGCGTGAGCAGCCCGAGCATCACGCCCGCGACCGTCGGATGAACACCCGACTTGTAAACTGCCAGCCAGATCAGTGCGCCCGCCAGAATGTAAACAGGAACGGCGCGCACGCCAGCGCGGGCGAGGAGGCGAACCCCCGCGAAGCCGCAAGCGGCTGCGGCCAACATCGCCCAATTCAACCCCGTGCTGTAGAACGCGGCGATCACGATGACGGCGCCAATGTCGTCGGCGATGGCGAGAGACAACAGCATGATCTTCAACCCAAACGGGACTCGCTTACCGAGCACAGCCATGATGCCGACGACGAACGCGATGTCCGTTGCCATCGGCACGCCCCATCCGCGGAATGCCGGTTCGCTGAAGTGGTTCACCTGTATCGCCATGTAGATGCCGGCAGGCACGAGCATGCCGCCGAGCGCCGCGACCAGCGGCAACGCCGCTTTGCGAGCGTCACGCAGTTCGCCCGCGACCAGTTCGCGCTTGATCTCCAAGCCGACGACGAAGAAGAAGATCGTCATCAGCACGTCGTTGACGACAAAGTGACCGAGGTCGCCGCCGAGTTCCCAACCGCCGATTTGGAGGCGAACCGACGTGTGCCAAAACGCGTGGTAGAGGGGTGCGGCGAAGCTGTTCGCCAACACGAGGGCGAACAACGTGCAGACGAGCAGCACGAAGCCGCTCGCGGACTCGATCTGAAGGAACTGCGCGAGCGGGCGTGCGAACCTGCGGATCGGAGCGACGGGTAGGTGCGGGCTGGTGCGACGATCGGGATGGGACATTGGCGGTTTTGTTTGGTATCGGCAAGCGGGGGCGTCAGCCCCCTGGTAGAACCAACACGATCACTCCACGACCGCGAATGTGGAGAACTCGAAACGGGGGCTTACGCCCCCGCTCGCCTAGACAATCACTTCTTCGTGATCGCGTAGAGGTGCG
This sequence comes from Singulisphaera sp. GP187, assembly GCA_945905925.1. Lineage (GTDB taxonomy): Bacteria > Planctomycetota > Planctomycetia > Gemmatales > Gemmataceae > Gemmata. Next base: position 26,259 of record CAMDQN010000014.1, read on the forward strand.
TCTTCGTTCGCAGGAACAACTCGTCGCCAACGATCGCGGGCGAGGCCATGAAGGTGCCGTCGAGCCGGTTCTCCGCAAGCAGTTCGTAGGTCTTGCCAGCCTTGACCACGAACGTCTTGGCGTCCTGGTTCTTACCGCCCTGGTTGCAGAAGTACACGTTGCCGTTGGCGAACACCGGCGACGCGGAGAACTCGCCGTCAAGCCGCTCGCTCCACAACACCTTGCCGGTCGCGGCCTCCAGGCACGATGCGATGCCGTTGTCGGTCACCATGAACACCAAGTCCCCGGCCACGAGGACCGACGACCGCACCGACGCGCCCTTCGGCATCTGCCACACGAGGGCTTCCTTCGGCACGGCGCCTTTCAGCCCTTCGGCCTTCACCGCGAACAGCTTCCCGGTATGACCACTGTTAAGGAACAGGGAGCCGTTCGACATGATCGGGCGTGCGGAGCCGTTCATCCCGCCGTGCGTGAACCGCCACAGTTCGTCGCCGGTCTTCGGGTCGTAGCCCATTGTGCATTCCGCCGACGGGCAGACGAGTTGCGGCTTGCCATCGATCGTAAGCAGCGCGGGCGTGGCGTAGCCCTTCTTGTGGTCACCATCCGCCGGGCCGGGGCCATACTTGATCTGCCGGTCCGTCTTCCACACCGTCTTGCCGGTCGACTTGTCGAGCGCCACGACGTACTGCAAATCGGCGCCGTCGAGAATGAGGTAAAGGAGATCGCCGTATACGGCGGGCGACGAGCCGGGACCGCGGAAGTGGTCGCACTTAAGGTCCGTGCGTTCCCACAGCACCTTACCGCTAACCGTGTCCACGCAGAATGTGCCGTGGCTGCTGAAGTGCGCGTACAGCCGGCCGGTTTCGATGAACGGTGTTGGGGACGCGTAGGTGTTGAATGGGTGGCAGTACAGCGGTTTCTGCTCGGTGCGCAGTTTCACGTCGTGTAGCACCTTCCCGGTCTTGCGGTCGGCACACACCGCGTAGAAAGTGACCTCCTTGACCGCGTTGGCTGGCGGCCCGCCCTTCTTCGGGGCCGGTGCCGTTTCCATCACCTCTTCCGAGGTGGTGACCCATACCTGGTCGCCCAGCACGACTGGGGACGAGTGGCCCTTGCCGTGGATTGCGGTCTTCCAGGCGACGTTTTCCTTCTCGCTCCACTTGGTGGGAGCGTTCTTGCCGGGCGCGTGTCCGTCACCGGTGCCGCGGAAGCCGGGCCACGAGTCGGTGGCGAAACTCAGTGTCGCGACGAAGAAAGCGAAGGCAGAAAGCAGCAAGCGAGTGCGCATGAGGTGGGTTCCGGTTAGGCGGGGAATCACTTCAGCCTACCGCGAAGATATATGGGTTACAACGGACAAGCGGCACGCGAATGGGTACATTGTGGGCACAACACAACCCCTCCCAACCCCTCCACCAAGAAGGGAGGGGCTAAGAACGGTCGTCAGTTCTTAGCCCCTCCCTTCTTCGGGAAGGGGTTGGGGGGATAGGTTCTTCTCTGGAATCACTCCATGCCCGCACCGACCATCGAACTCGATCGGCTCAACGACCCCAACGAGCGCCCGGCGTGGCGCCGGTGGGGGCCGTACCTTGCGGACCGGCAGTGGAGCACCGTGCGTGAGGACTACTCCGCGACCGGCGACCCGTGGGCGTACTTCCCGTTTTGGCACGCACACCGCCGAGCCTACCGCTGGGGCGAAGACGGTCTCGCGGGCGTCAGCGACGACTTGCAGTATTTGTGCCTCGCGCTGAGTCTGTGGAACGGCAAAGACCCGATCCTGAAAGAGCGGCTATTCGGGCTGCCGAACGAGGACGGGAACCACGGCGAAGACGTGAAGGAACTCTACTACTACCTCGACGCAACCCCATCGCACTCGTACTTGAAGATGCTCTACAAGTACCCGCAGCGACAATACCCGTATGAGAAGTTGCACGAAGAGAGCAAACGCCGCGGGCGGCAGGACATCGAGTACGAGATCCTCGACACGGGGACGTTCGACGACAACCGATACTTCGACGTGTTCGTGGAGTACGCAAAAGGCGCCGACCCGCGCGACATCCTGATGCGCGTAACCGCGCACAACCGAGGCCCGGACGCGGCCGAGTTGCACGTCTTGCCGACCGTCTGGTTCCGCAACACGTGGGGGTGGAAGCCGGACCAACCGCGGCCCGAGATCTCGCACTCCACGCAGGGCGGGTTGAAACTGTTCCACCCGGAATGGGACGCGTACCGGTTCTGGGCCGGCGGCGCGACCCGCTCGACCGACCCGCACGCGGCCCAGGAAGCGGTCAGTTCGCTCATGCGGCACGCGTACCTGTTCACCGAGAACGAGACGAATACCCCGGCGCTGTTCAACACACAGGACAAGGGGTTCTTCAAGGATGGCGTCAACGACTACGTCGTCCAGGGCAATCGCAACGCGGTGAACCCCGAGGGGCACGGCACCAAGGCCGCGGCGCACTACAAGCTCACCATTCCGGCTGGCGAGTCGGTCACCATCCGGTGCCGGTTGCGGCACGCGTCCGACGGCGTCGCGGACGTGTTCACCGAGTTCGATCAGGTGTTCGCGGAGCGCATCGCGGAGGCCGACGCGTACTTCGAGAACTTCCAGAAAGACATCCCGGATGAAGACGCGCGGCGCGTGCAACGTCAGGCCGTCGCGGGTTTGATCTGGACGAAGCAGTTCTACATGTACGACGCCTACCGGTGGCTGAAAGGCGACTCGGCCACCATTACTCCACCGGAACAGCGGTGGTACACGCGCAACAGCGACTGGCAACACTTCAAAGCGGCCGATGTACTGTCGATGCCGGACAAGTGGGAGTACCCGTACTTCTGCGCGTGGGACACCGCGTTCCACGCGGTCGCGTTCGCACCGTTCGACCCGGAGTTCGCCAAAGGGCAGTTAATGCTCCTGTGTCGCGAGTGGTACTCGCACCCGAACGGCCAACTCCCCGCCTACGAGTGGAACTTCTCGGACGCGAACCCGCCGGTACACGCGTGGGCCGCGTGGCGCGTGTTCCAGATCGACCGCAAACACCGGCACAGCCTGCGCACCGGCGGACACGAACAGCACGGCGACCACGAGAAGGACGAGGACGACGCGGACTGGGGCTTCCTGGAACGCGTGTTCCACAAACTGATGATCAACTTCACGTGGTGGGTGAACCGTAAAGACGCACAAGGCCGGAACGTCTTCCAGGGCGGGTTCCTGGGACTCGACAACATCGGCGTGTTCGACCGCAGTCACCCGCTACCGACCGGCGGGTTCATCAACCAGGCGGACGGCACCGCGTGGATGGCGATGTACGCGCTGAACCTGATGCGTATCGCCCTGGAGTTGGCGACCCGCAACCCGGTGTACGAAGATATCGCGATCAAATTCTTCGAGCACTTCCTGGGCATCGCGAAGGCGATGACCGACATGGCCGGCAAGGGCGTCGGGCTGTGGGACGAACAAGACGGCTTCTACTACGACGAACTCACGATGCCGGACGGCCACGTCGAACCGCTGAAGGTGCGGTCGATGGTGGGCTTGATTCCGCTGTACGCGGTGGAGGTGCTGGAGCCGGAACTGCTCGCGAAGATGCCGAAATTCGCGAACCGGATGCGGTGGGTTCTCGAAAACCGCGCTGACATGGCGGGGTTGGTGTCGCGCTGGTTCGAGCCGGGACGCGGCGAACGCCGCTTGCTGTCGCTGATGCGCGGTCACCGGATCAAGAAGTGTCTGGCGCGCGTGATGGACGAGAACGAGTTCCTGAGTCCTTACGGGGTGCGCGGCCTGTCGCGCTATCACCGCGACAAGCCGTACACGCTCAACGTGGGTGGGCACACCGTGTCCGTCGGCTATGTGCCTGGCGATTCGGACACGGGGATGTTCGGCGGCAACTCGAACTGGCGAGGCCCGGTGTGGTTCCCGGTTAACTTCCTGATCATCGAGAGTTTGCAGAAGTTCCATCACTACTACGGCAACGACTTCAAGATCGAGTTCCCGGTGGGCAGCGGGAAGCAAATCACGGTGCAGGAGGCCGGCGTCGAGATTACGCGGCGGTTAACTCGCCTCTTCCTTCGTGACGCGAACGGCAACCGCCCGTGTTTCGGCAATTACGACAAGATGCAAGCCGACCCGCACTTCCGCGACCACTTGTTGTTCCACGAGTTCTTCCACGGCGACCACGGCGCGGGTTTAGGTGCGAGTCACCAAACCGGTTGGACGGCGCTCGTGGCGAAGTTGCTGGTGCCGCGTCGCGGGGAGAGACTGTACGACGAGTCGGCGGGCGAAGTAGCGGACCCAGTCCAGGGTCAGGCGGGCGTGTCAATGGGCAAGTCCGCAAGGACTGGGCAGCAGTGATTGCAAGAGGCGCGGAAGCGTTGGGAGAGTGAACCGTAGTCCTCACGCTCCGCGTGAGGACTACGATCAAGAACACTCACGGCACAATCACCGTCTTCGGCAGCGCCTTCGCGAGCTTCGCCTTCCCATCGGCAGTGATCTTCGTACCCGCGATGTTCAACTTGCGGAGCCGCTTCAACCCCGCGAGCGTGTCAATGCTCGCGTCGGTCACCTTCGCGGAGTTCAGCGTCAGTTCTTCGAGCGTGACCAGTCCCGCGAGCTGTTTCACACCCGCGTCGTCGAACGGCCCACCGGTAAGCATCAGCAACCGCAACTTCGGGAGTTTCGCGATCTGAGCGCAGGTCGTGTTGCTCGCGGCCTTCTCATACACGTCGAGTTGATCGAGTTCCATCAACTTCGCGAGGAACGGTAGCGCGTTCTCGGTCGTGTCGTGACTCGCGATGTGAAGTTGCCGCAAGTTGGTGAGGTTCGTGACGTGCTTCAGTCCCGCGTCGGTCACGTTCGTGTGAACGATCTCCAAGCGGCGAAGGTTCGTTAACTTGCCGATCGCTTCGAGGCCTGCGTCGCTCGCGGGCGAGGAGTGAAGGTTGATCGACTCGATTTGTTTCATGCCCGCGAGGTGCTTGAAGCCGTTGCCAGTGATCTTCGACGAACACACCACCATCCGCTTCATCTTGGTCATACCGGCGAGGTGCTCGAAGCCGTCGTCGGTCACGGCGGTGAGGCACACGTTGAGCACTTCGAGGTACTTCAGTCCCTTCAGGTGAACCAGCCCTGCGCTCGTGACCGCGGTGCCGGAGAGTTCGAGCCGCCGCAACTGATCTTGCCACACGAGTTGCTTCAACCACTCGTCCGTGACGCGGTCGGTGAGCTTCTTCGGCGTCGGCTCTTTGTGCCCGTCGCTGCGCTCGTTCAGAAGGATCTCGGTGATGCGGCCGAACACCGCGAGGTGTTCGTCGCCCGCGATCTCGCGTAACCAGTGCGGAGCGTCTACTTCGATGGTCGCAGTGCCGCCGAGTCGCTTGATCTCCGCGAGCAGAAATTTGTCCTTCGCGTGCCCCAGCGCGGCCTGTTCGAGGACAACGAATAGCTCTGCCTTCGCCGCGTCGGTGGCCGCGGCCGGGTGAGTGAGTGCGGCGATCATCTGTCGAAGCCCAGCGGCCGAGTTCGGCCCGATGTTGTTGCCCCCGCGGATTACGGCCGCGGCGGTCGCCTTCGCGAGTTCGCGCACCTTGTCCGCGTCCGCGTGCGGCTTCCGCGCGACCACGTTCAGCGCGCGAATCGCCTTCATCGGCTTGCCGGGGTGACCGGCGAAGCCCTTCACGCCGACCTTCGCGTGGAACACGCCGGGTGGGTCGCCGGTGGTGCAGAAGATTTCGTCGTGGTCATTCCCGCCGAACGCGATGTTGCTCACCACCTTCGCGGGCACGTTCAGGTACGCGAGTGGCTTCCCTTCGGGACTCAGCACCGTGATGCGGCCCTTCATTGTGTCGGGCCGGTGGAAGTCCGCGACCCACAGGTTACCGGCCGCGTCGAACGCGCAGCCGTCGCCGCCGGAACCGCCGAGGTCGTAGAACTCTTCCGGCTTGCCGCACAGTTCGTCGTCGGGCGGAAGTGCGTATCGCAGAATCTTCTTCGATTGCGATTCGATTACGTACAGGTACTTGCTGGCGGGATCGACATCGAGGCCGTTCGGGAACGCGAGTCCGGTCGCAACGCGATCCACGCGCCCGTCGGGGCGCACGCGGAACACGCTGCCGACGGGCGTCTTCGGGGTCGAGCCTTCGGGGTCAGTCCAATACACGTTGCCCCGCGCATCGACGGTGACGTCGTTCAAGCTGCGAAGTGTCTGGCCCTCCCATCTCTCGGCGATCACACTGACCTTGCCGTCGGGCGCCACGTCCAGCAGCGATTTGTACTTGTTATCGACGACGAGCATGTGCCCGTCGGCGCGAAGCACGGTCCCGGCCGGATTGAGTTCGAGGTACTTGTGAAGCGTCTTCTTCTCGTCCACGCGAAGCATCGCGCCACTGCAGAAGAAGACTTCGCCGTTCCGCCACGTCGGGCCTTCGGAGTAGCCCGGTGCGTCCGCGTACTTCTCGAACGTCACGCCCTTGAGCTTCTTCGACAGCTCCGTGTCGGGGTCTTGCGCGTGTGTGCCCGTTACGAGCAACCCCACGAGGAGCGCGAATGCGAGTGCGGTGTATCGTAAGCGCGGTGACATGGCGGAATCCTGGCGGAAGGTTCGCGGTGGGCGGTGTAAGATTATGCCCGCACCGCGACGGGCGCGAATAGGCTAATTCCGCGCTGCCGAGTTCCAAGGGGGCCGACATGCGACCCGGCGACGTGATCCAGACGAAGCGCGACCGCAGCGAACTGTCGGCGGAACAGATCGACGCCTTCGTGCGCGCCGCCGCGCGACTCGACGGCAGCGGGTGGGAAAAGTATCACCTCACCGCGCTGTTAATGGCGATCTACCTCAACGACATGACACCGGGCGAAACGGCCCACCTCACACGCGCGATGGCCGATTCCGGAAAGCGGCTCGACCTGTCCGACATCGACGGCCCGAAGGTCGATAAGCACAGCACCGGCGGCGTCGGTGACAAAACATCGCTGATCGTGGGTCCGCTCGCGGCGGCGTGCGGGGTGATCGTCCCGATGATGTCCGGTCGCGGGCTGGGGCACACCGGCGGCACGCTAGATAAACTCGAAGCGATCCCCGGCTTCAACGTGAACCTCACAGAAGCCGAGTTCCGCGCCGCACTCAAGAACGTCGGGTTGGGCATGATCGGTCAGACCGCGGACATCGCTCCTGCGGACAAAACGCTCTATTCGCTACGCGACGTGACCGCGACCGTGGAGAGCATCCCGCTCATCACCGCGTCGATTCTCAGCAAGAAACTGTCAGAGGGCATTTCCGGGTTGGTGATGGACGTGAAGAGCGGTCGCGGGGCGTTTATGAAGACGCTCGCGAGCGCCCGCGCACTGGCGCAATCCATCGTTAAGGTCGGCACCGCGAACGGCCTCAAGGTAAACGCGATCATTACCGCGATGGACGCACCGTTAGGCCGCTACGTGGGCAACGCGCTCGAAGTGATCGAGTCGATTGAGGCCCTGAAGGGTAACGGCCCGCGCGACCTGACGGACTTGTCGGTAACGTTCGCGGTGCGAATGGTCGAGTTTGACGGAGTCACGACCGGAGCGGCAGCCGAGGCGAAGGTGCGTACCGCGCTTTCGAGCGGCGCTGGTCTCGAAGTGTTCCGCAAGTGCATCGAGCAACAAGGCGGCGACCCAAAGGTGATCGACGATTATTCGATCCTGCCGCATACGAGCGCGACCTTTCAGGTAACCACCAACCGCACCGGTTACATCACCGCCATCGACGCGGAGAAGGTCGGGATCGCGGCGCGGATGCTCGGTGGCGGGCGCAGTCGGGCGGAGGACGCGATCGACGCCGCGGTGGGAATCATCGTGCGCGCGAAACCGGGCGAGCGCGTCACGCCGCAAGATTCGGTGTTCGAGGTTCACTACCGCGACGGTACGAAACTCTTTGCCGCGATGCCGCTGTTGGCGGGCGCGTTTGAACTAGGAGATGCACCGCCCCCAGACTCGCAATTGGTGTTGGAAGAAATCGCGTAGCGCTGGCCCCTGCGGATCCGACACTAACAAGAGGCGAGAGGACGATGGCGATTGATCCACTGGTTGCTGCTGCGACCTCAGCGCGCGAGAAGGCGTTTAGCCCGTTCTCGAAGTTCCAGGTGGGGGCCGCGCTTGAAACCCCCGACGGCACCATTATCCCTGGGTGCAACGTCGAGAGCGCGAGCTACGGGTTAACGATGTGCGCGGAACGCGTCGCGATCTTCCGCGGTGTGGTCGACGGGTTCCACTGCTTCACGCGTGTGGCAGTCGTCACCGACACGGCGACACCCACACCACCGTGCGGCGCGTGCCGACAACTGCTCTGGGAGTTCGCGCCGGACGCCGAGGTGCTGCTCGCCAACCTCAAGGGCGATGTCGTGAAACGGACCGTGCGCGAGTTAATTCCCGGCGCGTTCGACGCGAAACAGTTGGGTTGAGGTAGGCCCGCCTTGCCGAGGCGGGCGCCTTCGCGAGTTCCGACGCGATACGTTCGTTCGGAAAGCAATTTCGAGTTGTGCAGCCGTGCCGCTCGGCAATCGGCACCTACGGAAAACACCCATGCCCGCACCCGTTTACGTTTCGACGCACCCACTGATCCAACACAAACTCGCGCGACTGCGGGCCGTCGACACAAAGCCGCCGGAGTTCCGGGAGTTGGTCGCGAGCATTTCGCGCGGGTTGCTCTTCGAAGCGACGCATGACCTGCGTCTCGCGCCGGTTCCGGTGCAAACGCCACTCAAGGAAGTGACGTGTCACCGGATCGCGGACCGTGTGGGCTTCGTCCCAGTGTTGCGTGCGGGGTTGGGAATGGCGGAGGCGATGCTCGAAGCGCTGCCGGAAGCGGCGGTGTGGCACCTCGGCCTCTACCGCGACCACGCTACACTCAAACCGGTGACGTACTACAACAAGTTGCCGCCGAAGCCGGATATGGACGTGGGCATCGTACTCGACCCAATGCTCGCAACCGGTGGCAGCGCGATCGCGGCCCTGGACATCCTGCGGAAGACCGGCACGCCGCGACTAATCTTCGCGGGACTGCTCGCGGCGCCCGAAGGCGTGGCCGCTCTGCAAGCGGCTCACCCCGATGTGCCCATCTTCCTCGCGGCGCTGGATTCGCACTTGAACGAACTTGGCTACATCGTGCCGGGTCTGGGAGACGCGGGCGACCGGCAGTTCGGAACCGCGTGATGCCTTTGGTAGGTGCCGCTTGCCGAGCGGCGCGACGGACGTCCGTTACGCTCGAAGCGCCGGTTAAAGCCGTGCCACTCGGCAAGCGGCACCTACCCACCCTACTTCAAAGCCTTGATCCACGTCTCGAACGCCTTCGCGTGTTCGGCCATGGTGATTGCCGGCCCGCTCAGGCGGAAGTGATGCGTCTCCTCTTTCTCCTCGACGATCACCCAGATCACGCGCCAGTCTTCGAGCAACATCTCCTTCGACTTCGGGTCAAATGGCCGCTCCTTGAACTTCCACGTCCCGGTCACGTCGAGAACGTTCACGGTCGCGCCCTTGACCTCCCACTTCGCCGTCTTGCTGATGTCATCCACCGTCTTGCCTTCGGGAGGCATAAACGTGTTCTTCCACTTGGGGAAGTTCTTGTCCGCGCCAGGCAGGCTCTCGTTCATCACGCTCAGTTCGGCCTCGGGGTGATCCTTCGCACCAGGCAACTTGAACTGGAACGTGCGGAGCCGGTTCGATGGTTTCTCGCTCTTCCAGACGGCCGGGGCGGTCGCGGAGAGCTTGTTGAGTTTCACCACAACGGGTTTTTCTTCCGCGCCGCGGGCGACGCCCACAAGGAAAAACGCTGCGAGCAAGTATGAGACGCGGTGCATGGTTGGGACTCCGAAATGTGTTGGCGCGTATTTCGGAGCCGCGACCGTAAGGGAGCGAATCGCTCTCGCTCCCTTACGGTCGCGGCTCCGAATGAATGGATCACTTCTTCGGCATCACCTTCGTTTCTTCAGCCGAGGTGAGGCTGAAGTAGAAGCCGTGCGGGTTGTTGCCGTTCGCGACCTTCAGCAACACCGTGTTCTTCCCCTTCACGAGTTTCACACTAACCTTTTGCGTTTCGGGCGCCGCGGCCTTCGTGTCGCGCGACGTGAACACGTCCTTGCCGTTCACCCACAGCTTCGCACCGTCATCCGGCCCGAGCAGGATTTCCGCGGCCTGATCGACAGGCGATTCGACCTCGACATACACATACGACGCGGAGTTGTTGCCAGCGGTTCCGTGAAGCGCGGCGAGATCGAAGTAGCCCTTCCCGTCCGGGCGGATCGTCTTCCAACCCAGAGCCGTGACGCCCTTCATGGTCCACGTCGCCTTCGGGTCGAACTCGCCTTTCTCCGGGCCGAACGTTTTGTCCATCGCGTCGTTCATGTCTTTCGCGGGAAACGGGCCGACGACGGCGAAACTGTCCGGCGTGAGTGCTGCCATCTTCAGCGTTTCGAGATACGCGACGAGGTCAACGAGTTCCTCTTCCGTCATCGCAGCGATGATATCTTCCGGCATGATGGACACCTTCAGTTTGCGAACCGCGCCGTCGATGTCCTTCTTCGCGATGGTGGTGTCCTTGCCGTTCGCGTCGCGGAGCGTGATGCTCGCGGGCGTGTCGCTCACCAACAACCCGCTCACGGTGACATCCGCAGTCGTGGTCACAGCGTGCTGAATGTACTGGTCCGCGATAGCCTTCGACGGCAACAGCAGTGATTCGTACAGGTTCTCGCGACTCGTGGCCTTCTTGCCGATCATCGAAAGATCCGGGCCGACCTGACCGCCGACGCCACGAAGCATGTGGCACTTCGCGCACTGCGACGCACCCGTGAGGCTCGCATTCCAGACGGCCTTGCCGCGAGCCACGTCGCCGCTGCGCTTCGCGAGTTCGGTGACCGCGGGGAGGTTTTTGGGGTTCAGTTTGCCCGGTGCCGGGAACGCGAGCTTCGCCCGGTTCGCGAGGTCCGCGTAGGCCGAGTTCCGCAGCAGGCGCCCGGCTTCCGCGAGCAGTTCCTTCGGCAAGGCGTCCTTCGCGTGGGCGTCGAGGAGCCACTGCGAACCGGCACGGTTCGCCGCGAGTGCCGAGAGCGCCGCGGACTTCAACTCTGGCGTGCCGCGATCACCCGCGTTGATGGCACGCACGAGCGAGTCGAGCGCAATCGTTGTGTATTTCGGCGGCTTCTGGCCCTTCGGGAGCAGTTCGCCGAGAGCCTGAACACACGCGATGGACAGCGGGTTCTCCGGGCTGCCGACATCAATCAGCGCGGCCACGCTCTTGTCGTCGGGCAGTTTGCCGAGCGTGCGGACCGCTTCTTTGCGAAGGTCGAGCGCGGCCTCTTTGTTCTTCGCGATTGCGGACACCGCGTCGAGACGGTCGAGCGCGCCGGCGGCTGCGATCAGTTGAAGCCCGGTCGCGGTGGTCTTGCCGTCCTTGAGTAGCGCGTCGAGCGCCGCGGCGAGTTCCTTGCCGGATTGCAACCCCTTCCACTTCGTCGGCAGGAAGAGTTTGAGGTTCGCGATGGCTTGCGCCTTCGTCTCGGGCGCCGCGTCAGATTTGAGAACGTCGAGCATCGTCTGCCCGGCGGCGAGGTCGTCGCTGGTCGCGAGGATATCGACTATGCGGCCCTTCTGCGCGCCGGTGAGTTTCGGATCGCTGAGCAACTTCCCGAGTCGCGGGAGAACGGACTTCGGCCGCAGTTCCCACACAAGGTCCGCGACCTTGTCGTTCCACTCCGGGAAGTGCTTGTCGAAGTCCGCGAGGATGGCATCCCGCCGCACCGGGTCCGTGCCGCACGCGATGTTCAGTGCCGCGAGGTAGAAGTGGTCATTTCCACCGTACACTTTTGCAAGTTGGTAGAAGGCGGGCTTGGCCTCCACAGGCTCGACTCCTCGCAGGGCGAGTAGAACCTCGCGCCGCCACCCAGGAGACACGTTGCGAAGCCCTCTGTGCTCGTCTTCACCGCGCCCGAAGAGTTTCGGCATTTGATAGTTATCTAACGGCCTTTTGGCGACCTTGCCTATCCAATTGCGCAGTGAGGGTGAATGAGACGCTGCCAACCGAATCACTAACTCATGTGTCGCGTCGAAGGAAACCCAGGGAGCGAGGAAGTCGAAGAAAAGAATCATCTCCGCGACCTCCTTCATATCCCCATCCTTCGCCCCTTCAACCTTGGCGAGATGTGACCAATCGGTTACGGAAAAGAACCACGCGAGTCTCGCCCTGACTGAAGGCTCCTTGGGGGGCTGCCGCACACCAGCGTCAGGATCACCGAAGAGGAAACGGACCATCTCCTCGGAGAGTGATCCCAACCCCTTCGGATCGAGCTTGTTCATCTCCATCGGGAAGGCCTTCATCGCAAGCGCCCGCGTGGCTAGATTCGGCGAACCAAGCGTTTCGACGAACCCGGCAAACTTGTCGAGTTTCACCTCCGGTATCTTGTACCCCTTGTGTCCCTTCGGGGTGATGCGGTAGATGCGGCCGTCGGTGGGGTCGCCCATGCCGTGCCCGCCGACGCCGCGGTCGTACCAGTCGGCCACGAAGATGCTGCCGTCGGGAGCGACGCACACGTCCGACGGTCTGAACCACGGGTCGCTACTCGTCAGCAGCAGTTCCTTGTCGAGTTCGTAACCGGCGCCCTTCGGTTTCGGGAAGAACCACCGGACTTCGGACGGGGCGCAGTCGCAGTGCAGCAGCGCACCGGTGTACTTCTTCGCGAACATTGCGCCTTCGTAGAACGTGATTCCCGTCGGGCTGCCCTGCCCCGTGCGGAGCGTCTTGTGAACGATGCCGGGTTGTTCCTCGTGCCAGTGCGTCTGACCGGCGCCGCGCGGGCCGTAGCCGTAGTTGCCCCCTGGCATCACGAAACAAATCCGGGTTTGCTGGTTGCCGTCGTCGTCGTTGTCCGAGAGCCACACCTCGCCGAAGCTGTTCACGCAACACTCGTAGTTGTTGCGGAAGTTGTGCGCGATGAGTTCGAGGTTCGTGCCGTCCGCGTCGCAGCGCCACACGGTCGCCTTCTGCACGTCGGTGGTGTTCGACGTCCACTGCTTGCCCTTGCCGTCGCTGCTTTGCAAATCCTTCACGCCCGAGTCGCCGACGGTGAAGTAGAGCTTCCCGTCCGGGCCGATGTTGAGGCCGTGAACGCCGTGGTCGTGGTCGAACCCGCCGAACCCCGTGAGGAACTTCTTCGGCGGGCCGTCCGCCTTCAGGTCACCGTCTTTGTCCTCGAACACGAGGATGTCCGGCGACTGGCACACGAACACGCGTTGCCCCTTGCCATCGGCGTAAGGCGACACGCACACTCCGAGCGGGCCGTAGATTTCCTTCCCCTGGTAGAAGGTCTTCGCTTCGGTCGCCTTCCCCTCTCCCTTCGCGTCGATCAGCACGACGATGCGGTCGCCTTCTTCGCGGATGATCGGCCGGTTGAAGTTCTTCCGCCGGTAGTTCACCGCCTCCGCGACCCACACGCGGCCCTTGTGATCGACGTCGATTGACGTGGGGTTAATGAGCATCGGTTCGGCGGCGAACAGTTCCACCTGGAAGCCGTCCGCGACCTTCAACGCCGCGAGCGCTTTCTCGGGCGAGAGCGGTCCGCCTTTGGGCTGCGCGGAGAGTGGCGAAGCGAGAGCAACGAAGGCGATGAGGCAAACAAGCCGGCGCATGCGAGAGGCTCCGGGAGGGTAGGTTGAGGAACAGTGTACCGCGAAGGGGACGAAGAACCTACCCCCAACCCCCTCCCTGAAAGGAAGGGGAGTTTGAAGCCGCTCGCGGCTTCGCGAGTGTCCCCCTCGCGCGTCTCGCAAAGCCGCAAGCGGCTGTTGCTACCCTTGGCTTCAGGAATGGGGTCGGTTTCTTCGCGCCCCGCCTCAACATCGACTTTGCGGATGTGGTAACCCCGTTGGCTTGTGCAAATTTTCCGATCTAGAGTTGCTCGCCATTACCCTCGTCCATCATCGGACGTCGTGCGAGCGCACTTTCATGATCGGCCGCGTATTCATGGGTCGGTACGAGACCCGACGCTTGCTCGGCGAAGGCGGTATGGGCAAAGTGTACCTCGCGCGCCAGGTCGATCTGGGCCGCGAGGTCGTCGTCAAGGTGATGCACGAGACGATCGCCACCGACCCGAAGTTCCGCGACCGGTTCCTGCGCGAAACGTTTCTCATGGCGCGGTTCCAGCACCCGGGCGCGGTAACCCTTTACGATGCGACCCTCGACGACCCGCTCGGGCCGTGCATCGTGATGGAGTACGTTCGCGGGGTGAACCTCGAAGTGCTGCTCGCGAAAAACAAGCGAATGACCGCCCCCCGCGTTGGCCGCATCATCGGTGAGTTGTGCGAGGTGCTCCAGGCCGCGCACGAAGAAGGCATCATCCATCGCGACCTGAAGCCCGCGAACCTCATGGTCGTGGACGCGGACACCCCACACGAGCGCATCAAGGTCATGGATTTTGGCCTGGCGAAGTTGATCGAGGATGAGCCGGGCATGCACAAAGTCACCGATACCAACGTGGACTTCGCCATCGGCACGCCGGGTTACATCTGCCCGGAACAAGTTCGCGGTGAGGAAATGGATCACCGTGGCGACTTGTACAGCGTCGGCGTGATGATGTACGAGTTGCTCACGGGCCGGCGCCCGTTCAACGGGCCGACCGGCATGGACATTCTGCTCGCGCACGCGACCGAGTTCGCAACGCCGTTCGCGGAACTGGGTTTGAGCGGGTGGGTTCCCGCCGAGATCGAAAAACTGGTTTTCGACACACTGGCGAAAGACCCTGACGACCGGCCACAAACGGCGCGCGAACTGGCGGAACGGTTCGACACGGCGTTGAACCGCGCGCAGGCAAAGGCAGACTCTCGCGTTTTGGCAGTCGGCCCGCAATCGCACGCCAGTCTCAAGTCCGGCGGGTTGCAGTCCGGTTCGACGCGCTCGGACCCCGCGCTACCATCATCAGCAATCACGACACCCCCACCGGCGGTCGTAACGCAGTCCATGACAAACCGTGAGAACGCCGCGCTGCCGTTTCAAATGGAAGCGTGGATGCCGGAGAGCATCGCGATCATGAAACTCCGCGGGTTCGTCCACGACGCCGGCGGCGAGGTAGTTGAAAGCGTCCCCGGGCTAATCAAGGTACGGTTGGGCGGTCGCAAGGCCCCGACCAACGGGCCGCTTTCCTGGCTCGGCTTGAGGCGTTCGTCCAGCCCGATCGACGTGGAACTTCACCTTCACCGCCTGAACCCAACGAAAGACAATCAGTTAACAGTTCACGTCCTGTTCCGTCCATCGCACCCGGCACTGCTCACGGACCGCAACTGGCGGCAGCGCTCCACGCAGGTTTTCATCGAACTGCGCTCGTACCTGATGGGCCGCTCGCCGGAATAAGGAAGGGGAGAAAGGTTGAAGGGGAGAAGGGGTGAAAAGACCGGGCACGATGGCTCGGTCTTTTCACCCCTTTCTCCCCTCCCTGTATTCCGCGGGAATAAAGCTTTCCGGTCCGGGATCACATCTCACGACAGCACACATCGCTGCCAACAACTTCCACAACACTCAAGGGTTTACCCATGTGGTACGGCATTGCCGCCGACCTCGTCGTCGCCGTTCACGTCGCCTACGTCGCTTACGTCGTTCTCGGCCAGTTGGCGATCATCGTCGCAGCTCCTTTTAAGTGGCAGTGGGCGCGGAACCCGTGGTTCCGGTTCACGCACCTCGCCGCGATCGCGGTCGTCGCCTACGAGGAACTGCGCGGCATCCGCTGCCCGCTCAGCGTGTGGGAAGAGCAGTTGCGCCTCCTTGCAGGCCAGGTGACCCACACGAGCGAGACGTTCATAGGTCGGCTGTTCCACGACCTCCTGTTCATCGAAGGCAAGCCGGAAATCTTCTTCACGACGGTTCACCTCGCGGCATTCGCGCTGATCGTGCAGGGACTCATCATGCTCCCGCCGCGGATGTTCCGGTTCGGTCGCACGGCGAAGACGGAACCGGCACCCGCCGCTGCGTAAACACCCCGGGGTCGCGCGAGGTCGCCTTGATTTCCCCAGGCGCCACCGTACTATCCGCCATCTGGATAACGGAGTACCGCTATGGCCGACGCGTCCGCGCCGAATCGCGGCGGGCTGATGCCCGCACTTCGGGCGAAGCTCAACCTGCTAATGTACACGCGGGACTACTGGGGCATTTGCAAATCTGCCGGGCGCGCGGCCCGGATGCTCGCGACCGGCCAGTTCGGTACGGTGTTCCAGAAGCTCCGCATTAACCGGCACGGGCCGAAGTCAGCCGGGGGGTTCACGCCGGTGCGCACCGGTCCGCCGCTGTACCTTGCGGGCCACATCCACGGGCACGGCGGGTACGATCACGTCGTACTCAAAACGCTCGTCGGGCTGACCGCGTCCAACGTCCACGTGTTCCGCGATGCGCGCGCGTTCATGAACCCGAAGTTCGTCCCTGACGACGCGGTGCCAACGGAGCGGATGTACACGTTCGACGAACCGCGGCTAGCGATCATCCCACCGCACCTGCTCTACCGGTTCCGCCCGGGCGCGCGAACCGCGGCCTGGACCATGTGGGAAACCGATACGCTCCCGCGCGGCTCCGTGAAGTACCTGAACAAGTGTGGGCTGTTGCTCATCCCGAGCCAGTGGGGTTGCGACTGCTTCCGCTCGAACGGCGTCACGGTGCCGACCGAAATCGTGCCGCTCGGCTACGACCCGGAAATCTTCTCCCCGCGACCGCCAAACAACGGCCCGGACATCTGCACGTACGGCACCGCCGGCGCGCTCGACGAGGGCGGGTTGCGCAAGAACGTGCAGCGCGTCATCGACCTATTCGTGAAGGCATTCCCGAACAACCCCGATGTGCGCCTGAAAGTAAAGATCACCCCGCGTTCGCCGATGGTGAAGACGCACAATGATGCACGAATCGAAGTCGTAAACACGAGCCTCACGCCCGCGGCGCTGGCCGACTGGTACCGCTCTCTGACGTGTTACGTGAACGCGTCTTACGGTGAAGGCTTTGGGCTGCACCTGCTAGAAGCGATGGGCTGCGGCGTGCCTCTGGTGAGTACCACGTTCAGCGCGGTCGGCGAGGTGTTCGATGCGTCGGTGGGTTACACGGTCGGCTACACGCTGATCCCCGCGAAGAACAAGATTTACTCCGGCATGTGGGCGGACCCTGACAACGATCACTTGATTACGCGGATGCGCGAGGTATTCGCGGACCGCGACACCGCGGACCGATTCGGCGTGGCTGCGGCGCAGCGCGCCCCGTCGTTCAGTTGGCTTGAGGCGATTCGCAAGTTAACGGCCGCGCTCGCGAAGCACGGTTACCTACCAGCGGAAACACCCATGATTGAGAAGAGAGTCGCGTGAGTTCTTGGGTGGGCGGTGCCCATCCAGCAAATCTCAGCATCCCACCATCATCACCAGCGCCGCGAAGAGCGCCAGCAGCATCAGCACGACCCACACCGGCGATCTCCCACCACTCGGCGCATCTTCCCGCGAGATAAACATCCCGCACTTCGGGCACTGCTCCGATTCCTCGTCCATCTCCGCGCGGCAGTGCGGGCACGGGATCAGCGCGCGTTCGTCGTCCGCGTACAGGCCGGCCGGGTACGTCTCGGGGTCTTCCGGGTCGTAGTCGTGCTCGGCGTCGTACTCGTCGCCGTCATCCTCTTCGTCTTCTGGTTCGTCGTGTCGCGTGCGTGCCACGGACTCAGTCCTTCTTGAGCGAGTTGAACACGAGACCAGTGAGCAATTTCGGGTAGAAGTACGTGGACTTCGGCGGCATCTTCTCGCCGTGACCCGCGATTCGCTCGACGTGACCCATCGTCGCGGGTGGAACGAGACACGCGACCTGACATTCTTTCTTCGAGGTCGCGTCCGTCGCTTCAGATAAAAGGTGGACGTACTTGCACATCGGTGTGCCGCCGATCTTGTCGCGCAGCAAGCGGTCGAGAATGAGTTTGTGCAGGATGCTGACGCCCAGCCCGCGCCACTCGTTGCTCTGCTCGGGGGCGAGTTCTTTCATGACCTCCGCGTCGCGGAGTTTCGCCACGATCCACTGCCCGTCCGCGACCGTGCCGAACGCGAACGCCGATTGCGAACCGTCCATCTGCACGTGTTCCCACGCGGCTTGCGCGTTCGCGCCGGTGCGTTCGAGGATGTCGAAGTGCCCCGCGAGCGCTGCTACAAGTTCGGGCGCGGTGACGTTCGTTGCGAGACCGCTCACGAGCCGGTGCGTCGGCAGAATGAGTAACCCGGGGTCGCTCATGCCGACGAGTTGCATCAGACAGAAGTTCGGGGCGGCTTCGTCGTCTGCCACTTCGCCCGCGTCGCGGCGCTCTTCCAAATACTTTAACCCCGTTTCGTAGCGGTGGTGGCCGTCCGCGATGTACACAGGCTTCGGACCGATAGCCCCGATTACCCGGCTGATGGTCGCGGAGTCGGTGATGGTCCAAAGGCGATTGGTAACGCCGAGGTGGTCACGCGCCACAAGCGGTGGCGCGGATCGGATGAGCGATTCGAGCGGCTTGAACACGTCGCCGTCGGTGTCCGGGTACAGCCCGAAGATCGGCGAGAGGTTGAACCCGGTGGCGCGGTACAGTTTCAACCGGTCCTCTTTCGGGCCGGACATGGTCTGTTCGTGCGGGTAAATCTTCCCCTTCCCAAACGGTTCGAGCCGGACGCGCGCGAAGAACCCGCGGCGCGTGAACGTCTGGCCTTCGACGGTGTATTCTTGCTCATACACATACAGCCCGCGTGCTGTGTCCTGCTGAATCACGTTCGCCGCGACCCACTCGCGGAGCGCGAACCCGGCGCGCGTGTACTTGTTGTTGTTCTCGTCGTCGCCTGGCTCTTCACGAGTCAGTTCGAGACGGATCGCGTTGTACGGGCTGGCGTCGTAGAGACGCTGTTGAAGAGTCGTGTCGATCACGTCGTAAGGCGGCGCGACAACGTCGGACAGCGTCCCGACGTGCCCGAGGTCGTACCGAAACCCACGAAACGCCCGGATATCAGCCATCGAAGAGTGCCTCCTGCTTGCGAAAGAAGTGCTGCTTGTTGTACTGAAGTGCGACGCCTCTTGAGCCGCTTGCGGCTTCGCGAGCGTTGGCGCAAGGGACAAATACGATGCAAACTGGGTTCGTTAGCCCGCGACGGCGGGTTCGCAGGCTTCGGCGATGTGGAATGTGAGCCGGCGGTTGCAAAGCGTGATCTGGTCGCCGGACTGGAGTTTGGTCGGCTGCGGGATCTTCTTCCCGTTCAGCAGTGTGCCGTTCTTCGACGCGACATCGTGCAGTTCGCACCGCATGTCGGAGTGAATCAGGACGGCACAGTGGCGCCTGGAAACACACTCGTCGCGAACGACCACGTCGTTGTCGGGCAGGCGCCCGACGCTGTTCATCCCCAGATGAAGGGGGTAAACGTTCACGCCATCTTTGAGGTAGAAGGTAAAGTGACCGGCGAGAGGGTTGGGGCTGGCCCCGCCAACAGGGGTGACGAGAGTGGAGCCGTTGAGATCGTCGTTGAGGAGGCGCACGTCGCCGGCCAGGGTTTGGCTCCCGCACGCGGACTGAAGTTTCTCGCGTGCAGCGCGGAACGCGTCCCGCCTGGGCTGGCCCTCCAAGTGCAAACTGTGAAGTTGGGGATCCGACACGCCTGCCTCCTTAGGAGGCCCGGCGGGGGCGCGACCTAAGTACCGTTCCTACCCATAGCATTCGTCAACGACTGGAACCCGTCCACACAGGTAGACGAGACATCGAAAGACGCTGTGAACTCATGTGTCGTCCGAACCTACCCTATTTTCCTGTATCCACGAAAAAAGGGGGAACATTCGGCCGGCCAAGTCTACTTCTCTCACTCCATCGCGACTATCTATATGTTCGCGGCGGAAATCTCTAAGACCTTGAAGTGAATGGTCCCGCTGGGCACCTGAATCGCCACAGTCTCGCCCTTTTTCCGCCCGATCAAGCCCTGACCGATCGGGCTTCCTGTCAGAATCCGACCCTTGTCGGGGTTCTCCTGCCCGGGGCTGACCAACTCAAACGTCTCTTCCTCGTCAATGTCGAGGTCGAGGACTCGAACACGACTCCCGAAGGCGACGGTGTCTTTCGGCAACGAACTGGTATCGACAATGACCGCGCGGGAAAGCCGGTCGGACAGGTCGTTGATGCGAGCCTGGAGGATGCCTTGGTCTTCGCGTGCCGCGTGATATTCGGCATTCTCGCTCAGGTCGCCCATTTCGCGAGCGGTGGCGACGCGTTTGGTTATCTCAATCATCTCCGGGCCGCGGAGTCGGTCCAGTTCGACCTTGAGTTTGTCGTAGCCTTCCCGCGTCATGGGGATGCGGTCGTTGGTCATAACCCCGCGCTCCTGGTCGGTCGGTCCGTCGGTCCGTCTCGGATGAGCGGTGTGGACGGCAACAACACAAAATCATCCCGCCCCGGCCGGCGGTTGTAAAGGGCGGACTCGGGATTGAAGGCTCCGAGTTTCCGCGTGCCGGAAGATCGCCGCTCGTCGCCGGGTTTGTGGAACGCTAAACGCGCACCAGTCCGTTAAGAGGGCATCGGAAACGGTCCGGCGGTCGCCAGCCCTGATGCGGTGGCGACCGCCGTGTGAACTCGATGTGCGGTATTTTACACATCGTCGCGCACAGCGCGCAGAAGAATCCGCCGAAAAGGGCGGTCCGGGACCGGCCAGCCCCACACAGTCCACTCCCCGACCCGCGCCCGGTGCGGCAGGTTGAGTTCCATCACTCGCTCGACGCACTCCTGTTCAGCGTCACTCAGTTTCCGTGGCGCCGGCGCCTGGTTCCCGCGACGGGTCGCGACGACGCCATCATCGACCACCGCGATGACGCACGGTTCATCGAGGTCTAACAGCCGCAGCGCGATCATCTCCATACTCGCAGTGGAGAACACCGCTTGGAGTGCCGGGATGTCGTACTTGCAATCGCGGAGCGCCGAGCGTAACAGGCGCCCGGGGATCAGCACTCGCGGAACGATCAGCCCGCGGACGTGCGCGACGAACTGCTTGCTCTCGGCGCCGATCGTGACGTTGAGCTTGCGAAAGACGTCCGGCATCATCAGTTGGGCGATCCCGCCGGCCGCAGCGCGGTGCCGCTGTTCGACACTCATGTCAGTGGTGAGTGCGATCCCGGCACCCGGTGGGCGGGATCGCGGTCGTCGGCGCCCGGACTCGTCCTCTTCGGCTGGTTCGACGAACTGAACGGGGATGCCGAGGTGATGCTCGGCGAGCCTGATCGCGTCGACCGGACCTGTAGTAATGCCGGCACGTTCGATCATCCCCGCGACGAGGCGGTCGATGCTCTCGATCAGTTCTTCCTGCGAGAATTCCATTGGAAAGTACGAGGGTGAGTATGGGTGCAGAGTATCAGACTCGTTCGCAGGAGGCGTGGCAAGGTCTGTTGGTCTCGTTGTTCACTCGACACACGCTGAGGAGCACGGGTCTTTGAGGGTCCACGCGAACGGCGCGGCCGGGTCGGATTCGCTTCGCAGAATGCGCCCGTCGATTACTCCGCCGTTCAAGCCGAGAACCATGGGGATCGTGAGCACACCGTTGTCACGGGTGAGTTGCGCGGCGATCCGCAGATCCCGTGAATAGCCATCCAAATCGCGAAGTCGAACGTTGAGTTCGCCAAGTTTGTAAAGATAGTTTCCGCCACCAACCGACGCGATGCGCCGGTGCTGCGGCTGCGGCATCATCGAGTCGAAAAGCAGTGGCGTTCCAAGGCGAGAGCGATTACGGAATCCAGTTCGTATCCGGTTCGACCGCGGCGCAGAACTCCGCAAGCAGTTTCGCCGCGTTCGTCAGGTCGTCGAGGTGAACCACTTCGACCGGGCTGTGCATGTACCGGTTAGGGATGCCAATCAAGCCCGTGGCAACACCTTCGCGCGCGATCTGAATCGCGTTCGCGTCGGTGCCGGTGGCTCTGGGCGTGCCACGCACTTGAACCGGAATCTGATGTGCCTTCGCGGTCTCTTCGAGCAGATCGAAGACGCGGGGGCTGATGTTCGGTCCGCGGTACAGCACCGGCCCCCCGCCGCACTTGATGTCACCTTGTGTCTTCTTGTCGTTGCCGGGTGTGTCGGTCGCGTGCGTCACATCCACCGCGACACCGACAATGGGGTTGATCGCGTAAGCGGCTGTGGTCGCCCCGCGAAGCCCGATCTCTTCGGACACCGTGGAAACGCCGTACACGGCGGCTTTCAGCGGCCGCCCGTGGAGCAGCCGCACGGCTTCCAGGCACACCCACAGCCCGACCTTGTCGTCCATCGCGGGGCTGGCGGCGAGACTGTTGCGGAGCGGGCGGTAACCAAGCGCGAACGTGAGCGGGTCGCCGCACCGCACGAGCGATTCGGCTTCTTCTTTGTTCTTCGCGCCGATGTCCACCCACACGTCGGTGAAGTCTGGCACCTTGCCGCGCTCGTCTGGCTTCAACAGGTGGATCGCGCGCCGCGCGACGATCCCGTGAATACCGCCGGTCTTGGTCCAGACGGTGAGGTGCTGTCCAAGGAGAATCTGCATGTCCCAGCCGCCGATGGGCTGAATGTAGAGGAACCCGTCGGAGTCGATGTACTGCACCATCAGACCGATTTGGTCACAGTGCCCGGCGAGCATGATTCGCGGGGCGTCGGCGGGCTTCCCCTCTGGGAATCGCGCTGCGAAGACGTTCCCGTGCGAGTCGGTGCGGATGTCGTCCGCGAACGCCTTCGCATAGGTACGGACCACCTGCTGTATCTGCTGCTCGAACCCGGACGGGCTGGGCGTTTCGAGCAGCGCCTTCAAGAACTCGTGCGACGTATGCTCCATGTAATCTCCTGGCGACCCCCGCTCGCGAAGGGCGGGGGGTTGGGGGGTGTTCGCTGGCAGGTGTCGCGGCGAGTCACCCCCGCCCTTGCGGGCGGGGTTCGCCAATCAGTGCCGGAAATGCCTTACTCCGGTGAACAACATCGCGATGCCGTGTTCGTCGCACGCCGCGATGCTATCCGGGTCTTTCACGGAGCCGCCGGGTTGGATGATCGCGGTGACGCCGGCCGCAGCAGCTGCGTGAACGTTGTCCGGGAACGGGAAGAACGCGTCGGACGCCAACACGCTACCCTTCGACTTCTCACCGGCCTTCTTCACGGCGATCTCCACCGACACGACGCGCGACATCTGTCCAGCCCCGACGCCGACAATGTGCGTGTCCTTCGCGAGCACGATCGCGTTCGACTTCACGTGCTTGCACACGAACCACGCGAAATGCAGCCCGGCAAACTCCAATTCGCTGGGCTTGCGCTTCGAGACGCACTTCCACTTATCGGGGTTGTCGGCGCTCACGTCGCGAGTCTGCACGAGCAACCCGCCATCGACGCGGCGGTAGTCCAAGCCCTGCGGGAAGCCGGTAAGCTCGCCGGTCTTCAGAAGCCGGACGTTCTCCTTCCACTTCTTGAGCGCATCGAGCGCGTGCGGTTCGTAGTCCGGCGCGACGACGCACTCCACGAACCGCTTCGCCTTCGGGTCCATGATTGCCGAGGCGGTGTCGGCATCCACCACCTTGTTGAGTGCGATGATCCCTCCAAAGGCGGAGAGCGGGTCGCCGTCCCACGCCGCGTTGAAGGCGTCCGCGAGTTTCGCCGACACCGCGGCACCGCACGGGTTGTTGTGCTTCACGACCACGCACGCCGGCCCCGCGAACTCGCGCACGCAGTTCAGCGCGCCGTCGAGGTCGAGAATGTTGTTGTAACTGAGTTCCTTCCCGTGCAGTTGCTCCGCGGTCGCGACACAGGGACGCGTAGGCGCGGGGTGTTCACCGTAGAACGCGGCCTTCTGATGTGGGTTCTCACCGTACCGAAGGTCTTGCTTCTTTGTCATCTCGGCTGCAAAGTAGCCCGGCAGTTCGGGGTTCTCCAAACTCGTGAGCCGATTGAAGTAGGTGGCGATGGCTCTGTCGTAGCGAGCGATTTCACGGAATGCCGACGCAGCGAGCGTCTGACGATGTTCCCTTCCAAGAGAGCCATTGTTCGCACTCATGATGCCCAGCGCGTAGCCGTAATCTTCCGAATCGACAATGACTGCCACGCTCTCGAAGTTCTTCGCCGCGGCGCGGACCATGCACGGGCCGCCGATGTCGATGTTCTCGATCGCCTCGGCTTCGGTCACGCCCGGCTTCGCAACCGTCTGCTCGAACGGGTACAGGTTGCACACCACCAGGTCGATTTCCGGCAGCGCATGATCCGCGAGCGTTTGCATGTGGTCCGGCTTGTCGCGCTTCGCAAGCAAGCCGGCGAAGATCGCGGGGTGCAGGCTCTTCACGCGACCGTCGAGCATCTCGGGGAACTTGGTGATCTCCGAGACATCCTTCACCGGCAAACCGGCATCGGCGAGCAACTTGCGCGTGCCGCCGGTGGCGATCAGTTCGACGCCGTACTTGGTGACAAGCTCGCGCGCGAAGTCCATGAGACCGGTTTTGTCGGAGACGCTCAACAGCGCGCGGCGAATGGGACGAAGCATCGGCAAACTCCTTTTGCGGAAAGCGTTGTTCTAGCTTCTTCGGCTCACCTGTACCACCCTCCCTGCGTGGCGCATCGAAACCCCACCTGGAAAGTCGCACGCGCCAACGTTACGACACGCAACTTCGACCGCGCGCTCCCAGGCGTCGAACGTCATGTCTGCCACCGGCCACCCTTCGCGTTCCCACAAAAGGCGCAGCGCGGCCCGCGTCACCGCGCGCGGTGCGGAGAGGAACTCGCCGGCGTCGAGTATGATCGCACTCGCGGCTCGCGGGCGCTCAGCTTTTGACAGCAGCTCGGCCGCCGCCATCGTGATAACTTCGTGCGCCTCGTTTGCGTGTTCCGCGAGGTGCGTGAGTGCGCTCACCACATCCGGGTTGAACGTGCGGAGCAGCGGCAGCAGTTCGTGGCGGATGCGGTTGCGGGTGAACCGTGCGTCCGCGTTCGTACTGTCCGTGCGGTACGGTTGGTTGACCGCCACAAGGTGTTCGATCACATCAGCGCGCGTGACCGCGAGGAGCGGACGAACGACATGTTCGCGCGCGAGCGCGATTCCCCTCAGCCCCTGTAACCCGGTTCCGCGAATCAGCCGGTGCAACACCGTTTCGGCCTGGTCGTCGGCGGTGTGCGCGGTCGCCACCCACGCCGCCCCCACTTCGTTCGCTACCTCCGAGAAGAACTCGTACCGCACGCGGCGCGCGGTCGATTCGAGGTTGTCGCCTGCCGCGAGTGCGATCACGTCCACCGACTTGACACGACACTCCGCGCCGAGTTGCGCGCACAGTTCGCGCACAAACGCTGCGTCGCCGTCAGATTCTTCGCCGCGTAGCAAATGGTTCACGTGCGCGACCACGACCGCCACGCCGCATGTGTGGAGGGCGCGCAGAAGCGCGACACTGTCCGCGCCGCCGGAGACCGCCACGACGCCCACGCCGGGCCGGATCGCCGCGAACCGCCGCACTTCTCGCAACACCCGCGTCACGCTGGATCCCCTGTTTCGGTAGAATACTTGGTATCATCCTGACGCACGCGGATAACGTGCGAAAGTCCGCTTGCGTCGCGATCGGTCGGAGGCTATGCGTGCAACCCGAACAACCAGATACGAACAACAAAGACCCGAAACCACCTCGAGCACGGGTGGTTCGCCCCGCGAACGAGACCGTCCACCTGAAGCGCCTCGTGCGTGCGGTGCTGCTCGCGATCGGGGTGGCGATCACGATGATCTTCGCCGCGGCCACCTACATCAACCCGTACAACGCGGACGGCACGCCGCGGACGTCGGCCACGCACACGCAGCTCGGCATGCCGCCGTGCAACTTCAAGATGATCACCGACAAGGGCTGCCCGTCGTGCGGGATGACAACGAGTTTCGCCCTGTTGGTTCGTGGCGACGTGTCGGCCTCACTCCGGGCGAACTGGGTCGGCACCACGATCTGCGTGCTGTGGGCGATCACGCTGGTCTGGTCCGTTGCGAGCGCCCTGTGGGGTCGGGCGCTGTTCGTTCCGCGGCGCCGCGGGGCTGGCGAGGTGATCTTCACCGCGATCCTCGGAATCGTCGTTGTGCTGATGCTGGCGCGCTGGGGCGCGCTCTTATTGTGGGGATAGGTCGCGGTGGGCAGCAGGCAGTGAACAGTTAGCAGTCACAACCGTGACTGTCATTTGTCTTTCCTGCCCACTGTTCACTGCACACTACCTTGGGGGGTTCACGGATGAACCAGAGCAAAACTTGGAAGTGGACCCGGCGAGCGGTGTGGGGATCGTTCCTCGCGGTCGCGGCCATCGGGTGCAACCCGCTGCAACTCGCCGGGTTCATTTTCGCACGCGAAGATAAGGAGCCGGCCCAAAAGCCGCTCAGGTTCGCGAAAGACGGGCCGAAGAAAGACAAAGAAGAGGTGGTTATCGTGCTGTTGCCGCGTGTGGCGCCCGGCAGCGGCACACAGTTCGCGACCGCACCGAGCGAACTCGCGGACAAGCTCTCGCGGCAGTTGCCCGAGATGGCGAAAGAGAACAAGGACAAGGATAAGCGCAAGTTCAAGGTTCTGAGCCAGACCCAGGTGGACAAGTTCAAAATCGCGAACCCGACCTGGAACAAGATGGACCCGAGCGAAATCGGCGAGAAGCTCGGGGCCGACTTCGTGCTCGAAATATGGCTCGACAGGATGCGGCTCTACCAGCCCGGCAGCCTGAACGCCATTTACGAAGGCCGCGCCGAGGTGAAGGTCAGCATCTACGAGGTCGGGACCGAGGGCATGAAGGACAAGTACGAGGTGTCGTTCGCGTACCCGCGAACCGGGGTGCGTTCCGCCGACGCGGTATCCGAGAGCACGTTCAAGGGGCTATTCCTCGAGAACCTCGCGACGGACATCGCCAACATGCACGTCGATCACAAGCCGAGCGACACCGTCGCCAACGGCCGCTGACCAAGTAGTTAAAAGCTGTCTTGTAGGGTGGGTACTGCCCACCATGCGCCGCAAGTCAAATAACGTAGACGTTATTCGAGTTGTTCCGCATGGTGGGCAGTACCCACCCTACAGAGACATTCCCATGTTCCCGAGCTTCGTTCGCCCCACGCCGATGACGGATCGGCTGTACGAGTACGTCCTTTCGATCGGTCTGCGCGAGCCGGAGGCGTTCGGAAAGCTCCGCGAAGAAACCGGCAAACTTGCCGAAGGCGAGTGGCAGATCGCGCCGGAACAGGGGCCGTTTCTCGCGCTGCTCGTGCAACTGATGGGCGCGAAGAAGTGTCTGGAAATCGGCACGTTCACGGGCTACTCGGCGATGTGGGTCGCGAGCGTACTCCCACCCGACGGCAAACTCGTGTGCTGCGAACTCAGCGGCGCCTACGCGGCCATCGCCCAAAAACATCTCACCGTCGCGGACCTCATCGATAAGGTCGAATTCCGCATCGCACCCGCGAGCCAGTCGCTCGCGGACCTGCTCAGCACCGGTCACGCGGGCACGTTCGACTACGCCTTCATCGACGCTGACAAGGGCGCGTACAACCTGTACTACGAGCGGTGCCTCGAACTCGTCCGCCCCGGCGGGCTGATCGCGATCGACAACACGCTCTGGGACGGCAAGCCGGCCGACGCGAGTGTGACCGACCTGGATACACTCGCGATCCGCGCGCTCAACGAGAAACTCCACGGTGACAGCCGGGTGTCACTCAGTTTCCTACCCCTTGCTGATGGGCTTACATTGGCACTGAAGCGATGAGGGCTCGAAGTTAGCTGCAAGCCGAAGGCGAGCGCGTAAAGGCCACGCTCGCCTTCGGCTTGCAGCTAACATGGCAAACTTGATCGCGCGCGGCGCGTTCCATAATCTGACACTTCAACGAAACGCCTCTCCTTCCACCCTGCCGAGGTCCGTCATGGCTGCCACTCGCGGCGAACTGTTCGCCGGCGTCACCGTCGCAATTGTCACCCCGTTCAAGAACGGCGACATCGATTGGGACGAACTCGGCAAACTCGTGGACTGGCACTGCGAACAGGGCACCGACGCGCTCGCCCCGTGCGGTACCACCGGCGAATCGCCCACACTCACGCACGACGAGAACGAGAAGGTAGTCGCGTTCGTCTGCGAGCGCGCCCGCGGTCGCACGAAAATCATGGCCGGCACTGGGTCGAACTCGACGTCCGAAGCGATCCGCATGACGAAGGCCGCGAAGAGGGCCGGAGCGAACGGCACACTGCAAGTCGGGCCGTACTACAACAAGCCATCGCAAGAGGGCTACTTCCGCCACTTCGCCGCGATCGCGGACGCCACCGATCTGCCGATCGTCGTTTACAACATCCCCGGGCGCACCGCGTCGAACATCCTTCCCGAAACGCTCGCGCGCATGGCGGAGAAGTGCCCCACGATCGTCGCGGTGAAGGAAGCCACCGGTTCGCTCGATCAGGCGAGTTCGGTCGCGGCGCTCTCCGACCTGACCATCCTGAGCGGCGACGACAGCCTCACGCTTCCGCTGATGAGCATCGGCGGCAAGGGCGTGGTTAGCGTGGTCGGGAACATCGTGCCGCGCGACATGATGGCGCTGGTGAAGGCGTTCGCCGCAGGCAAGTTCGACGAAGCGTTGCAGTGGCACCGGAAGCTATTCCCGCTGTGCCGAGACATGCTAAGCGTGTCCACGAACCCGATCCCGCTGAAGGCCGCGATGAAGTTGCTCGGGCGCGGCAATGGCGAGATGCGCCTGCCGATGTACCCGCTCGACGCGGTCGGCGAAGCGAAGGTCCGCCAAACGCTGGTGAACTACGGCCTGCTCAAGGCGTGACGTTACCCACCCCTCGAAGGTAATTCACATGACCGCCCGCGTCCTCGCGTGTGTTGTCCTCGTCGCGTTCGCGCCGTTCATCGTCGCCGAGGACGCGACGATCAAAAAGACCGCGAAAGCGAAAGCCGAAGAGTGCCAGAACGCGCTCATCAAGGGCGACTACGAGAAGTACGCGGACCTATCGCACTCGGTGGTAGTCGCGGCGGGCGGCGGGCGGCAGAAGATGGTCGAAGGCATGGCCGCCGAAATGAAGAAGATGAGGGCGATGGGAACGGAGTTCAAATCGGTGAAGGTGTTCGACGCGACCGACCCCGTGGCCGCGGGCAAGGTGCTGTACATCTGCGTGCCGTTCACCTTTGAAATCGCCACCTCGACAAACCGGGTGGCGGTGAAGAGCGCGCTTCTCGGAATCTCTGACAACGGCGGGAAAACGTGGACTTTCGTCGATGCCCTCGCGGGCCGCGAGTCACTCAAGAAGTCGTTCCCCGACCTGCCCGAGAAACTGGAGATTCCAACGAAGGAACCGCCGACGGTCTTCAAGGACTAACGAGGCCCTCATGCCCCGTACTTGCCGAGGCGCCCGGCGTGCGCCATCGCGAGCAACATCAGATGCATCGCCTGGAACTGGCCCAACCCGCCACGTAAACACGCCCGCTCGCTGAACTCCGTCACCTCGTCCGGGCGGCACGTGTCCGCGAGCAACAGCGTCGGGACCGGGTGCCACGAGTGCGACTTCATCTTGCTCGGCGTGCTGTGGTCGCCTGTCACGATGAACACGTCCGGTTTCAGCGCCGTGATGCCCGGAATCACCGCGTCGAGTTGCTCAATCATCTGCACCTTCGCGGGGAAGTTGCCGTCCTCGCCGGTGCTGTCCGTGTACTTGTAATGCATGAAGAAGAAGTCGTAGTCGTTCCACACTTTCGCGAGCGTATCCACCTGCCCTTGCAGCGTCTGACCGGGGTCGAGGATGTCCATTCCGACGAGCCGCGCGAGTCCCTTGTACATCGGGTAAACCGCGATCGCGGCGGCTTTCAGCCCATACACGTCCGCGAACGTCGCGATCTTCGGGTAGGTCGCGAACCCGCGAAGCGTGGCGCCGTTGATCGCGCCCTCGCTTGCGAGAACCTTCGTCGCCTCGGCAATAAACTGGTTGACCACGACCGCGGTCTTCTTCGAGGCGTCGTCCGCGCCTTCGGCCTTGAGGGGCGACACGCCAACCTGTTGCGGGTCGGTGTCGTTCACGCGGTCGCCCAAGCCATCCCCGCGAATCACCAGCACGAAGCGGTGTTCCTTCACTGGTTCGACGAAGAGTTCGACACCGGGAATTTTGATCGCGCGAAGTTTTTCAACTGCCGCCTTATTCTTTTCGTTCGTCGGGCGTCCGGCGCGCCTGTCCGTAATCTTCCCGTCAGCGCCCAGCGTGCAGAAGTTTCCGCGAATCGCCACGTCGCGCGAACCGACCGCGAAGTTGATGCCGAGCGCTTCGAGAATGCCGCGGCCGATGCGGTATTCGAGCGGGTCGTAGCCGAATAACCCGAGGTGACCGGGGCCGCTTCCGGGCGTTATTCCCGGCAGAACCGGCACACTCAGACCGGTCACGCCATCGCGGGCGCAAGCGTCGAGGTTCGGCGTGCGCGCGGTTTCGAGTTCAGTCGAACCGCCCGGTTTCAGTGGGAGTCCGCCGAGTCCGTCGGCCACGAGGAGAACGATCTTGGTTTTCGCGGGTTCGCGGAGGTCGCGGACGAGTTCGTGTATGTTCATCTGGAAGAGTTTACGCCCCACAAATAATGACGTACAGTTACTCCGAACGAAATCGGTGTGCGGAATCAGTTACGCTCGGCAACAAGAGACCACCCGATGCAACTGCCCGACGAGAATATCGAGTACCAGTTTTCGCGCCTGCTCGCCCAGCCACACGAAGCCTGGACCCCACTCGCCGAGCTTCAACACCAACATTTCTTGCCACCCGAAAAGGTGGACGAAGTGAAACAGTGGGTCACGTCCGTTCGCGGACAGGTGGTCGCGGAGCGCGAACTCCAGAACCCGCCGCAGAAGATGCGCCCGCTGCAACCAGGGTTCATCGACCTACCGCAGAAAATGCTCGACAGCTACAAGCGGAAGCTGGACGCCAGCGACCTCGGCAAGGTGCTGCGCCGCGCGCAGCAACTGCGTGACACTGTGGACCGCGTCGTCGTCCTCGGCATCGGTGGGAGCTACCTCGCGTCGAAGGCGATCTTCGGCGCCCTCTGCCACTCACATCACAACGAACTGCCCGCGAAGTTGCGGATGGGCAAACCCCGCATCTATTTCGAGGGCAACGACCTCGACAACGACGCGCTGCAAGACCTCTTCGAACTGCTCGAAAACACCTGCGTCGATCCCGACATCATCGAAGAGCGCTGGGGCGTGGTGGTCGCGAGCAAGTCCGGGAGCACGCTGGAAACGGCCGCGACGTACCGTGCCGTGCGGGGCGAGGCGAGAAAGTTCTACGGCCATAAGAACGAGATGCTCCGCAAGGTGATCGTGCCCATCACCGGGAAGAGCAGCAAGCTCCGCGACCTGTGCCTGGCGGACGGATTCCCGGACGACGACATTCTCACAATCCCGGACGACGTGGGCGGGCGGTTCAGCGTATTCACCGCCGTCGGGTTGTTGCCGGCCGCGGTGATGGGCCTCGACGTGCGAGCGATGCTTCTCGGCGCCGCGACGATGACGCGCCGGTTCATCGAGGAGCCGTTTGACCGCAACCCGGTATTGCAGTTCGCCACAATCAACCACCTGATGACCGAGCGCGGCAAGACGACGCGCGTGCTGACTTCGTGGTCGCGCAAGTTGGAAGCGGTGGGTTGGTGGTACGATCAACTCTTGAGCGAATCACTGAGCAAGAACGGGCGCGGTCCAACGCCTATCACCACAGTCGGTACGCGTGACCTTCACAGTCGCGGTCAGCAGCACCAGGACGGGACCCGCGACAAGCTTATCAACAACCTAGTGGTGAAGCAGATCAAGCACCCTCCAGTGATGGTGGGCATGTCAGAGCGGAACGAAGACGACCTGAACCAGTTCAGCCGCAAGGGTCTGCCCGACATTTTGGAAGCGGCGATCAAGAACACGAACGAAGCATACGCGGAAGCCGCGCGCCCGACGGCGGACATCACGCTTCCGATGATTAGCGAGCACACAATTGGGCAACTGCTCCAGATGCTAATGCTGGCGACGGTGGTGGAGGGCCGGTTGAGCGGCACGAACCCTTACGGTCAACCGGGTGTGGAAGCGTACAAGAACAACATGATCCGCGCGCTGAAGGCGACGCCGAACTTGCCGAAGGGCGAAGTCCGCGACCAGGCAAAGGGCGTGTGAGGGGCGACCTGAGAACCCGTAACCACGAACCCGTAACCACGAACCTAACCGCAGACCCAGGCCAACGGACTGGGATCTTTGGGGACGGCCAGGGGTCTTTGGGGATGTCAGGACATGGGTCGTGCGCATAACCATCGCGCCTGCCGGAATCGCGGTCCTTCAGGCCGCAACCGTTTCAATACCGCGAACGGGAACGTCACCATCTCCTCCCACAGTTCGCGCTGCGCGACTCACTTCGGTTCGGCCACTGTGCCGTACTTCGCGTGCCAGGTGCCGAACAGTTTGCACAACTCCGCGGTGCCCAAGTCCTTCCCGATGTAGCCGTCGAAGTTCTCTACCGGTGCGCCCAACTTGAAGTCCGCGACGTAGCGCTCGATGGTCTGCTTCGCCACACCCGTTGTCGCGTGAATCGCGGCCACGTCATGCCCGGCGCGGTGTAGCGCGAGGATCAGGTGCGGGCGCCCCTTTGCAATCGCCGACGGTTCCGTCAGGAATCGGTACACGCGGCCAACGTACTTCGGCGCGTCCGGCTTGCCCTTCGACTTCTTCAAAGACAACCCGACCCGCGAACACGCGAACACACTCGCCGTTCGCGGCTTCTCGGCTTCGACGATGTGAATGGGCGATGTCGCGTCCCAGATTTTCCGCTGGTTGATGATGCCGTCGAGCGCGGACACACTCGCGGCTTTCGTTTGGCTGAGCAGGTGATCGACCATCACGCACGGTCCGTCGAGCAGCGTGCTGTCCGGTTTGACCACGGTGCGAATCAGGATGCCGAAGTAAGCGGTGCCGTCGCCGAGCGCGAGGTCGAGACCCTTGAACGACCCGCCGCGGTACTCTCCGCGCGTGCGGTGAAAGTACCAGCGCCCGTCTTCGAGCTGTACCGGGTCGCGGTGTGCGAAGAGGTCCGGGTGCGCCCCGCCGGAGTAGTACACTTCGAGTTCCGCGAACCGGTACTTCTCGCCCGCGACAACGAAGTCGCAGTTGTTCATCAGCCGCGCGGCGATCTCCGCGAACCACGGTGCGAAGTGTTCGTCGGCGGTCACGTGTGCCGGCTTGCGGCTGATTTCAGCGAGCGGGGGCATAGGCGAATCTGTAGTGGTGAAATAGGGGAAGGGATTTCGTACGCCCGCAATACGGGTGCGACGATTGTCTCACTGCACATTCAGCGCGCGAACCCATTCCGTCTCGCGGGTCATCTCCGCGTCGGAGAGGCCGCCGGGCCGGTGAATCGCAGCGGTCACGGCGCGGCCGCTCGTCTCGTCGGTCGCGGTTACCTCGATGCGCCCGTTCGACGCGACCCCACACTTCACGCGCACCGGCGAACCCTTCGGCAGGTCCGCGGGCAGGCCGTCGATCCAGCACTCGCCCACCGGGATGCACGCCTCCGCTTGGTGCGCCTCACCTTGCAAAATGCGCACGCGAACACGGGTCTGGTTGTTCGTCGCGGTGTAGTAGAGCCTGGTCGTGGACGCCGGAAGTTGCGTGTTCTTGGGCACGAGTTTGTCGTTCACGCGATCCACCCCGGAGCGCACTTCCACGCCGAGGCTGTGCGCGTTCACACTGATCTCGACCACGTCGGCATGTTCGGAGGCGAACGGGGGGCGTAAGCCTCCTGTTAGCGATTCGGGTGCGTTCGCGAAAATGATCCCCGCGTGAACGGCCGCGCCGCGGGCGACTACCTCACTTACGGCGAGGCTGCGGTTAGGCTCCTTGCCGGTCAACTCCGCGAGCATCAGCGCGCACGCAGGCATGTGCGTGCTACCGCCGACCATCAGCACTTTGTCCACCGCATCCCACGTCAGTTTCGCGTGCTTGAGAACTTGCTGAGCTGTCAGCCGCGTGCGCACCAGAAGGTCGCGCGTGACCGACTCGAACTCCGCACGCGACAGCGGAAACGTGAACTTGTACCCGCCGTGGTTCGCGGTGAAACTCGTCTGCTCGACCTTGCTCAGTGTCCGCTTCACGCGCTCCGCGGTGGAAAACAACTGCGCGAGCGATTGCGGATCGGTTCGCGGGTCGGCGCCGCACTGCTGCACGAACCGCTCGGCGGCCCAGTTCACGAGCCGCTCGTCCCAGTCGCGCCCGCCGAGCCGCACGTCGCCCTCGATGGCGAGCACCTGGAACCGCTTGCGCGACAGCTTCACCAGCGTCACGTCGAACGTGCCGCCACCGAGGTCATAGACGAGGATTGTCTCTTGAGCGACTGGCTGTGAATCACCATCAGGAGGCTTACGCCCTCCGCTCGCCTGAATGGAATAAGCGAGCGCCGCGGCGGAAGGCTCGTCGATGATGTCGATGACGTTCAGGCCCGCAATCTTACCGGCGTCCATCGTCGCCTTGCGGCGGGTGTCGTCGAAGTACGCGGGCACGGTGATGACGCACCCGGTCACCGGGCCGAGTTGCGCCTCCGCGTCCTGACTGAGTTTCTTGAGGATCACGGCCGACAGTGCTTCCGGGCGGAACTCTCGCCCGGCGACCGGTGGACCGAAGTCCGGCAACCCCATCCGCCGCTTGATGAGTATCGCGACCCGGTCGGGTTCTTCCAGTGCCATATCGAGGGCGGGCGTGCCGACGACGGCGGACCCGTCAGGCGCGAGGTATACCGCGGAGGGCGTGAGCACATCGCCGTCGCGGTTGGGCACGGTGAAGGGGCGCCCGCGATCGTCGAGCGCCGCGACAGCGCAGAACGTGGTGCCGAGGTCGATTCCGATCAGCGACATGGGGTATTTGCGATTGCGGATTGCGGGACGGAAGCCACACCGATTCTAACGGAAACCGGTCCGCAGTGTGAGCGCATCCGGCTTCCGATTCAGGGGCTTGCGCCCGCTGGCTACAAGACAGCCGCCCCATCCGGGGCTAAAACCAACCGCTGTGTTGAAGCCCTGAAAGGGCGACTGTCTTGTAGCCTGGGTCATGAGACCCTGGATCCGGGCGCCCGCGAGGCGATTCCCATGCGCACCACCGTCATCGTGTTCCCGTTCGACCTGTTCGGTAGCGCCGGCACTGGTGCAGGCGCGCGACTGCTGGGCGACGCAGTCAACGAGATCCTCGACGATACCGAGGCCGAAACGCGCCCGTGCCGCGCCGACGCACTTCGCGGAAAGGTGCGCGTGAAGGAACACGCGTTCGACGCGCTCGCGGAGGTGACCGACTGGCGCAAGCGCGGCCGCGCGGCCGCGAAGCAGGCGATCAAGTCGGGCGAGTTCCTCGTGTGGCTCGGCGGCAACCACCTCGCGGCGCTGCCGGTGCTCGAAGAACTCGGGGCCGAAACGCTCGTGGTGCAGTTCGACGCGCACCTCGACGTGTACGCGTTCCATGACACCACCACCGACCTGTCGCACGGAAACTTTCTCACGCACTTCGACGCGCCGCGCCCGCGGGTCGTGAACGTCGGGCACCGCGACCTATTCCTCACACCGGAAGAGATCGCCGAGACGTTCGAGACGGTCTACCCCGCGTGGGAAGTTGCCGCGGACCTGGGTCGCGTCGTGGCAGATTTGGGGGCGAAAGCGAAAGCGGCAAAACGTGTGTGGATCGACATCGATTGTGATGCGTTCGACCCGGCCGCGCTGCCGGCCGTTCACGAGCCTCTGCCATTCGGGCTGTCGGCCCCGGCGTTCCTCGCGCTGTTCGAGGCAGTGTGGGAAGGGAACGTCGCGGGGATGTCGATCACCGAGTTCGACCCCGGCCGCGACGTGCGCGACACCGGTCTGAACCTGTTGGGTTGGCTCGTGGAATACACACTACTCAAGGTCGCGTCGCGCGTGCCCTGACCGGCGTTTCTTGAACCACGTCTCGTGTCCACGCATCTATTTGTCGTCCTCACGCGTCGTAGTAATACGGTTCACATTAAACGAGGGTGGTCCCATGCGCGCGACGTTCATTCTGGCGGTACTCCTCGCGGGCAGCGCCGTCGCGGCCGACGGCGAGCGACTCCTGAAGGTGTCGCCCCAGCGCGGGCTGCCGCCCGCCGAAACCGTGACCGTTTATCAATCAACGGATGGCAAGCGCAAGGTCGTCGCGGAAGCGGCGAAGTTCGACAACGGGGTGCCGCTGCCCAACGACGGCCTGTTCGAGGTATGGGTGAAACCGAAAGGCGGCATCGCGGTGAAGGTGCTGGACAAACTCACCGTGAAGGCAGGTCAAACGCACGACCTGAAGATCGGCGACGTACTCGGAGCGGTCGAGGTGTTCGGCGACAACTTCCCGCGTGCCGACAAGATCGTGCTGACGGACACCCGCGACCCGGGACCAGGCGAGAAAGGCCACGTCGCAATCCAGGTGGCGAAGGAGTACCGCGTGGACATGTGCGTGCCGCCGGGCATGTACGCGGTGTGGGTGGTGCCGGCCAACGGTGCGAAGGCGCAACGGGTGGAGGACAACGTCCGCGTGCAAGCCGGGCGCAGCGTTCGCGTCGGGGACTGACGTCTCCTGACTCCTGCCTTGCATTTCCTTCCCCGCTC
Organism: Singulisphaera sp. GP187; assembly: GCA_945905925.1. Classification (GTDB taxonomy): domain Bacteria; phylum Planctomycetota; class Planctomycetia; order Gemmatales; family Gemmataceae; genus Gemmata. Next base: position 62,838 of record CAMDQN010000014.1, read on the forward strand.
GGCTATTCCTCCCAATCCGTATTCACCAGGGCACAAGGACGTGCCGCCGATGACGAACAACCCTGAATCGCCGTTCGACCGACTGAGCTACGCCCGGCGCGTGCTGCGCGCGGAGGCCGCGTCGCTCGATGTCGTCGCCGGGCGCCTCGACGACGGCTTCACACAAGTCGCGGACGCACTCTTTACGTGCCGTGGGCGAGTCGCCGTGATCGGCGTGGGCAAAAGCGCTGACATCGGGCAGAAGACCGTCGGCACGCTCAACTCCACCGGCACGCGAGCCTACACACTCGACGCCACACGCGCCGTCCACGGCGATCTTGGAAGCATTCACCCCGATGATGTCGCGTTGCTCCTCTCGCATAGCGGCGAGTCCGAAGAACTGCTCAGGCTCCTCGGCCCGCTCAAGAAACTCGCGTCGTCACTGCTCGCGATTACGAGCAATGCGGACAGCACGCTCGCCCGCGCTGCGGACGCCGCCATCGTGTACGGCCCGGTAACAGAAGCGTGCCCGCTCAGCCTCGCGCCCAGCACCAGTACAACGGTCATGCTCGCGCTCGGTGACGCGCTCGCGTTCACGCTACTCGAACAACGGCAGTTCACTGCGGACGAGTTCGCGAGGTTCCACCCAGCCGGCTCGCTTGGCCGGAAACTCGCGGTCGTTTCCGAATGGATGCGTCAGGGCGGGGAACTCCGCGTCGCGCCAGAAACGGACACCGTGCGCGAGGTTTTCGCGAAGGTTCGGCACAGCGGGCGGCGTACTGGCGCGATCATGCTCGTGGACGCCGACGGACGGCTCGCGGGCTTGTTCACCGACAGTGACCTCGCTCGCCTCTTCGAGCAGCGTGAGGAAGGACTTCTCGATTCGCCCATCCGCGACGTGATGACGCGCTCACCCGTGGTGATCGCGCCCGAGTCACGCGTGTTGGTCGCGCGGGAAGTACTGAAGGTGCGGAAGTTCAGCGAACTCCCCGTCGTGGACGCGAACGGTTGCCCAGTCGGAATGCTCGACATTACCGATCTGATCGGACTCGATCCGCTCGCCGGGGTCACCGAATCGCGCCCCCCACTCCGTCTGATCGACCGCAAGAGCGCGTAAAGTGATGCAGACGCCCAAACTCTCCGAACGCGCACGCGCAATCGAACTTCTCCTACTCGACGTGGATGGCGTGCTCACCGACGCGAGCGTCGTTTACTTGGACGACGGCCGCGAACTGAAGCGGTTCCACGTGCGCGACGGGTCGGGCTTGAAGTTGTGGCACACCGCGGGTAAGCGGTCGGCCATCGTATCGGGACGAAGCTCGAACACGGTCGATCGCCGCGCCGCGGAACTCGGCATCAGCCCGGTTCTGCAAGGCCGCGACGACAAACTCCTCGCGTTCGAGGAAGTGCTGACCCTCACCGGGTTGAAGCCGGAACAGCTGTGCGCGATCGGCGACGACCTCCCCGACGTGCCCGTTCTGCGGCGGTGCGGGCTGGCGGTGGCGGTCGCGGACGCATGCCGGGAAGCGCGAGACGCGGCTCATTACGTGACCGCCGTACCGGGCGGGCGCGGCGCCGTTCGCGACGCGATTGAGTGGCTGCTTAAACTTCAGGGCCTGTGGGACGATGTCACCGCCCGCTACATTACCTCATAGACGCGGAGCAACCGGGTGCTGACGCCGCGGCGGACCATGCTATTGCTCGCGGGGTTCGTGCTGTTCGCCGGCGCGTACTCCACCTACGCACAACTCCTCGGCTGGCTCGACGGGCTTCCCCAACTCCCCGCGAAGATGCTCCTCAAGGCCAACGGGAGTTTCGCGCCGCCCGAGAGGCCCGTTTCCCCGACCCATCAAAAAATAGTCGAAGCGTTCGGTGACAAAAGCCCGGAAACGAACTACTCGCACTACGAAACACAAATCGAGTTCCGCAGCGGCGACTCGTCCATCGTGGTCGCGGCCGGCAAGCCGCCGAGCAACCCGAAGTCGCCCCGTGTCACCCTCACCCCGTTCAGCGTCGCGGTGTTCAGCAAGCCGAAACCGGCGCACCTGCGACAGCCGGGCGAAGTCACAGAGATCAGCACGATCCACGCCGACAGAGGCATCCTTGAGTTCGATCGCGAGATCACCAACCCGGCCGAGATGAAGAAGGCGAAACTCATCGGGATTGAGTTGGTCAGCGACTTCGAGCAGGCGCTGCCGGACCCGCGCCGCGGGGTCGTTCACATCACGAACAATCAGCGATCGGCCGACCCGAACCAGTTCCTCATTCTCCGCACGGTCGGCCCGGTGTTCTACCGCGACGCGACGGCGGTCGCGGGCACACCGGCCGCGCAAGGGCCGGACCTCTGGACCGACGCGCCGGTCGAGATCGTGGACCGGCAGAACCTGCCGCGCCCGATCGGGTCCGCGGCGCCAATCACCGCGCCCGCCAAGAGCGAGGAGAACCGCAACCCGGGCGCCATCGCTGCGATTCTCAGCGGTCAGCGCACCCCGCCGCCAACGGTCACCGCGATCGGGTTGCGCGTGTACCTGGAACCGGATCCGCCGCCCGGGCAAAAGAAAAAAGCACCAAAGGCCGGCACAACCGCCAACCCGCTCAGCGGCGTACGGCGCGTCGAGTTTCTCGAACAGGTGGTCATGAACCTGTGGGTGGACAACGGGCAGTCGATCGTCGGGGGTGCCCCGCCAGAACCAGGCGCCGCAGGCACCTCCAAGAGCAACGCACTCGCGTTCGTCCCGCCGCCGGCCGCGATCGTGGCCGTCACCGGCGGTCTCGGCCCGGCGGCGTACAACGTCCGACTCATGAACCGCGCGATGCTTCAAATCGACACGCGCGGACCCTTTGCGTACGACGCGGAAAAAAGCCTTGCGAGGTTCGACGTGGTCCCGCACTCGGACCCGAACCTGCCCAACGACGTGCAGGTAACGAAGATCCCCGCGCAGGGCGGTACGAGCAGCCTGTTCAGCCAGGTTCTTGAGATCGAGTTCAACGGCGGGCCGACCGCTGGCGCGCGCCCGGCCAACGCTCCCGCGATCAAGCGCCTTCACGCCTGGACCAGCACGCCGGGGCGGTACGTCACGCTCGCGTCGCAGGACGACGCCACGGAAGCCTACGGCCACGACTTCGTTCACGAGCATGCCGCGAATCGCACGATCCTGACCGGTTCGCCGCTGTATCTCGTACGCGAGCGCAACGTACTCTCGGCCGGCACCGCACAGGTTCCGGCCACGTTCACATCCGAGCCGGGACCGCTTCCGCCACCAACACCGCCGGGCACGCCACCGGCGCGCCGCCCACAGATCGCAACCGTGAGGGGTGCCGGGCGTGTGGAGTTATTCGACCCCGCGAGCAACGCCGTCACGATCGGCGCGTCGTGGAAGACCTCACTCGTGCAGTCGAAAGAAATCATCAATGGCCGCGAGCAAGACCTATTCGTGTTAACCGATGACGCGAAGTTTGAAGACCTGAAAGCGGACTACTGGTTGAAGGGCACCGTGCTGAAGATGTGGCTCGAACCGCGAGCCGCTCAGCCCACACCAGCCGACGCGAAGACCGCGAGCGGGCCGGCGAAGCCGTCGCGCGTCGAGTCGATCGGGCAGGTGCGCAGCCACTCCACCGACTACGACATCGACGACGCGGACTACCTCACGGTACACTTCCGCGACCCGAAACTGGCTCCGACCGTGGTCGCGATCGCGCCGCCAAAGCTACCCGTTTCGCCCGGTGTGGTCGCGGTCGCGCCCCCGCTTCCCGGGCCGATGTCACCGGTTGGTCCGATGCCACTGCCGCCGGTCGGCCCGATGGCATTGGTGCCGCCAAAGCCGCCGGAAGCGATCGCGAAGGCGCCGGAGAAACCGAAGCCGCCGTACCACATTCGCGCGAAGGTGATCGAAACGTTCGTCACCCGCGGCCCAGTCGCACCCACTGCGCCCGCGAAGCCGGGCGACCCACCCGCCTCGGTGGGCACGAAGTACCAACTCGATCACGCGCGCTGCGAGGACAACGTCACCGTTCACCAGGATCCCGTCGATTCCACCAAACCCCGTGGCGTCGATATCCTCGGCCGGTTGCTGCTCATCGACGCTTCGGCCGACGGCAGCGTGATGACCGTGTACGGCTGGCCGGAGCGGCCCGGGGAGGTTCACCAGGAAGAGATGTCGCTACTCGGGCCGAAGGTGGTCCTCAATCAGGTACTCAACTCGTCGTCGGTGGACGGGCGAGGCGCGCTCACGATGCCGACCCGCAGCGACCTCGCCGGGACCGAGTTGGCGAAACCAGAAACAGTCGTGATCCACTGGCACGAGTCGATGGCGTTCAACGGCGCACAGAAGTCCGCGGTCTTCGTCGGCAAGGTGTCGGCGCGACAGGGTGAGTCGTGGGTTCTGTGCCACACGATGAACGTGGTCTTCGACCGCCCCGTCTACTTCAACCAGGCGCAGAAGCGGGCGGCGGCGCCGATGGTCGCGACGAACCCAAAAGACCCGAACGCGAAGCCGAGCGACACTGCAAAGATCGACAAGGTGTTCTGCTACCCGGCCCCGGCCGACGACGCCGACGAAAACACCGAACTCTTCGTCACCTACAACGAGGTCGAGAACGACAAAACCGGCAAACTGGTGAAGGTGCAGCAACTCCGCGCACAGGAGCTGAAGATGGAGGCGCAGGCGCAAGACCCGACCGGCGGCGAGAAGTACCAGCGCGTCGTCGCCGAGGGACCGGGCACGCTCCGCATCTGGCAGCAGGGCGACGCGAACCCGACTGGCCCAGCGCCGGGCAGCGCGCCGACACGCCCGATGGCACCGGGCGCGCAACCGCCCGCCAAGGACGAACAGGAGATGAAGCTCACGGTCATCGAGTTCAACAGCCGGATGATCGGGATCGACAAGGGGAAGGTGTTCCAGCAGGCCACGTTCGTCGAAAAAGTGGAGGTGATCAGCGTCCCATCAGACTCACCGTCGCTCAAGTTGGAGAAGCACAAACTCCCGCCCCGCGCGGTGTTCCTCCGGTGCGACAAGGAACTCGTGGTGTGGAGCCACAAGGGGGGCGACGTCCCACCCGTGCAGCGGATGGACGCAACCGGCAACGCCTACGTCCGAACAGACGAGTACGACGGCTCCGGCCAAACGATCAGCAGCAAGGGGAAACTCGTGACGCTGACCGGTAGCGAGGCGGTCCCGGCCCGCATCATGAGCCGATTCGGGCAGGGGAACGAGCAGAGCGGCCAGAAGATCATCTACGACCGCGGTCTCGGCAAGTACAGCGTCAAGGAGGGGTTCGGGGGTTCCATCTCCCCGGCGCCCAAGGCCCCGCCGCCGAGCGGTCCGCCGCTCGTCCCGCCGAACCTCAACCCGCCCAAGAAGAAAGATCAGCCTGAGGGGATGGGGATGCCGTTCGGCCCGACGACATCGGGCACCTTCCCGCCGCGGAAGTGAAACGGTTCCGACAAAACCAGGGTCGTGAGACCCTGGTTCTGAACTCCGCCTTCAGTCACTTCCTCCGCCTTCAGTCACTTCTTCGCGGCGCAGGGCTTCGCCATCACCGCTATGATAAGTTGCTCGCCTAACTTCGTGCGGTGCGGCGTCACCACCGGGAAGAACTTGTCGCACGCGCACGCGTAAGTCACGGCGTCCATGCCCGGTGGGTTGAGCGTCAGACTGATCCGCCCGTGCTCGTCCTTCGCCTTGTCCACCTGAAGTTTCAACACCTGCAGGTCGGTCAGCGCGATCGTCGCGGCTCCGCCGACTGGGATCGACTTGCACTCGGTCGCGACCAACTTGAACCCGGTCAACTTCGGGTCGCGCTTCTGCACTTCTTTCGCGAGTTCCTTCAGCTTCGGATCGGTGACGGTGTGCTCGGTTGAGGCAAGCACGATGACCACCGTGACGCGCACGGGGTCGTCGGTGGGTGCGGGGCACGCCACGAACAGATACGCGGTCAGAACGACTGCGGACATGACTCACCTGGGCTTGGCGGCGAAGATCATCGGCGCGTCACCCGGCGACAACGTCACCTGATGCCACACCGAATCGGGGTCGTCGAGTTCGACCTCGTCCGTGGTCGCGAGCGTCAGCGCACCCGACAGCGGGTCGGACCCGACCGGCAACCAGCCGGACCCGGGCACGCGGCTGATGTCCACCTCTTCCGCACCCGCCATCGGCAGCACCGCGAACTCCGCGAGCGGATCAGTTGGCGCGTCGGGCAGAGGCGGAATCGGGCGCGGGTCGGCCACTTCGGGCGGAACCACCGGCGCGGGACCGAACGCGATCCACGCGGCACTCGCGGCGGTGGCCGAGAGTACCGCACCGACCGCGACCAACACCGCCGCGCGCCAGCGCCCACTTCGGGGAGCCGGGGCCGAACTCGCGGGGTTCAGCCGGTCGCGGATGCGAGTGCGCACCGCGTCCCATTCCGCCTTGCTCGGCTCGTTAGGCAGGACAGCATCCACGGCGTCGCGGTAGCCCTCGGCGTACCGGTTGAGCAGGTCGCGGCGCGTCGGATCGCGGTCGGGTTGGGGCGGTACGGGTGTCATGGCTGTTGGTAAGCGGCCAGCAGGTCTTTCAACTTCTGTCGAGCGTAGAACAAACGACTCATCACCGTGCCGATGGATATTCCCAGCGCGTCGGCCACTTCACGATAGGTCAGTTCACCCTCGACGTGCAAGACGAACGTTTGCCTCTGCGCGATCGGGAGCCTCGCAAGGGCCGCGTCGATGACCCGGCGCAGGTCAGCCCGAACAAGTCCGGTGTCGGCCGGTGCGAGGTCGTCGGCCCCGAACCGGTCGGGCGACGCGTCGCGCGGCGCCTGCGGAACGCGATCGTCCCG
>CAMDQN010000015.1 GCA_945905925.1 Singulisphaera sp. GP187
TTGACACGGGAAACCTTGGAAAACTCAGCGGTTTTCGTTTGGGTGGGATGCGGGTTGATGGCTGAAACTATTCGGTCGCCTGAGTCACAAACCATTCCCCACATTGCACTTGCTATGTCAACTCCAAAGATGTCATGAACTGTCAGCCCTTACGGTCGCGGCTCGGACCAGACGCTACACATTCACTGAAAGCGTTCTAGTCCGCGCGAGCGGCAGCCACGACGCGCTTACCGGCCAGCAGGCGGACGCCGACGTTCAGGCACAACACCACCACGACCAACACAAACGCTCCGGCCCACGCGAGGTTCTTCCGCACCTCGTCGGGCTTCGTCGCGAAGTCGTACACGTAGTACGGCAGCGACGGCGTCGGGTCGGAGAACGATCGCGCCAGGAACTGCGACCCACGCGCGGTCAGGATGAGTGGGGCCGTCTCGCCCGCGATGCGCCCCACCGCCAGCAACACACCGGTGACGATCGCCGGCAGCGCCGCGGGTAGCACAACCTTCAGAACGGTCTGCCAGCGGCTCGCACCCAGCGCGTAACTCGCTTCGCGCAAATTGTGCGGAACCAGTCGCATGGACTCTTCCGCCGAGCGGATCACCACGGGGAGCATCATCACGCCCAGCGCGAACGCCCCGGCCCACGCCGAATAGCCCCACCCGCGTTCGCCCGGCGCGAGCCAGAACGGGAACACGAGCAGCGCGTACGCAAATACGCCGACGACGATGGACGGGACGTTGCCGAGCATTTCGGCCACGAACCGCACCGGGGCGACGAGCCGGTGCTTCCGGTACTCGCTCAGGAGGATCGCGGCCATTAGCCCGACCGGAATGGCGAACACCGACGCCAGCCCGACGAGCGTCAGACTGCCGATCAGCGCGTGATAAAGACCCGGCGGATCGTCGTTCGGGAGGTTGGTGAAGAACGACACCTTCACCTGCCCGGCGCCCTTGTAAGTGATGTAACCGAGGATCAGGAACAGCGGCACGACAGTGAGGAACTGACACAGCCACAGCGCCCACGTCATGAAGCGGTCGGCGCGGGCAGCGCGCCAGCGGGCGCGGGCGGCCCGGTCCGCGGAAGCCGCGACTTCGGCCGAGGTCGGCGGGGTCGGTTCGTCGGGCACGTTGATCGGGCGCCCGCTCCGCGCCCGCGGTGCCGACGCCCACCGCAACAACACCCGCGCGCCGACGTTCATTATGAGGGCGATCACCAACAACAGAAGCCCCAGGGTGATGAGCACGGCGCGTTTCGTTACGTCCGCGGGGCCGGTTTCGTGCAGTTGCTTCGCGATGATGCTCGGGATCGAGTCGCCGGTCGCGGAGGGCGAGAAATCGAGGTACTGGGCATTACCAATCACCATCGTCACGGCCATCGTCTCACCGGCCGCGCGGCCGAGCGCGAGAATACACGCGGCGATGATGCCCGGTCGCGCGTACGGCAGAACTACTTTCCAGATGGTCTGCCAGCGGGTCGCGCCGAGCGCGAGCGCGCCTTCGCGCTGCGACCGGGGAACCGCCTGGCACACGTCGAAACTGAGTGCCGTGATGTACGGCAAGATCATCACCGCGAGCACCAACCCAGCCGCGACGATGCCCTCACCGGACTGATTGTTGAACCCGAACAGCGAGTAGGCCGGTGCCAGCCCGCGCCGGGCGAGGAACTCAAGCGCCCAGAACCCGAAGATGACGCTCGGAATCGCGGCGAGCAGTTCGAGCAGGAACGAGCTGATTTTGCGCACGCGTGGCGACGCGATTTCGGAGAGGTACGCCGCGGCCCCGACGCCGAGCGGCACAGCGACGACCATCGCGATCAACGACGTGGCGACCGTGCCGTAGATGAACAGGATCGCCCCGTAAGAGCCTTCGTTCGGGTTCCAATCAGAACTGGTCAAGATGCGAAGTTCGCCGATCCGCGAGAGTGCTGGCCACGCCTGGCCCACCAGCACCGCGACGAGCGCCGCGGCCACCGACAGGACGAAAATCCCCGCCCCCTGACCGAGCCCGAGGAACACGCGATCGCCCCACGACGATGGCGACGAACGGGGCGCAGCGGGTGCGTTCATAAGGGAGTTGTAGGTTCGTCTTGTAGGGTGGGACAAGGCTCTGCGCCGTCCCACGTTTGTCACCAGGAAGAAAGTCGGGCCCGCGACGACTCCACGACGAAACGTGGGTAGCGTCTCGGTTTGAGTTGTGGTGCAGGCGTCTGCGTGCATTACTCCAGCAGGCGAGACACCTGCACCACAAAAGGCAAACGCAGACACTACCGAAACGTGGGACGGCGCAGCGCCTTGTCCCACCCTACAAGACATCACTCAAACGTGACAGTGGCGAGCAACTCCGCCGCCTTCTTCGTGAGGTCCGCGGGAAGCGGGGCGTAGTCGAGTTCGGTCGCGAACGCCTGCCCGTCGCTTGTCGCCCACTTGAGGAACTCCACGATCACCGGCCCCTTGTCCTTCGGCAACTTCTTGAAGAAAATCGCGTAGCTCGCGCCGACGATCGGGTACGCGTCGTCGCCGTCCGCATCGGTGAACGAGAACGCCAGCGAATGCAGTGAGTACGGTTCTTTGTCCTGCTTCACCTTCATCGCCGCGTCCACGGCCGCAGTCACGGTAGTGGCGTCTGGAACAACCGGTTTGTTGGCCTTGTTAATCAGCGTGGCGAACGCGATCCCGCTCTTCTTCGCGTAGGCGAGTTCGACGTAGCCAATGGTGTTGGGCGTGTTCTTCACGGCCTCTGCGACGCCGTCGTTGCCCTGCTTGCCGTCCACACCCGGCGGCCACTTCGGAGACTTACTCGTACCCGGAGCCTTCGCGAACTCCGAACTGCGTTTGCTCAGATACTCGGTGAAGATGCTCGTCGTCCCGCTCGAGTCGGACCGGCACACCGGCGCGATGTCCTTGTCCGGCAGCGCGACGCCGGGGTTCAGTTTCGCGATCGCCGGGTTGTTCCACTTCGTCACCTTCTTCAGGTAGATGTCGGCCAGCACCTCACCGTTCAGTTTCAGATCCTTGACACCGTCCAGGTTGTAGAGGACCGCCACGGCCCCGATCGTGACCGGGACGTGAACCACCTCGCCCCCGGCCGTCTTCGCGGCCTCGATTTCCTTCGCGTTCATCGGCGTGTCCGAACAGCCAAAGTCAATGTTCCGGGAGGTGACGTTCGAGATGCCGTAGCCGGACCCCTTCGCCACGTAGTCGATCTCGACATTCTTGGCCTTCTTGTACTCGCCCGACCACTTCTGCATCAGCGGATCAACGAACGTAGCGCCGCCAGCGCTGATTCGCGGGGCGTTCGACGAACCCTTACCGCACCCACCCGTGAACGGAAGTGCGAACACGAGCAGAGCGAGCAGCAAAAGGCAGCGCATAAGGTTGTCTCTGAGCGAGTTGAAAATCAGTTCAGATATTGTCAACTTATCGCCCGCTAACTCGCGGTGCGCGAAGGTTTGATGAAGACCCGGCACGAGTGCGCGATGGCACTCCGGACCATCATTCTATCTTCTTCGATTCTTCACACTTGTCAGGTAGAACAAACTCAGTAAGCACGTCGGCCAAAACGAGAACCAATCGTGAACATGACCCTCCCGACTTTAGCCAGGCCGCACTCCGCGAAGGCCACGGACGCGTTCCCGGTCGCGAAGGCGACGGAGAAGATCGCGGTTCGCGACGTGAACTTCTGGTACGGTGCGAAGCAGGCGCTGTTCGACATCAACCTGAGCGTACCGGAATGCTCGGTGGTCGCGTTCATCGGACCGAGCGGGTGCGGCAAAAGCACGCTGTTGCGCCTCGTTAACCGGATGAATGACTTGATCGAAGGCACACGGCTGACCGGTCAAATCCGGCTCGACGATCAAGACATCTACGCGGCCGATCAGGACGTGGTCGGCCTGCGCCGGCGCACCGGGATGGTGTTCCAGAAGTCGAACCCGTTCCCGAAGTCGATTTACGAGAACGTCGCCTACGGCCCGCGAATCGCTGGCGAACGGAACCGCGCCCGGCTCGACGAGACCGTCACGCGGTGCCTGCAGCGCGCGGCGCTGTGGAACGAAGTCAAGGACCGGCTCGGCGCCAGCGCGCTGGAACTGTCCGGCGGTCAGCAGCAACGGCTCTGTATCGCGCGTGCTCTCGCCACCGAGCCGGAAGTGCTCCTCATGGACGAACCGGCCAGCGCGCTGGACCCGAAGAGCACGCAGGCGGTCGAAGATTTGATCGCGGAACTGAAACGCGATTACACGATCGTGATCGTCACGCACAACATGCAACAAGCGGCCCGTGTCTCCGACCAGACCGCGTTCTTCTTCGAGGGGAAACTGATCGAGAGCGGCGCGACGGAACAGGTGTTCCGCCGGCCGCGCGAGAAGCAGACCGAGGACTACATCACCGGGCGTTTCGGCTGATCGCGGCGCGAACTGGCTTTGACGAACGGCCAGCGTAAGTTGGTTGGTGGGACGCATCACTCTCACCAGCCAGTTTACGCTGGCCGTTCGTTTGGTCACACCATGAAAGCCATTCAGCTCGAACAGCCCAAAGCGTTTCGCGAGATCGACATCCCCGAGCCGGCGCAACCGGGACCGGGCGATGCGGTCGTGAAGGTGTTTCGCGTCGGCGTGTGCGGCACCGACTACAGCGGTTACCTCGGCAAGATGCCGTTCTTCAGCTACCCGCGAATCCCGGGTCACGAACTCGGCGTGGAAGTGGTCGCGGTCGGCGACGGCGTCACCAACGTGAAGGTGGGCGATAAGGCCGCGGTCGAGCCTTACATCAACTGCCAAAAGTGTTACTCGTGTACCCGCGGGCACACCAACTGCTGCGAAAACCATCTGACACTCGGCGTTCACGTTGACGGCGGTTTGCGCCCGCTGTTCACGGTACCCGCACGGAAACTGCACGTCTCCACGAAGCTCACGTTCGAGCAACTGGCGCTGGTGGAAACGCTCGGCATCGGCCTCCACGCCATTAATCGTTCCAACCCGCGCGCAGACGAAACCGTGTTCGTGATCGGGGCCGGGCCTATCGGCCTGAGCGTAATCGAATTCGCGAAGCTGGCCGGCAGCCGCATTATCGTGATGGACTTGAACGAGCAACGTCTGGCGTTCGTGCGCGACAAGATGGGCGTGACCGAAACGATTCTCTCGAAGGGCGTTCTCGAAGACGACGTGAAGACGTTCACCGAATTGACCGGCGGAAAACTCGGCAACGTGGTGGTGGACGCGACCGGCAGCGCGCGGAGCATGAACACCGCGTACAACTTCGTCGGCTTCACCGGTCGGCTGGTGTGGGTCGGCATCACGCAAGACACACTGTCGTTCACGCAACCGCTGATGCACCGTCGCGAGATGACGTTCATGGCGAGCCGCAACGCGCTGAGCCACGAGTTCACTCGCATCATCCGACTGATCGAAGGCGGGATGCTGGACACACGCCCGTGGGTGACACACCGTGCCTCGATCGCGGACCTGATCGGCGTGTTCCCGACGTGGCTGAAGCCGGAAACCGGCGTCGTGAAGGCGATGGTCGAGGTGAGTTAAGCGAGTGGCCCCGCCGGGACCACCGCTAAACAGCGATGCGAAGAGAGGTCACTTCTTTTCATTGCCCGGGTTTGATGAAGCCTTTGCCTTCTCCAACAGTCCGCGTGATTTCATCCAGTCGCCAGCACGGTCGGGCCAACTCGCGCACGGGTGCGGCACCTTCTTCATGCCGTAGCCGTGGCCGCCGGTCGCGTAGAGGTGTAATTCCGCGGGTGCGCCGGCTTTCTTCAACGCCATGTACAGCGCGACGCTCCCCTCACTCGTCACCGGGTCGTCGGACGAGTGCGCGAAGAACATCGGTGGCGAATCTTTCTTCACCTCGAACTCCGGTTTGAGCGCGCCGCCTTTGTCGGTGAGGTACGCGGGGTACACGAGAACCGCGAAACTCGGTTCATGAGAGAAGACTTCGTCCACCTTATCGACCTTGTCGTACAGCCGCTTCTTGGTGAGCGCCGTGCAAACGGTGAGGTGACCGCCAGCGGAGAAACCGAGCATCCCAACCCGCGCCGGGTCGATGCCGAGTTCCTTCTGCATGCTCCGCACAAGGCTGATCGCGCGCTGCGCGTCCTGTACCATCGCAAGGTTGTCCGGCGTCTGCGCTTCGCGCTTCGGAACGCGGTACTTGAGCAGCACAGCGGTGACACCGAGTTTGTTCAGCCACTCGCACACATCAGAGCCTTCGTGCTCGATGGCGAGAATGTTGTACCCGCCGCCGGGCGTGACGATGATCGCGGTGCCGTTCGCTTTGTCTTTGGACGGCGAGTAGATGGTGATGGTCGGTTCGCTCACGTTCGCGAGCCGCTTCACGTCAAGTTGGCCTTTCTTCGTTTCGAGATACTTCTCGGCGCCGATGTCTTTCGTCTCGCCTGGCGCCTTGCCGGGCCAGAGTTTCACGGGGTCTGCCCCTTGGGCAGATAGTGTGAGTGCGAGTGTGAATGCGAGTGAGAACCACAGACGAGCCATGAAGCACCTCGATTGAGTTTAGCGTTCGTCCCGGAGGGACGAAATCACTTCTCTGGAAACACGTCCTTCTCCCCAATTGGCTTGCCCTCCCAGATGGGCACGCCGTCAGTGTACGTCAGAAGACGACCGGCACTGCCGGGCAACGGAGCGGCGCTCTTCGCCGGCGCCCACTTCGCCAACTCCTTCTTCACGTCGGTGAGCTTCAAGTCCTTCGCCCGGTTCGTCCACTCGTGCGGGTCAGTGTCACGGTCGTAGAGTTCCTCACTGCCGTCGGCGTAGACGATGTACCGCCACTTCTCGGTGCGCACACCGTGGTTACCGGGGTTGTGAGTGGTGATCGCGGGGCGAGTGCGCGCCGCCTTCGCGTCCTTCAACTGGGGCACCAGACTCAACCCCTCGTTCGCCTTGTTCGCGGGAAGTGAACACAGATCGAGAATCGTCGGGTACATGTCGAGCAGTTCAGCGGGGCGGTCGCACTTCGCGTTCGCGACGATACTCGGCCCTGCGAAGATCAGCGGCACACGCGTCGAACGCTCCCACAGCGTGTTCTTCCCGGTAATGCCTTTCTCGCCGAGGTGCCAACCGTGATCACTCCACAACACCACAACGGTGTTCTTCTCCAGACCGCTCTCGCGCAGCGCATCGAGCACGCGACCCACTTGCGCATCGACGAAACTGATGCTCGCGAGATACGCACGCACGAGTGGCACCCACTGCTTGCTCTCTTCGAGCCACTTCAATCGCGGTTCAGGTAACTTCCAGTGTAGGTACGACGCGAACCGCGGCAGGTCGTCGCGGTCGTCGGCCTTTACCTTCGGCAAGATGAGCTTGTCGGCGGGATAAAGATCGAACCACTTTTGCGGTGCGTAGCAAGGCACGTGCGGGTGCTGGAACCCGACCGCGAGGAACCACGGGCCGCGCGGCGGCTCCTTGAGTTGCTTCGCGGCCCACGTCGCGATGTCGTAGTCGAAGCACTCTTCGTCCTTCTCCGGGAACGCACCCCAATCGACGAGCGGGTGCGGATCAGGCGTCGTCACGAACTTCACCTTCGGTCGCGGTTGCATCACGCCCGGCGGACCGAACGTATCGACTTCCGGCGAGCGATCCGCTTTCGGCGGGTAGCCCCCGTGGAAGATTTTCCCCGTGCTGGTGGTGGCGTACCCGTTCTTCTTGAACCACTGGAAGATGGTCGCGTGATCCTTGAACTTCTCCGCGGTGCGGAACCACGGGCTCAGCGCGTACACGCCGGTTGTGGACGGCCGCAGCCCAGTCAGCAGGCTCGTGCGCGACGGGTTGCACAGCGGGCTTTGGCAATGCGCGTTCGTGAACGTGGTGCCGCGGGCCGCGAGTTTGTCGATGTTCGGCGTCTTCACCTGCGGATGCCCGCCGAGCGGCCCGACCCAGTCGTTCAGGTCGTCGATCGAGATGAACAGCACGTTCGGCTTCTCGGCGCTCTTGGCGAGCGGGGGGCGTAAGCCCCCTGATACAGTTACAACCAGAACGAGAGCGAGAATGCAGCGCATGACGATTTCCGACGTGAACCGACCCGTGATGATACGGTACAATGCCGCGGCGCCCGCCATTGTGCCCCACCGCGCTCGCCACGACAACGAGCTTTCCATGTTCCGACTCACGATTCCGCTTTTGCTCGCGCTGTTCGTCGCGCTGGTTCCCGCACCTTCCAATGGTGTCGATACGCCTGCCGCGAAGACACACTGGGCGTTCAAAGCCCCGGTGCGCCCCGGTGTTCCCGGAGGCGCGAACCCGATCGACCATTTCATCCGCTCGCGGCTCGACAAGGAGAAGTTAAAGCCCGCGCCGGAAGCGGATCGCGTCACGCTCTGCCGGCGCCTGTACCTCGACCTCATCGGCCTGCCGCCGACGCCGAAGGAAGTCGATGAGTTCATCGCCGACACGAAACCGGGCGCTTACGAGCGGTTGGTGGAGAAGTTACTCGCGTCGCCGCACTACGGGGAACGGTGGGCGCGGTGGTGGCTCGACGCGGCCCGCTACGCCGACAGCGACGGCTACGAAAAGGACAAGGCGCGACAGGTGTGGGCATACCGCGACTACGTCATCAACGCGCTGAACGCGGACATGCCGTTCGACCGGTTCACCATCGAACAACTCGCGGGCGACCTGCTGCCGAACGCGACACAGGATCAACTCGTCGCAACGGGCTTCTTACGCATGTCGATGTTGAACGAAGAGGGTGGGGTCGATCCCGAACAGTTCCGTATGGATGCGATGTTCGACCGCGTGGACGCCGTCGGAAAGGCATTCCTGGGCTTGAGCATTGCGTGCGCGCAGTGCCACGACCACAAGTTCGATCCGATCTCGCACGAAGAATACTACAGGCTGTTCGCGTACCTCAACAACGACCACGAAGCACAACGCGTCGTCTACACCACGAAGGAGCGGATGGAGATCAACCGCATCCGGTCGAAGATGACCGAGATCGAAACGAAGCTGAAGGAAACGAACGCGGACTGGCAAAAGCAAATGACGAAGTGGGAGGCCACGCAGAAGGAGCCATCGTGGAAGACCGTGGCCGTCGAGAATGCGAGCGACAACTCACAGCGGTACATCCCGCAGAAAGACGGCTCAATTCTCGCGCAGGGCTACGCGCCGACCAAGTTCAACACGCTCATGAAGGGACCGGCGCCCTTGAGAACGATCACCCAGTTCCGACTCGAACAGCTCAACGACCCGAACTTGCCCTGCAACGGGCCGGGGAGGTCGTTCATGGGCACGAGCGCGCTGACCGAGTTCGCTGTCGAAGTGGAAGAGAAGGGGAATCGCACGAAGATAAAGTTCGTGAAGGCGCTCGCGGACTACGCGAACCCAGAACGCGCGCTGGAAAAGAACTTCGACGACAAAAGCGATAAGCGCCGCATCACGGGGCCGGTCGAATTCGCGATCGACGGCAAGGACGACACCGCGTGGGGCATCGACGCCGGTCCCGGCCGGCGGAACGTGCCGCGGGTCGCGGTGTTCGTGCCGGAAAAGCCGGTCGAACTCCCCGACGGCGGCACGCTGCATTTCACGCTGCGGCAGATGCACGGCGGTTGGAACAGCGACGACAACATGAACAACAACCTCGGCCGCTTCCGGCTGAGTGTTACCGACGACAAGAAGCCCAATGCGGAACTGCTGCCGCCGCTCGTGAGCGGCGCCCTCGCCGTTCCGATCGCGAAGCGCAGCCCAGCGCAGACGCAAACCGTATTCGGCCACTGGCGCACCGCCATGCCCGATTTCAAGGACGCGAACGCACAAATCGAAGCGCTGTGGAAGGAGTGGCCGCTCGGCGACACGAGCTTGATCGCCGAGCGCCGCGACGAGTCGCGGCTCACTAGCATCCTGCGCCGTGGCGACTTCCTGAGGCCAGGCCGGCAAGTGACCGCGGGCGTCCCGGCGTTCCTGCACGCACTCCCCAAAGACGCCGACGCGAGCCGACTCACGCTCGCGAAATGGCTCGTGGACAAGAAATCGCCGACCACGGCGCGGGCGATCGTGAACCGCGTGTGGCAGACGTACTTCGGCGCCGGGCTGATGACTTCGCCCGAAGAGTTCGGGCTGCAAGGCGACAAGCCCACGCACCCAGAGTTACTCGACTGGTTGGCAGTGGAGTTTCAGAACCCCTCCCCAACCCCTCCCCTAAGAAGGGAGGGGCTAAATCCGGCTCCCCCTCCCTTCTTAGGGGAGGGGGTTGGGGGGAGAGGTTCTTGGTCCCTCAAACACCTTCACAGGTTGATCGTCACCAGCGCTACCTACAAGCAGTCGTCGCGCGTCACGCCAGAGCAATTGAAAGCCGACCCCGACAACAAACTGCTCGCGCGGGGCGCCCGGTTCCGCGCCGAAGGCGAGATCGTGCGCGACATCGCGCTTCACGCGAGCGGCTTGCTGAACCCGAAGGTCGGTGGCCCGAGCGTGTTCACGCCCGCACCGGACTTCCTTTTCAAACCACCCACGAGCTACGGGCCGTTCGAGTGGGTCGAGGCGAAGGGCGAAGACCGCTACCGCCGCGCGCTGTACACGTTCCGTCGCCGATCGACGCCATACCCGGCGCTCACGGTCTTCGACGTGCCGGTGGGCGAAGCGTCCTGCGTGAAGCGCACGCGCACCAACACGCCGCTTCAGGCGCTCACCGGCTTGAACGAAACGATCTTCGTGGAATCGGCCCGTGCGCTGGGCAAGCGGGCCGTTCTCGAAGGCGGCAAAACGGACGCGGAGCGTTTGACCTATGCGTTCCGCCTCTGCGTCTCGCGCAAGCCCACCCCGGACGAACTCGCGATTCTCTCCACGCTGTTGGAGAAGACCCGGAAGCGGTTCGAGGACGGTGAGGCGAACGCAGCAGAGGTCAGCACTGGCACGAAGGACACGCCGAAGCCCGAAGGACTGACGTTCGCCGACTGGGGCGCGTACACTCTCGTGGCGCGCGTGCTGCTCAACCTGGACGAAACTGTTACGAAAGAATGAATCGAGACCATCGTTTAGCGTGCGACCCGCAGGGGCGCCGCCTCACCCCAAGAGATGTTCCCATGCTCTCCCTCCGCTTGCTCGTCACCTGCCTTCTGGTTTCTGTTGCCGTCTCGCTA
The DNA here is from genome assembly GCA_945905925.1 of Singulisphaera sp. GP187. Lineage (GTDB taxonomy): Bacteria > Planctomycetota > Planctomycetia > Gemmatales > Gemmataceae > Gemmata. The sequence goes on from CAMDQN010000015.1 coordinate 11,091, forward strand.
CCAGCAAAAGACAAGAAACCCGCCGCGCCCGCCGAGGCCGAGGCAAAGTCACTCTTTAACGGCAAGAACCTCGACGGCTGGGTGAACGTGAATTGCCACCCCGACACGTTCTTCGTGAAAGGTGACGAGATCATCACGACGGGCACGCCAACCGGCTTCCTTCGCACCGACAAACAGTACGAGAACTTCGAGTTGGACTTCGACTGGATGCACGTCGAGAAGGTGAAGATGGCGAACAGCGGGCTGTTCGTGTGGGGCGACCCGCTGCCGGGTGTTGGCACGCCTTACACGCGTGGCATCGAGGTGCAGGTGCTCATCAACTTCGCCCCGAAGGATGGCTGGGCAACGAGCCACGGCGACATCTTCAGCATCCACGGGGCACGCTGCACGCCGGACCGCCCACACCCGACCCGCAAGGGCATGGAGCGGTGCCTGCCAAGCGAGGAACGCGTAAAAGGCGGCGGCGAATGGAACCACTACAAGGTGATCGCCAACGACGGCGCGATCAAGCTCCACGTGAACGGCAAGGAAGTGTCCGGCGTGAGCAAGAGCAACCCGCGCAAGGGCTACCTCGCGCTCGAAAGCGAAGGCGTCGAGTGCCACTTCAAGAACATCAAGATCAAGGAACTGCCGAGCACGAACCCGAAGCCGGAAGAGATCGCACAGGAGGCGAGCGGGTACGTAAGCATTTTCAACGGCGTCGATCTTAAGGGCTGGACGGCGAAGGAGGGCGAGTGGAAGGTCGCGGGCGGCGTACTCAAAGCTGCGGGCAAGACCGATCTCGCGCGCGAGAAAATGCTGCCAAACGGCGGGGTAATCCAGTTCGACTGGAAGGTGCCCGCCAAGTCCACTGCGGGTCTGAGCCTCGACGCCAGCGGGACCGCACTCGCGTTCAAGGCAGAGAAGCCGGGGTTGTGGCAGCGGAGCAAGGTGGTTCTCACCCCGAAGGCCGGCGGCACGACCGTGGCATTCAAGTCAGTTGATGGCCTCGAAGTGATGAACGTGTTCGCTCTTGACCTCCCGGAGAAGAAGTGATGCCCGCGACGCAGACGAACACGCGCCTTGAGCAGCACCTCCTCAACCGTCGGTGGTTCCTCCGCGACTGCGGTGTTGGACTCGGCGCGCTCGCGCTCAGTTCGCTCGTCGCGCGCGATTACCGGCAGGGAGCCGGCGCCGCTGACGCGCCCAAGACGCACCACGCGGCCAAAGCGAAGAGCGTTATCTATCTGTTCATGGGCGGCGCGCCGAGTCACCTGGAACTGTTCGACAACAAGCCGCAGCTCGCGAAGTTCGACGGCACGCTCCCGCCGCCGGAACTCGTGAAGAACTACCGAGCCGCGTTCATCAACCCAAATTCAAAGCTCCTCGGGCCAAAGTACAAGTTCAAGAAGTTCGGGAAGAGCGGCACCGAACTCGGCGAGTTGCTCCCGCACCTCGGCGAAGTGGTGGACGACATCGCCATCGTGAAGTCGATGCGCACCGACGCGTTCAACCACGCGCCGGCGCAGATCATGGCGCTCACCGGGCACCAGCAGTTCGGCCGGCCGAGTGCGGGCGCGTGGGTCACCTACGGCCTCGGCAGCGAGTCGAAAGACCTGCCGGGCTTCGTTGTGTTCAGCAGCGGGAACAAGGGGCCAAGCGGCGGGAACTCGTGCTGGGGCAGCGGCTTCTTGCCTTCAAGCCACGCGGGCACTTTGTTCCGCTCCGCGGGCGACCCGGTGCTCTTCCTCGGCAACCCCGCGGGCATCGACAGCGCGATGCAAAAGGACTCGCTCGACGCGATCAACGCGCTGAACAAGAAGCGCCTCGATGTGGTCGGCGATCCCGAAATCTCGGCGCGCATCTCCGCTTACGAGATGGCCGGACGCATGCAGACGAGCGCGCCCGAACTGATGGACCTTTCGAAAGAGACGAAGGAAACGCTCGCGATGTACGGCGCGGAGCCGGGCAAGCCGAGTTTCGCGAACAACTGCCTGTTGGCGCGCCGGCTCATCGAACGCGGGGTGCGGTTCGTGCAACTGTTCCACGAAGCCTGGGACCACCACGGCGGCCTCACCAACGGATTGAAGACCGAGTGCGGCAAGACCGACCGAGCGAGCGCCGCACTGGTAAAAGACTTGAAACAACGCGGGCTGCTGAAGGACACGCTCGTGATTTGGGGCGGTGAATTCGGGCGCACGCCGATGGTGCAGGGCGGCAACGACGGTCGCGATCACCACCCGAACTGCTACACCGTGTGGATGGCCGGCGGCGGGGTGAAGCCGGGGTTGGTACTCGGCGCCTCGGACGAACTCGGCTTCAACGCAGTGGAAGATCGCGTTCACATTCACGACCTGAACGCGACCATCCTTCACCTGTTAGGGCTGAACCACGAGAAGCTGACGTACCGACTGCAAGGCCGCGACTTCCGGCTTACCGATGTGCATGGGGAAGTGGTCGAGAAGTTGATCGCGTGACGAGACACCTCGGCGAGCTGGTCGCGTACGCGACCGGAGGTTTAGCGTACTCAATGCGCTACACCTCCGGTCGCGTACGCGACCGGATCGCCTTCTATTCAAACAACTCCGCGCCTTGCGCCAACCGGTTTGGGATCAGTGGCCGGTCCTGCCAGTGGCCGTCCGCGGTCACCGTTTGCAGGAACTCGGCACGCACGAACTTGTACCGCTCCGTTACCACACCATCCGCTTCTACCTTCACATACAACCCTTCCATTACGCCCGACAGGTCGGTCTGGCGCACGGCGCGTTCCACGTCCCAACCCAATCGCGCCACGTCCGCGCGAAACTGAATTGGGGCGTTCGGCGTGATGAAGTACGACGGGCCGACCAAAGCGCGCAAATACTCTTCACCGGGGAACTCACCCGCGAACAGCACCTTCACCGGTTTCACCGGTAACTCAGTGAGCAACTCCGCGCGCCGCGGCGTGTCGAGGAACTCGTCCGTCTCGGTGTCGAGGATGTCGAACTCCATGAAGTAGTGTGGCAGCGTGTCGTAGCACACGGTGTGCTTCGCGTACATCCACTCGCCGTACATCACGAAGCGGTCCACGAGCCGGTCGAGCAACCGATCGGACATCGCGCTGGCCCACTGCTTCAATAGGTCGAACTGCCGCTCACGCGGACCGCCGAGGAGGTAGTGCCCGCGGCTCTGCAACAGCAGCGCAAGGTCCGCGTCGAAGCTGACGCCGCAGTTCGCGCCGTCCATCTTCTCTTCGATGACGACGTGCTTGCCCTTCAGTTCGGACATGGGCAAGGCGTCCAAGTCCTCGTCGCCGGGTTGAAGGCGCGAACCGGTGAGGTGCCGCGTGCGGGGGTATTTGCGAATCGCGTTCATGGTGAAATCAACCTCTCCCCTAACTCCCTCCCCATCAGAAGGGAGGGGGGAAAACTTTCGCACTCTGGGTGCGTCACTCCCCGCGCAGATGCGTCCTCTTCCCCCTAACTCTTTGTAGGGGTTGGGGGGAGAGGTTTCTTGACACCCGTTCCGCGAGAAAGGTTCATTCGCGGCTCAACGGCGTCCGATCATTCAACCTGAACGCGCGATCACATTCGCGCACAACTGACCTTGCGCCGAAGCGCCGCGCGGGGCAATACTCTCCCAGTTTTCCTATCCAAAGGGGTTTTGTGATGTCCGAATGGAAGGGGTTGATTCCGCACCTCGTGGTGAAGGGCGCGGCGAAAGCGATCGAGTTCTACACCACCGCACTCGGTGCGGTGGAACTGGCGCGGATGCCTCCCGACGACGGGCGCCTGATGCACGCGACGCTGAAGATCGGTGACGCGACGCTGTTCCTGTGCGACGACTCCCCAGAGTACTGCGGGGGCATGTCGCGCGCGCCGGCTGGACCCTCGCCGGTCACGCTACACCTGTGCGTGCCTAACTGCGACGCCGCCATCGCGCAAGCCGCGGGCGCCGGCGCGACGGTCACGATGCCGGCCGCGGACATGTTCTGGGGCGACCGCTACGGCCAGATCGTGGACCCGTTCGGACACGCGTGGTCGTTCAGCCACTCGCTCACGGCCGAGCAGAAGGCCGCTGCCGAAAAGCAGTGGGCCGAATCGAACCCGTTCGGCGAGAAGGCGTGCGCCTGAGTTCCCGTGGTCCATCGCGGAGTGACTGGACCGCGAAGAAGCCGCGCCTACGCCGGGCGCGGCTTCTCGACGTAACCCTTGCTGGTCTTCTCCGCAACGAGTTTGTCGTACTCCTTCTGGGTCTTCGCCGCATCAGCGAATGACTTGCGTGTCTCGCGGCCCGGCGTCCCAGTCTTGCCCCACTGCGTGACCACCTCAGTTCCTTCCGTCCACACTTCCCAAAACTTGTTGGAACTGCCTTCGACGAACTCGAAGTACCGCTTCGTGGTTGTCGAAGGCACTATGGCGGGAGCCGGTGTTGGCGAGCGGGGTACGTCAGCCCCCTGTTTGGCTTCTGGTTCCTTCTTGCGTGTTGGCGGAGCGGCGTTGGGAAAGCCGTCGGGGCGCGGACCGACGTACACGGGGAACCGCAGCGCACCGTCTTCCGTCAGTTCCTGATACTTCACCGTGATGATGCTGCCTTTCGCGGGCGGGTTGTCGCGATCCTTGTCCTTCAACCCCGTGCCGACCTTGCAGGTGACGCCACTGCTGAGCCGCACCCACAGCGCGCCCACGCGGCCCGCGTGGCGTCCCTCGCCCGGTTCGTAGTCCGTCACGATCACTTCCATATCGAGGAACTTCTTCACCTTCAGGATCGTTGAGGAGCGTGTTCGCTCGTAATGCGAGCCGGGTTTGCGAACCATCAGCCCTTCGCCACCGAGGGAAATGATCCGCTCCAACTCGGTTTCGAGGTGTTTGTTACTCGCGCAGACGACGTGTTCGAGCAGAGTCGTAGCTGGCGACTTCCAGGACGGATGAGCGTCGGCGAGGAACTTCATCCGATCCTCGAACGGCCCCTTTGCGTCGGGCGCGTCGAAGACGAGATACTTCATCGGCTTCCAGCGTTCCGATTGGCCCTGGCTCCGGGCGACGTCGCTAGCCTCCTGGAACTTCTTGCGCCCGATCCACAACTCGCCGTCGAGCGGGTGGTCTGGCAGCCCCGCGGTGAACCAGTCGGGTGCGTAGTAGATGTTGTACCCTCGCGAGAGGAACTGCTTCCCGTCCCAGTACGCGCGCACGCCGTCGAGTTTCTCGCTCAACCACCAGCCGGTCAGGTCTTGTTCCCAGTTCCATGGTTCGCCTTTGAGCAGCGGCAACTCTTTCTTGTCTTCTGCGCCTTTCGGCTTGGGTGGGGCGATCGTGCCGGCCGCCGCGAGGCGTGCTTCCTCGACCGCGTCGCCACGGAGCTTGCGGATGTGTTTGCATGTCCGCGCGTTGCTCGGCATGTTCTGGTTGAGCCACGCGGGGCAGGAGCAGGAGTACACCCCGCCGACGTTCTTGATCTTGTAGGGGTTCTTGCCGGAACCCTGCATCTCGTAGATTTGGCCGTTTTCGAGGTCCATGAGTTAATCCCGCGGTTGGTGGTGGAGAGAGGCTAACGCGGGAGCGCGAGAGTTGCAACGGGCGTAGTGCCGCGGTCACACGAACAGCACCGCAACCCACACCGAGAAACCCGGCAGCACGTCGGGAATGGTGAGGCGCTCGCTCGGCCCAAATTGTTTGGGAATCGTGTCGTCGCGAAACACGACAACGTTGCGATGTCGTTCGCTCAGGAACACAACGAGCGTGATTCCCCCAGATCGCCGAAGCCGTGGCCGAGGCGCGAACGGCATCGAGCATCAGCCGTGGCGCAGGTGCGGTCGTGCGTCCTCCCTTCGCTCCGCACGACCGCTTCAAATCTTCACCACCACGCGAGACCGCACCATGAAAGACCCGGGCGAGTCGCTAGCTATAAGCGGTACGTCACCTCGTGTTGGGAGTCCCCATGCCCGTTCCGCCCGATACCGTTCTTGCGCAACTCGGCTGGCGCTACGCCACCAAGAAATTCGACCCCACGAAGAAAATCGCGGCCGACCTGTGGGCCAAACTCGAACAGGCGCCAGTGCTGTCGCCGTCGTCTTACGGGATTCAGCCGTGGAAGTTCGTCGTGGTCACCGACCCGGACGTGCGCACGCGATTACACGAGGTGTCGTACAAGCAGCCGCAGATACTGGACGCGTCGCACCTCGTCGTGTTCGCCGCGAAGAACCCGCCCACACCAGCCGACATCGACACCTATGTCGCACGCACCGCGGAAGTGCGAGGAACCACCGTCGAGGCGCTCGAAGGCTTCAAGCAGATGATGCTCGGGTCGCTGTCGCGCATGGACGCGGCCCAGGCGCACCGGTGGGCCGCGCGCCAAACCTACATCGCGCTGGGCGTGTTCCTTTCCGCCGCCGCGATGATGGGCGTGGACGCGTGCCCGATGGAGGGATTCCAGCCGGACAAGTACGACGAGATTCTCGGTCTGAAGACGAAGGGGTTGGGGGCCGTGGTGATCGCCACCGCCGGCTACCGGTCGGCCGATGATAAGAACGCGAGTAACGCCAAAGTGCGTTTCGCCGTCGATGATGTGGTAATGCGCGTCTGACCTTGCCAGAACGCGCAGTCAGTCTCAAGTCATCAAGTCCCAAGTCGAAGACAGAAAGCCATTCTTGGTTTTCGGCTTCGACTTGAGACTTGATGACTTGAGACTACTTCTTGAACTGCGCCCGGAGTTGCTTCAGTGCGGAGTCCACGAGCCTCTCGCCGCTGCCTTCGGCGCAACGGGCGCTGATCACTTCGTAGGCGCCTTGCGAGTATGCCACGCGGTTCGGAATGTAGCCGATGCTGCCGTTCGCGAGTTCCGCGATCATCGTCTGGCGGAACGGCGACCCGCGCTTGATCTGGATTCCTAACTCCACGAAGATTTCGCCCGGTAGGCTCACCCACGCGAGGTCTTCGCCGAGCGTAATCACCTGCACCTCGACCTGATAAGGTTTGCCGAGCCGCCCGGCCACGTCCACGGCTTTGAACGCCTGCACTTGATCGAGAAACTTCGGGACCGGCTTCGTTCCCTTCCCGATGTCCGCGAGAATCTGTTTCGCCACCATCGCTTCGTCGGCGGTCACGGCCGGAAGTGCGAGTTCCACCGTCTCGCTCGACACGCGAAGCGCGCCGTCGGTGGGCTTGAGTACCTCGAAGGTGCGTAGCACTTCCGCCGCGAGCCGTGTCCCGATGCGGGCCGCTTCGCCGTGCCCCTTCTGCGGCTTGTCACTCTCGACGTTGATGTGGTTGATGTCGCCGCACGTGCCGGTGGTGAACACCGTCACCACGTCGTCGCCCTTCACGGTTGCGAGCGCCTTCGACAGCGTGTACGGGTAGTCGGCGGAGTAGTTGAGGCCGCCGACGGTGTCGAGGTGCATCGCGAAGTTAACGTACACCGCGATCGGCTTCGGCTTGTCCTCATCGGTCTCAATGAAGACGACCGGCACGCTCGGGTCGGTCGGTCCGGCCGGGCGCACGATCTTGGGGTTCTTCTTGCCGGGGTTCCATCCGATACTGCCATCTGCCATGTGGAAGCGCCGGTTGAAGGCCAAGCCTTCTTCCTTGCCGGTGCCGAACGACACCTTCGCCGGCTTGCGTGCGTCGTCCGCTTTCTTCACGGCGTCCGCGATCTTGCCGGGCAACTCCGCGACGTAGTCCTTCGCGATCTTGCTTCCTCCGCTGAGTACCTCCGTGAGCGGGGAACCGTCCCACAACACCGGCCCGGTGTGCGAGTGCGTCGCGGAGATCATTACATTCGTGCCGGGAATCTTGGTTAGCTTCTCGATCAGCTTGCGCGCCTCTTCGACCACGCCCCGCCGGGTGGTGATGAGGTCGAGCGACACGAGCGCGACCTTCGTGCCGTCCTTCTCGAAGACGAGCGCTTTGGCGAAGAGTGGGTCGTGCGTTCCTTCCGCGCCGCGAACGGAGTAGTAGCCGGCCATCGGGCAGCCCTTCGGCGGCGTGATATCCACCGCGGACGCGCCCGCGCTGAGCGGCCCGGCCAGTGAGGGAAGTGCGAAGCCGAGTGTGATCGCGAGGGAGAGGAGAAGGCGCATGGGTGTAGCCTCAAGGCGAGCGGGGGCGTAAGCCCCCTGTTGGGAATGAGCGTCACGAAGGCAATAATACAAACAGGGGGCTTACGCCCCCCGCTCGCCTTCAAACGTTTGTGTCGCGTCACTCCGCGAGCGAGTAGCACGCGAGTTCCTTGTCGTTGCGCACGAACACGCACTTGTTCGCGAACGCGGGGTGCGTCCACAACACCTTGCGCCCGAACGCGGTCCCGGTCGGATCGAGCAACTTCGCGCGGCTCACCTCGTCGTACTTCGTCGGCGTCAGTTTCGCGATGATCAACTCACCCGTCTCCGCGAACAGGAAATAGCGGTCGCCGTTCTTCACCACGAACGCGGTTCCCGAACCGGCGCCCTTGAAATCTTCCGCTTCTTCCTTGCCGATCACCGGCTTGTGCGTGAACCAGAGCTTCTTGCCCGTCTCCAACTCGACGGCGCGCAACATGCCAGGCTGATCGACGCCAAAGATGGTGCCCGCGTCCACGAACGGTGTCATGTTTACCGGATGCAACCCGCGGTCCTTCGGTGCCTTCGCGCCTTTGTCGGCGGCTTCCTTCCAGAGCACCGCGGCGCCCGGTTTGTCCTTATCCAGTTTGAGAACGGCGCTCGCGCCAATGCCACCCGCGAACAGCCGGTCGCCGTGCTGACGCGGTCCCATGATCGACATCCCGTACATCGGCTCCAGCGGAACCGTCCAGTAAATCTGACCGGTGACTGGGTCGAGGCCGTTGAGCGCGGAGGCGTGCCAGATCACCACCTGATCGACCCCGCCGGCCGTGATGAGCGTGGGCGGGCTGTAGCCCGGTGCGCGGGCGTCGAGCGCCTTCCACTTCTCGGCACCGGTGTCTTTGTCGAACGCGACGACCGTCGCCCCTTCGCCCCCGACCAGACAGATGAGCAGGTTCTTGTAAACGAGCGGGTGTCCGCAAAAGCCCCACATCGGCGGCTTCGCGGCGTAGTCCTTCACGAAGTTCTTCGACCAGATCACCTTACCGGTGTCGGCGCGAAGGCAGTACAGGTCGCCCATCGCGCCGAGCGTGTACACCTTCCCGCCAGACACGGTGGGCGTGCAGCGCGGGCCAGCCGGGTAGCTGATCTGGTACGTGCAGTCGTACTCGTGCTTCCACAGTTCCTTGCCGGACTTCGCGTCGAGGCACAGCACGCGCTCGGTGCTGGCGACCTTCTGCTTGATGTCGAACGGGTCGTCCGGGTTCTTGGCGCCCTTCGCGAGTACGCGGTCGGTGACGTACACCTTCCCGTCGGCCACCGCGGGGCCAGCGTACCCGGCGGAAATGGAAACCTTCCAGACTTGCTTTGGGCCGTTCGCGGGGAGCGTGCGTGCGATACCGGTTTCGGCCCACACGTTGTCGCGGTTCGGCCCCATCCATTGCGGCCAGTCGTCCGCCATGGCGTGCAAGGGGCGGAAGCCTTCTGATGTGACAAGCACGAGGGCACCGAGAGCAAGCAGCGTGAAGCGAGTCATGCGGTTCTCCAGAAGTGCGGCGAGCGAGCGCCTTCGGGAAGGATACCAAAAACACGCACGCGGCTTACAAGCCGGTACTGGCGAACACTCCTCAGGCGGGGTATCGTGTGCGCCATGAAATACACACTCCTCTCCTTCGCGGCGATTCTGTTCCTCGCCTCCTACTCGTGCGCGAGCGCGGCTGACACACCAAACGTCGTCCTGATCTTCACCGATGATCAGGGTTACGGTGATGTCGGCTGCTTCGGTGCGAAGGGGTTCGAGACGCCGAACCTCGACAAACTCGCGAAGCAGGGCGTGAAACTCACCGACTTCCACAGTTCGCAGCCGGTGTGTTCCGCGAGCCGCGCGTCGCTCATGACGGGCTGTTACGCGAACCGCATCGGCATCCACGGTGCGCTCGGGCCGAACTCGCGCCACGGCATCCACGCGGACGAAACCACTCTCGCGGAAGTGTGCAAATCGAAGGGCTACGCGACCGCGATGGTCGGCAAGTGGCACCTCGGCCACCACCCGCAGTTCCTCCCGACGCGGCACGGCTTCGACTCGTATTTCGGGTTGCCATACTCGAACGATATGTGGCCGCATCACCCGGAAGCGAAGAAGGGCACCTATCCGAATCTGCCGCTATTCGAGAACGAAAAGATCATCGACGCGGACGTGACACCGGAAGACCAGCCGAAGCTCACGACGCAGTACACCGAGCGCGCGGTGAAGTTCATCACGGACAACAAAGCGAAACCGTTCTTCCTGTACGTTGCGCACTCGATGCCGCACGTCCCGCTGTTCGTGAGCGACAAGTTCAAGGGCAAGAGCAAGTCCGGGCTGCACGGCGACGTGATGATGGAAATCGACTGGTCAGTCGGCGAGATCATGAAAGCACTCGACGACCACAAACTCGCGGACAACACGCTCGTGATCTTCACCTGCGACAACGGCCCGTGGCTCAGTTATGGCAACCACGCTGGCACCGCTGGCACGCTCCGCGAGGGCAAAGGAACCGTGTGGGAGGGCGGCGTGCGGGTGCCGTTCATCGCGCGCTTACCGGGCAAGATTCCCGCTGACTCCGAGTGCCGCATTCCCGCGATGACGATCGACGTGCTTCCGACCGTCGCGAAGCTCATCGGCGCGGACCTCCCCAAACTCAAGATCGACGGCAAGGACATCGGCGCGCTGCTTCGCGGCGAAGCCAAAGCGAAGACACCGCAAGAAGTGTACTTCCACTACTACGGCACGAACGAACTGCAAGCGGTGCGCAGCGGCAAGTGGAAGCTGATGCTCCCGCACACGTACCGCACGATGGACGGGCAACCACAAGGCAAGGACGGTGTGCCAGGCAAGTACAAGCAGGTGAAAATCGAGAAGCCAGAGTTGTACGACCTCGACGCGGACGTGAGTGAATCGAAGAACGTCGCGGACGCGAACCCCGGCGTCGTGAAAGTACTGCTTGCGCGCGCGGAGACAGCGCGCGAAGATATGGGCGATTCGCTTACAAAGCGAGTTGGTAAAGGAGTGCGCGAACCGGGCCGATTGCCGCCCGAGAAAAAAGACGAGAAGAAGGATAAGCCGGAGTACACCGCGGAACTGGTCTTCCCATTTCACAAACAGCACAACCACGCGCCCGGGATCGTGGAGTGCCCCAATGGTGACCTGCTCGTGTCGTGGTATCGCGGTAGCGGCGAGCGCTCCGCTGATGATGTCGCCGTGTACGCGGCCCGCAAGAAAGCAAAAGACGAGAAGTGGAGCGACGCGTTCCTCATGGCCGACACACCGGGCTTCCCGGACTGCAACACCGCGATGTGGATCGACAAGGAAGACAAGCTCTGGCTGTTCTGGCCGGTCATCCTCGCGAACTCGTGGGAATCGTGTATTACGCAATACCGCACGTCGTCGGACTTCCAAAAAGACGGCGCGCCGAAGTGGTCGTGGCAGGCCAACATTCTGCTTACGCCAAAGGACTTCGAGGAGGTCATGCTCCGCGAGTTCGGCGCCTGGAAGAAGCAAATCAGTGACGCGACCAAGCTGCCGGTTACGCTCTCCGACGAACTCGTCAAGAAACGCGTTGGTGACAAACTGTTGTCGCGCCTCGGCTGGCAACCGCGATGCAAGCCCACAGAGTTGAAGTCTGGGCGCATCTTGCTGCCGCTATACTCGGACACGTACTCAGCGGGACTCATGGCGATCAGTGACGACAACGGGAAGACCTGGACCGCGTCGCAACCGCTCGCGGGGTTCGGCAGCATTCAGCCGTCGGTGCTGGAACGCAAGGACGGCACGCTGGTCGCGTACATGCGCGAGAACGGCGTGTTCAAGAAGATTCGCGTTTCGGAATCGAAGGACAAAGGCGAGTCGTGGGGCACGGTCTATTCAAGTGAGTTACCCAACCCAGGGAGCGGTCTCGACGCAGTGCGCCTCACGAGCGGCAACTGGCTCCTTGTCTACAACGACACCGTGAAGGGCCGCAACAGTCTCGCGGTGTCGCTATCCGACGACGAAGGCAAAACCTGGAAGTGGACGCGTCACCTGGAGAAGCAGGATACCGGATCGTACCACTACCCCGCGGTGATTCAGGCGAAGGACGGCGGCATCCACGCGGTGTACAGCTACTTCGTCCCGAGCGGCAAGAGCATGAAACACGCCCACTTCAACGAAGCGTGGGTGAAGGAAGGCGACCCGAAGTAGGCACTCCGAACGAGTCGCGGTCGCAAGCGATATTGCCCACCTGGATCAGGACCACCGCAACACCCGATCCACCCATCACATCTTGAGACAGTGTTCGAGAACAGGACAAGCCCAGCGCAGGAAATCACCTTGCGGAGCTTTCTGGTTCGATTTACCCGCACCACAAGTTACCATAACGGGTATCCGATATCCCCACCGGAGCGCTGCCATGTCCGCGACTCGCCGTCAGTTCCTTGCCACTTCCGCACTCACGCTGTCCGCAGTTTCGTACACCCGCGCCGCGAACAAAGCGAACGAGAAGGTTCGCGTCGCCGTCATGGGGCTTCGCGTGCGCGGCAAACAACTCGCCCCGCCGTTCGCCGCGACGCCCGGCGTCGAGATCGCGTACCTCGTCGATCCCGACCCCGCGATGGTGAAGCCCACGCTCGACGTGCTCAAAAACCCGGACCCGGCACCGAAGGTCGAGACCGACATTCGCAAGGTGCTCGAAGACAAGTCGGTGACGGCAGTGGTGGTGTCGGCCCCGGACCACTGGCACGCGCTGGCGACCGTGTGGGCGGCCGAGCGCGGCAAACACGTGTACTGCGAGAAGCCGGTTTCGCACAACTTGAACGAAGGCCGGCGCATGGTCGCGGCGGCCCGGAAGTACAAGGTCGTAGTGCAAGCCGGCACGCAGCGGAGGAGCCAGCCGAGCGTGATCGCCGCGCGCGAATACGTGCAATCGGGCAAGCTCGGGAAGGTCGCGTTCGCGCGAGCGTGGATCGCGGGGGCACGGCCCAACATCGGCTTCTCCAAGCCCGAAACGGCACCGAAAGGCGTCGATTACAACCTGTGGCTCGGGCCGGCGTCCGGCGAGTTCACCAAGAACCGGTTCCACTACAACTGGCACTGGTTCTGGGATCTCGGCACCGGCGAAATCGGCAACAACGGCATCCACGGCCTTGATGTCGTTCGCAACGTGCTTCAACTCGAAGCGCCGACAAAGGTGAGTTGCGCCGGCGGTAAGTACCACTACGACGACGAGCAACAAACCCCGGACACGCAGATCGCGACGTTCGACTTCGCGGGCGGCCCCGGCGGCGCGGCCGGTTGCACCGTGCTGTGGGAACATCGCGTGTGGGAGAAGAAAGGACAAGGCCCGGAGGGTCAGTCCTACGGCATCTCGATTCACGGCGACAAGGGCACGCTCCTGTTCGACGGCGACGCGTGGAAGGTGCGCGGTGGCGACGACGCGGCCGAGAAGCCAAAGGGCGACATGGTCGGACTCCACGTTCGCAACTTCATCGACGCGATTCGCGGCGACGCGAAGCCGAACGCGGAGATCGAGGAAGGGCACAAGAGTACGCGGTTGTGTCACCTCGGGAACATCGCGTATCGAACCGGGAAGGTGCTGAAATTCGACGCGAAGACCGAAACGACCGACGACGCCGAAGCGAACAAGCTGTTGGGCCGCGACTACCGCAAGGGCTTCGAGTTGCCCACGGTGTGAGGTGTGGGTTTTTCGCGGCCGGCCGGTGAGAGCATCGCGCAACAAGCCGCGCCTCGCTCTCACCTGTCGATTGACACCGGCCGGTCGCCTCGCTTCACAGCGTCGGCTTCCACGTAGAACACCACGTCCGCGAGGCGTTCCGCTTCCGTGCGGTTGTTGGGCGCGTGAACCTCCTCACGCCGGCGCACTCCATTTCTCCGTGCGTCGTTCCGCGTTGAGGCTCCGTCATGTCCGACATCTGGCGAATCCCCGGTTGCCCGGAACCACCTGATTGGAAAGTGGATGTGGCCGCGCTGCGTGCCACGTTCCCCTGGCTGGAACCACTCGCCGAGTGCCCGCAAGACCCGATCTTCCACGCGGAAGGCGATGTCCTCACGCACCTCGGCATGGTGCTCACGCAACTCGCCTCGCTGCCCGCGTTTCGCGAGCTACCGGAACAGGATCGGCACGTCGTCTTCGCGGGCACGCTGCTACACGACATCTCGAAACCCGAATGTACTCGCATCGAAGAAAACGGTCGCGTGCGCTCGCCCGGTCACGCGGTGAAGGGCGTTTACAAGGCGCGGCGCATCCTTACCGATGACGAAGCTTTCGCGCCACTGGGAACGCCGTTCGAGATTCGCGAACAGGTGTTGGCGCTCGTGCGTTGGCACGGCCTGCCCGCGAACTACCTCGACAAGCCGGACCCGATGCGCGCGGTGATCCTCACGAGCATGAACACGCGAATGGATCTGCTCACCATCCTGGCGGAAGCGGACCATCGCGGGCGCGTCGTGAAGAAGGAGAACGACGACACGATGACGCGAGTCGCGTTGTTCCCGGACTTCTGCGCCGAGTGCGAAGCGTGGGACGGTCCGCGTAACTTCGCGAACGACCATTCGCGGTTCCACTACTTCCGCACGCCGGGCGAACACCCGACGCTTCACCTCTTCGACGACACGAAGTGCGAAGTGACAGTGTCGAGCGGCCTACCCGGGAGCGGCAAAGACACGTGGGTGAGCGAACACGCGGGCGACCGCGAAGTGATCTCACTCGACGACATCCGGCGCGAGTTGGATGTGGAACCCGGCGAAAATCAGAGCGCAGTCGTGGCCGCGGCCTACGATCGTGCGAAGGTACTACTGCGTCGTGGGGAGCCGTTCGTGTGGAACGCGACAAACGTGTCGCGCATCCTTCGCGGTAAGGTGATCGACCTCAGCGCCGCTTACAAAGCGCGTCTGCGTGTGGTGTATCTGGAACCGCCAATCCCTCTGATCCGCGAGCGGAACGGCGACCGCGTGAAACGCGTGCCGGAGCGAGTGTGGGAGCGGTTGTTCGACAAACTCGACGTGCCAACGCCGGCGGAAAGCCACCAGGTCGAATACTTGGTGGGTCGAAACGATAAGGACGTTTAGCGTCGGCCCCGGAAGGGCCGAGCAAGTGGCCCCTCCGGGGCCGACGCTAAACGTCTGTGTTCCTTTTCGTCTCATTGCTTCCCAATACGTCAACTCTCACTTCTTCCCGATCTCCTTGAACCGGATCGTCACCGCGCGCGGGTTGCCGTCGGTCAGCACCTTGTTAAACGGCTCCTTCACGTGATCGGCCTGCCCGATGTGCGTGCGGTTGTCGCGCAGCAACACGAACGCGGTCACGTAATAGCGGTTGTTCGCGTCCAGCTTCCCCGCCGCACCGATGGTGAACTCCTTCTTCGTCTCCTTACCGGTCGTGTGGCTGAACTCCTTCAGTTCGACCTTCTCCACCAAGTCCGCGCCCTTGTCCGCAAGGTTCTTGTTGATGCTGTAGAGCCGCAGCTCCACCACGCGGTTGTCGAACGACGCGACCTCCTTCGGGATGATGACCGTACCCATTACCTTCGTGGTGTTGTCATTCTTCTCTTCGGCCGGTGCCGAAGTTGTGAAGGCGAGCGCAAGCACAACCAAAACAGCGAGGCGCGCGAACATGACTGTGACTCCGCGGCGTAAGAGGTATCGAAGGGAACGATACGGCACAAAGGGCGAGGCGACGAGAGCCAGCATCGCAACCGCGCCGGGCGTTCGTAAAATGTCCCACACTGGCGACACCCGCTCACCTCTCCACCTCCCGCCCAAACCGGGGCGCGTAAGTCGTCGCCCGTGGAACCGGTATCACTCACTGGAACACCCCGTATGGCCGAACCGCCGCTGACACGCGTCACGCTGCTGACCCGTCTGAAAGACGGGCGCGACGCCGACGCGTGGCGCGAGTTCGTGCAACTGTACGGCCCGGTCGTGTACCGGTTCGCCCGCAATCGCGGACTCCAAGACGCCGACGCCGCCGACCTCATGCAAGACGTGATGCGCAGCGTCGCCCGCAACGCCCACCGTATGGAGTACGACCCAAAGCGCGGCACCTTTCGCGGCTGGCTGTACACGGTCACGCGGAACAAGATTTACAACTTCCTCAGCAGCCAGCGGAACCGCCCGCGCGGCACCGGCGACACCGACGCGCAGGAGCGGCTTGACGCCACGCCGGCACGCGAGGAAGAAGGCCCAGACGCCGACTGGGAGAAGGAATACCAGCGCCGGCTCAGCGCCCGCGCGATGGAACTGGTGAAGGGCGAGTTCCAGCCGAACACGTGGTCCGCGTTCTGGCAAACCGCGGTGGAAGGGAAAAGTGCCGCGGAGGTCGGCACCGCGCTGAAGATGAGCGCCGGGGCGGTGTACGTCGCCAAGAGCCGCGTCCTCGCCCGCTTGCGCGACGAAGTGCAGAAGATGATGGTTGAAGAGGATCAAGGTTAGCCGCGACCCGGAGGGAAGCGAGAACGTTCGCGCTCCCCTCCGGGTCGCGGCTTAACGAGTGTGACACCAATGGCCGACAATACCACCACAACCGAGTGCCCGCCGCTGAGCGACCTGGAGCGGCTCGTGCGCGGGCGCTGCACCGACGCACGCACCGCGTGTTTGTGCGACCACGTCGGCAACTGCCCCGCGTGCCAGAAGCGGCTCGACGCGATCAGCGGCTCCGCGTCCGGTCTCGCGGACCACCTGCGCGAAGCCAGCACCGAGATTCCGGCCAACAATTCGGCGTACTGGCGCGCGCTCGCCGAAGCCGAAGAAGAACTCCGGCGCACCGCACTCTTCCAGGCCAACGGTCTCATCGATACGCCAATCCCACAGGACGAACTGAAACTCGACTTCCTCCAGCCACCCGACAAACTGAACCGGCTCGGCAAGCTCGCGCAGTTCGACGTGATCCGTGTCGTTGGTCGCGGCGGCATGGGCGTCGTGCTACACGCCTACGACCCGTCGCTCGACCGCGATGTCGCCATCAAGGTCATCGACCCAAAACTCGCGAACAACGAGGTCGCGCGCCAGCGGTTCTGCCGCGAGGCGCGCGCCGCTGCGGCCGTCACCCACGACAACCTGGTCGCGGTCCACCAGGTGAACGAGGACGAGCCGTCCGGTCTGCCGTACTTGGTGATGCAACTCATCAACGGCGAGTCACTGGAACAGCGTATCCGGCGCGCCGGGAAGATGACCGCGGGCGAGGTCGCACGGCTCGGAATGCAGGCGGCGGCCGGTCTCGCGGCGGCGCACGCGGGTGGTCTCATTCACCGTGACATCAAACCCGCGAACATCCTTCTGGAAGCGCCGGTCGATCGCGTGAAACTCACCGACTTTGGCTTAGCGCGCGCCGTCGAAGATGTAAAACTCACGCGCACCGGGTTCGTCGCCGGCTCGCCGCTGTACATGGCCCCTGAGCAGGCGCGTGGCGACGAAGTGTCGGCTCGCGCCGACCTGTTCTCACTCGGCACGGTGCTCTACGAGGCCGCGACCGGCACCGCGCCATTCGACGCGAAGACGCCGCTCACAGTTCTTCGGCGCGTGTCCGACGAAACGCAAATGCCGCTCATGCGAATCAACCCGGACATCCCCAAGTGGCTCTCCGACGCGGTGGACAAACTGTTGCAGAAAGAAGCGGTGAACCGGTTCCAGACCGCGTCGGAAGTGGCGGCGGTGTTCGCGGCGGGATTAGTCGAGATGCGCCTGTTGTCACCGCTCGACGTGCCCGCCGAAGTGTGCGCCGGACCGCGTACTGTGGCCCGGCGTGCCCTGCGGCAGCCGATCTGCTGGAAGGCGGTCGCGTGCCGCGTGCGACCGTGGGCCGGCGGCGCGGTTCTCGGCGCGCTGGTCATCGGGCTGCTCTGGATGTTCACCGGAACCGACAAGCCGGCTCCACCGGAGCCACAACCGGCGGATCCCGGCCCGGCGCCGCGCGTCACGTTGCGCGGCGCATCGGGAACGGTGTGGGCCACCGCGTTCCTCCCTGACAATCAGTTGGTCATGGGAATGGAAGACGGGTCCATCAAGATTTGGAACACTCAGAGCGGCGAACTGATCAACCAACTCGACAAGCAGGACGGGAACATCTGGACGGCAGACGTGTCGTCCGACGGCAAGTTCCTGGTGACCGCGGCCGACGAATCGGACGTGACTTTCTGGAACCTGAAGACGTTCCGACGCGAGTTCCCGCTGGCGGAATCCACCTGGACGAAGGTCGCGGTGTTCAGCCCGGACGGCACGTACCTCGCGACTGGCAACCGGAGCGGAGTGGTGAAGGTGTGGCACTGGGAGCAGGGGATCCCTTACGCCCAACTGCTCGGCCACCGCGGAACAATTCACGCCCTCGCCTACAGCGCGGACGGAACCCGCATCGCCAGCACCGGGTCGCACGGCACAATCAAGGTGTGGGACTTGAAGAAGGGTGAGTGGGAAGTGGGCGGCGGCCCGCCACCGTCGCTGGAATTGACGCTCCACATCGGCGCGGTGTACGGGGTCGCGTTCAGCCCGGACGGGTCGAAGATCGCGAGCGCCGGGTGGGACGGTACAGTCCGTATCTGGAACGCGACCAACGGCACCCAACTTCACAAGATCGCGGCGCACGACGGCGACGTGTGGTCGGTTGCGTTCGGCGGGAACGGGAAGTGGATCGCCAGTGCCGGCTCGGACGGATACGTGAAGTTGTGGGACGTGGACACAAGCAAGGAAGTGTTTAGTTACCATACCGGGCGCGAGGTGCATGTGGTGCGGTTCGCCCCGGACGGCACCACGCTCGCCGCCGGCGGGCGCGACGGCACCGTCCGCGTCTGGGACATTCGCAAGTAACGCGGATACGGGTTGGTGTCTGTTGTGTCGTGGTGCAGGCGGCTCGCCCGCAGAAGCAAAGAGCGGCGGGCCGCCTGCACCACGTTCAATCCGCTTCGCCGATCTTGGCGTCCTTCAGCGAGAAGAGGTAGCCTTCGGGGTCGGTGTGGTTGAGCACGAGCGTGCCGGTGATCTTGATTAGCCCCTTACGGAACTCCGCCGTTTTGCCCGCCTTCAGTTCGACGTTTAACAGCCCGGTCGGGTCGGGCACCTCGCAAAACCAACAGCCCACTGGGTATTCGAGCAGCAAGAACCCAGTCGCGGCGAGTTCGTCCTTCACCGGTTGCATGAAGCCGGTGAGCGTGACCGTTTTGCCATCGAGTTGCTCCAGGTACTTCGCGAACGATGCCTTGCCCTTCACGTTGATGCTCGTCGCGCCGAGCACGGGCCACGGCAGCGCGTTCACCTTGTCGTTCTCGATCGTGGGCAGCAGCGACTCGTCGAACGCCTTGATCAGCGGGCGCGACGACTTCGTTTTGATCGCGCCGCGGTGCTGCTCGTGCCCGGGCTTCTTCGCGAGTTCGTCGGCAGCGGCGCGGTACACGAGCCGACGCTTGCGGAGGTCCGGCGAACCGAGGGCGAACTCCGTCACGCACCCGTCGAGCGCCGCGGCGGCTGCGCGCACGTCGCCCAGTGCGTTGCACAGTTCGCCGAGTTGCCACAGAAGCCGCGCATCGGCCGGTAGCCACAGCGCGAGTTGTTGCACCGTGATGAGCGCGTCGGCAGGAAGTTTCTTGGCTTCCGCTTCCGCGAGCGTGCCCGTCTCTGGCGCACCGGACGCACCAACGTACTTCACCCCGAATAGGTCGTCCACGGTTGCCGGCTGGTTCGCGGCCTTACCTTCCTTCAGTCGGAGCGTGACGAGTTTGAGATGCGCTTGCTCGGATGGCTTGAGCTTCGCGGGTGCGAGCCTGACCGCTTCTTCAAGTTGCGTCGCGGCGCGTTCGAGGTCGCCGGACAACTGGAACGCGGTGCCGAGGTTGGCCGCGATGCGGAAGTGTTCCGGGAACTTGCGCACCGACGGCGCGAGTACGTTGAGCGCCTTGTCTGGCCTGCCAAGCCGAATGTACACCGCGCCAAGATCCGCGATCTCGTCGGCGGTCAGGGCGCGGGTTTTCGCGAGCTTATCCAACCGCGCGGCGGCGGCGACGTAATCGTCGCGGAGCGGCGACGGCAACCCGTCCGGGCGCTCGTACCCCGCGGCGCGAAGCGCGCGATGGTCCGTGAGGAACCCGGACGGACGGCTCGGAAGTTCCGCGAACACCTCGCCGGAGTAATGCAGTCCGGCCCGCGCGAACGCGGGAAACGCGAGTGCGATGACAGCGACCGTGAGCGTTCGCACATAGAATGAGTTCGTCGTCACGTCCAGCCCTCGTGGTGGCTCGCCCCGCTTCCACTATACCCGGTTTGCCGCCGCGAACTTTGCCGTTCGCTCGTCGCTTCACAACATCAGTTTCTAACCGAGCAAGGACGCCGCACGATGCCCCACACGATTCTACTCACCGGAGCGACCGGGTTCGTCGGATCGCACGTCGCGGAGGCGCTCGTTCGGCGCGGCGATACCGTTCGCACGCTCGCCCGGGAGGGTAGCGACACCACGTTCGTCAAGTCTCTCGGTGTCGGCGTTGTTCGCGGCGATCTCACTGACCCTGAGTCGCTCAATCGCGTCGTCGAAGGGTGCAATGTGATCGTGAACTGCGCCGCGAAGGTCGGCGACTGGGGGCACGTGGACGGCTACCGCGCCGTGAACGTCGAAGGGCTGCGACACCTCCTCGACGCGACCCTCGGCCGCCCGCTCCAGCGCTTTGTTCACGTCAGTTCGCTTGGGGTGTACGAAGCGCGTCACCACTACACCACGGACGAAACCGAGCCGCTGCCGAACGACCACATAGACGGCTACACTCAGTCGAAGGTCGAAGCGGAGCGGCTCGCGCTACAGTACCACCGCAAGCAAAAGGTTCCGGTCACGATCCTGCGACCGGGGTTCGTGTATGGCCCGCGCGACCGCATGGTGCTGCCGCGACTCGCGGACCGGCTGAAGGAGCGGAGCGTCATCTACATCTCGCGCGGCCGGTTCGCGCTGAACACCACGTTTGTGGGCAACATCGCGGACGCCGTGTTACTCGCGATCGACGCGCCGGCGGAGGTGACCGTCGGTGAAGTGTTCAACATCACCGACGGCGAGTTCGTGAGTAAGCGCCGGTTCTTCGAGGCGGTGGCCGACGGGCTGGGTCTGAAGCGTCCGCGCGGGTTTCCCCCCGTGCCGGTGTGGTTCGCGCGAATCGCGGCGAACTGGCGCGAGAGCGTGTTCCGCCGCAAGAACGCGCCGAACCCGCCGCGCATCACGCAGGCGCAACTGAAATTCGCGGGCTTCAACCTGGACTTCTCCATCGCGAAGGCCCGCACCAAACTCGCGTACACCCCGCGCGTACTGTTCGACGAGGGCATGAAGCAAACGCTGCAGTGGTATCGCGGCCAACCTCAAGGCGAGCAAGGAGGCGTAAAAGCCCCCCGCCCGCCTTTGAACGCGCCAACGTAACAACTCCAACACCTCTTGCTCGCGGCGCGTTATCATCTTTACGGGATTCAGTCGGTCCCAATTTCGCGGGGTGATATCCATGTTCACGCGCGCGGTTTCTTTCGCTCTTTTGGTCGCGGTCGTTGGGTGCGCGAGGCCGGAGGGCCAGCCCGGCGCACCCACCACAAAGGCTTCCAAAGACGTTATCCCCGAGAAGGGGCCGCCCGAGACAAAAGGCGGAGCTACAGACCTGAAGACACCGAAGGTCAACGCGAAGGACGAGCCGACGGCGTTCGAGATTCGCATGGTGGACGACACCGTGGTGAAGGTAGTGCTGCTCGAATCGAACCTGTCGATCGTTACGAAGTACGGCAAACTGACGGTCCCCGCGAACGACGTTCGCAGACTGGAGTTCGGGTTCCGCTACCCAGACGGCGCGGAAGCGAAGATCGACAAAGGCATCACGGATCTTGGTTCGTCGGATTTCCGCACCCGCGAGGACGCGGAGCAGACGCTGGCGGAGATCGGTAAGTTCGCGTTGCCCGCGCTGCGGCGCGCGGCCAGGAGCGAGGACGCGGAAGTGAACCGCCGCGCGAAGGCCGTTATCAAACTCCTCGAAGGGAAGCTCCCGGCAAACCAACTGGAGGTGCGCGACCACGACGTCGTCGAGACGGCCGAGTTCACCATCAAGGGGCGAATGGACGCGAACACGCTGAAGGTGCGCACGAAACACTTCGGCGACGCGACCGTGAAACTGGCGGACATCCGCACGTTCCGAGCGGTCGGTTCGGCGTCGGCCGCGGAGTTCGCGCTGGACGCGAGCAAGTACGCGAAGATGACTCAGTCCGAGTGGAAGGAAACCGTGCTTGAAGTCAGTTCGGGGCAGCAGTTGGAGGTGACCGCCTCAGGGCGCATCGACCAGTGGCCTCAGGGGCCAGGGCAGTACATGTGCGGCCCGGAAGGGCAAGGCGGCGCCGGGTTCAATCCGGGCGGCGTGCAACGCCTCGGATTGCCCGGTCAGGTGATCGGGCGGATCGGCGCGAACGGAACGCCGTTCGCCATCGGCGAGGGGTACAAGGGCAAGGTGACCGAGAGCGGCAAACTTTACCTGCGCATCGGCGGCAGCCCGTGGAACTGCGAATCGACCGGCTCGTACAAGGTGAACGTGAACGTCACGACCCCGTAAGGGAAGAAGAAGGGGAGAAGGGGAGAAGGGGAGAAGGGGTGACGAAGACACAAGAGCGCCGTAACTTGGTCTTTGTCTCCCCCTCACCCTTTCTCCCCTTCACCCCTTCTCTTTCCCCCGCGAGTGACACTCCTCTGTCACAACCTTCACCCGCTTCCGTTTACACCGAGCGATTGGCCGCGCGCCGGGCGACCGTTGCCGCGCTCGCGGCCCGCCTCGACACGCTCAGTTCCGCCAGGCTCGGTGCCTTCCTCGTGGTTCTCGTCGTCGCGGGGTTAGCCTTCGGCGCGGAACTGTTCTCGCCGTGGTTCACGCTGCTCCCCGTGTTCGTGTTCGTGTACTTCGTGGCGACGTTTGAAGCGGCTCGCGGGCGCAAGGCGTGGGCCGAGCGCGCGGCGCGGTTCTACGCGGGTGGCCTCGAACGGCTCGCGGGCAAGCCCTCCGGTGTCGGCGGTGGCGAACGGTTCGCGGACGTGGCACACCCTTACGCAGACGATCTCGACCTGTTCGGTCCGGGCTCCGTCTTCGAGCGAGTGACCGCATGCCGCACGCGCGCCGGTGAGGACACGCTCGCGAACTGGCTGCTGAACCCAGCTTCGCCCGACGAAGTGAAAGCGCGCCAGGAAGCGGTCGCCGATCTCGCGGCTCGGCTCGACTTACGCGAAGGAATTGCGGTTGCAGGTGCGGACGCGCCTGCGGCGGACTACCACCCGCTCGCGGAGTGGGGCACAGCGCCGCCGGACGCACCGCCGCGTTGGAAATGGTGGGCGCTGGAACTGCTCGGTTGGCTGAACGTCCTCGCGTGGTTCGGCTGGTTCTTCGTCGGCACCTCGGCGCTCCCGGTCATTGTGTTCGGTTTGCCTTCGCTCGTGCTCGTGCTGCCGTTACTCGACTGGACGCGGCGCGTTCTCAAACCGCTCGACCGCGCCGCCGAAAACCTTTCCCTGTTCGAAGCCGTTCTCGGCAGGCTCGAACGCGAATCGTTCAATGCGCCGCGGCTCAGGGAACTGCAAGACGCAATGCGGGCCGAAGGGGTCGCCGAGTCGGAACAGATTCGGCAACTCCGCATCCTGCTCGATGGGTACAACGCGCGGCGGAACGCGTTCTTCATCCCGGTCGCGGTGCTGCGCATGTGGAACGCAAGGTTCGCGTTCAAGCTCGAAGCGTGGCGCGTGCGATCCGGCCCCGCGATCGCGCGGTGGCTTCGCGCCGTCGGCGAGGCGGAAGCTCTCTCATCGCTCGCGGGCTACGCATACGAGAACCCGACCGACATTTTCCCCACGGTGGAAACAGGTCCGGTGCGGCTCTCGGCAGTCGGCGTCGGGCACCCGCTGATCCCCGCGGAGAAGTGCATTCGCAACGACGTGACACTTGGCGGTGAAGGTGGGCCGCGTGTGCTGATCGTGAGCGGGTCGAACATGTCCGGCAAAAGCACGATGCTGCGCGCCGTCGGCGTGAACGCGGTGTTGGCGTTCGCTGGCGGCGTGGTTCGCGCGACGAGCTTCGCGCTCACGCCACTGGCGCTCGGCGCGACGATGCGCGTGCAAGACTCGCTTCAAGAAGGTCGGTCGCGGTTCTTCGCGGAAGTCACGAAGGTCCGGCTCTTGCTCGACATCGCAACGCGAGAAGGCGGTCCGCCGCTGCTCTTCTTGCTCGACGAACTGTTCGCGGGGACGAACTCCGCGGACCGCGTCGCGGGCGCCGAAGGCGTGATACACGCGTTGCTCGCGGCCGGCGCAATCGGCTTCGTGACGACGCACGACCTGAGCCTGACGGCGGTAACCAACGCGATCCCGGGAGCCGTGAACGTCCACTTCTGCGACGGCTTCGCGGGCGGCGAACTGAAGTTCGACTACACGATGCGCGTTGGGGTGGTTCCGCACGGCAACGGTCTCGCGCTCATGCGCGCCGTCGGGCTGAAGGTGTAGGCCGCGCTCCACAGAGAAGGCTCTCGCTTTTCTCCCCTGTCACGCGTTGCCTCCTGTCGCGAGATTCGTCGAACGACACAATCGGTTCAAGCCCCGCGACCGTAACGCCCGATATGAGAATACCCATTCTCTCGCGGGACGTGACTGATGAACCAGTTCATTCGCGGGATCGCGCGCGCCGCGATCGAGTCGTTCGATCTGCCCGATACGGTCCTCGAAATTGGCTCCTATCAGGTCTCCGAGCAAGAAGAACTCATCAACTTGCGCGGGCTGTTCCCGGGTCGGCCCTACACCGGTGTGGACTTCCGCGCCGGCCCCGGTGTCGATCTCGTCGCGAACGTGGAGCAACTCCCGCTGCCCGACGCGAGCGTCGGCACGGTGGTCGCGTTCAGCGTGTTCGAGCACGTGAAGCAGTTCTGGAAAGGCTTCGACGAGGTGCGCCGCGTGCTTCGGCCAGATGGCGTGTTCCTCGTGTGCTGCCCGTTCTACTTTCACGTTCACTCGTACCCGCACGACTACTGGCGGTTCACACCCGAAGCGTTCGAGTCGCTGCTCGAACCGTACCCGACGCGTATTCTGGGCTGGCACGGACCGGAGCGCCGGCCCTTGAACGTGTGGGCCGTTGCGTTCGGCGAGAAGGCGAAGGTGCCGACGGCGGCGCAATACGAAACGTACCGCGCGAAACTGACCGAGTACGCGAAGGAACCGCTGGGCTGGGGTCGCCGCTTGCGGTTCGGGTTAGGTCGCGTGCTGTGCGGGCGTCGGCCGTTCGCGCCTCATTTGGATCGTGAGAAGTGGAAGACCGAAGTGCGGAAGGCCGCGTGACGGCAAATCGGTGCTGCTGTGAAAGAAGTGAGCCGCAAGCGGCTTCGCGAGTCTCGCGAAGCCGCTTGCGGCTCACTTAGCTGATCTGACTTGTGTTACACCAACTCTTCGACCTTGTTGCGGTCGTCGAGAATGTACATCGGGCGGCCGGCGCCGTTCGGGAACGTGTAGCCCGCGTCAATGCCCATTGCACCGTAGATCGTGCTGAGCAGGTGCGGCACCTTGTACGGCCGGTCCTTCGGGTACTCGCCCTTCGCGGAACTGCTGCCGATCGCCTGACCCATCTTCAACCCACCGCCGGCGATCATCGCGCCCATCACGGGGGACCAGTGGTCGCGACCGCCGTCGGAGCCGTTGATCTTCGGCGTGCGACCGAACTCACCCCACATCACCGTGACCACGTCGTCCTGCATTCCGCGATCGTGCAGGTCGTTGATCAGGTTCGCGATGCCGCGGTCCACTTGCGGCAGCATCCGCTTCAGTTCCTTGAAGTTGCTCGTGTGCGTATCCCACCCGCCGATGGAGAGCGTCACACAGCCGACACCGGCTTCGACCAGCCGACGCGCAGTCAGGAACTGCTCGACGCCTTGGTAGCGGTCGCGGGTCTTCGGGTCTTCGTTCTTCAGGTCGAGCGCTTTCCGAACCACGCCGGAAGAGATCATGTCGAACGCGCGACCGGCGAACGAGTCCATGCCCTTCATAGTGCCGCTCGCGTCGATCTCGCGACGGGCCGTGTCGAACTTGCCGAGCAGGTCTTTGCGGTCGTCCATGCGGTCGGCGTTGACGCCGCTCGCGAGCCGCAGGTTTTCCATGCCAGCACCACTCGGCGTGAACGGCCGGTGCGCCACGCCCAAGTAACCGGGTTCGGTGCCCATGCTGCCGCCGCCGCGGAGCGAGACGAACGGCGGCACGTCGTTGGTCGCGCCGCTGCGGAGCTTCGAGATCACCGAGCCGAACGACGGGTGCGACGCGATCCGGTTCGTGTTCTCGCTGTACCCAGTGCTCACGAGCGAATCGGAGTGTTCGTCAACGGAGATGAGCGAGCGAACGCAGGCGAGTTTGTCCCACATGCGAGCTTGGAGCGGCATGTGTTCGCAGATTTGCACGCCGGGCACGTTCGTCTGAATGGGTTTGAACTCGCCGCGGAACTCCATCGGCGCTTCGGGCTTGAGATCGTACATGTCCATGTGGGACGGCCCACCGGGCAGGTAGATCATGATGGCCGCCTTTTGCGGCGTGGACTTCACGGCACTTGCCGGGTCTTGCGCGGCCTTGAGACGGAGCATATCGGCGAGTGTCAGCCCGGCCCCGAATGCCCCGAGTTGCAGGAAGTTACGGCGGCTGATGTTGTCGCAATACCGTTGGCGGTCGCCCCAGAAAGTCAGCATGACATAGCTCCGAGTGGCGGACAGGTGGGAAGGTCGGCAGGATCGCGGGAAGGTCCGGCAGCGCAGTTAGTAGCTAACCACAAAGATTAGCTTGAACGCGCTCCGGTCGCAACCGGAAAGTTCGGAATGTTCCGAACGGCGAAGGAATGTCGTTCACAGGGGCATTGAGCCGTCGTCCTGATCGGACGTGAAGCGGGCTTTGTTCTGCAGGAACGCCGCGACGCGCGGCGCCATGTAGTCTCGCAGCTCCGCGAGGCTCACCGGGCGGTACTCGCACGCGTCCACGCCCACGTCGCGTACCATCATGCTCAGGTTCGCGTCGTCGTCGCGCCTCAGACGCCCGTGGACGTGCCCGTACAAGTGCCAGCTCCCGTGGAACGCCTTGTTCCAGCTCCGCATCGGGTAGTGGTTCAGCCAGATCTCTTGACCCTCGGCGCGAATCATCCCCTGCTCGATCGTATCGCTGAACACGGGCGTGATCTCTCCGCGATCGTGGTTACCCCACACGAGGAACACGTTCTCGCACCGGATGCGGTCGCGATAATGTCGAGCCTCCGCGAATCCGCCCAGGCAGAAATCGCCCAAAATCCAGAGCGTGTCGTCAAGCCCAACGCGTGTGTTAATGGCTTCGAGAAGTGCGTCGTCGTGGCGTTTCACCGTGTCGTCGGAGAGGCGGAGCCGCGCACGCGGGTCGCCGCGCAGAGCGGCTTTCTCCTCGCGCGACATGAACGGCCGCCCGCAATACTTGATGATGTTGCCGTGGCCGAAGTGCGTGTCGGCCGTGAACCAGAATTGCATGATAGTGTTTGGTGTTTAGTGTTTGGTGTTTGGAGGTATTTTAACCAGACACGCGACCCGTTTCACAGGTTCGATTGCCTGACCAAACCAGACACGAAACACGAAACACCAAACACCGAACACCAAACACTACTTCCCGTCGCTGATGCGGACGTTCTTGATGGCAATCCCGCCGAACTCGGCGCGGATGCTGAACGGCCCCTTCTCGGTCTTCGTTTTCTGCGTGCCGGCGGCTTCGCCGTTGATTTTGTACTCGACGCTGCCGCCCTTCGCGGTGATCTCCATCTTGTTCCACTCACCGACCTTGATCTTCAGGTTCTTGGCGGTGGGGTTGATGTCGAATTTGGTGCCGAGGAACAGAAGGTCGTTGTTGCACTTGTCGTCCGGTTTGAAGTCGAACCGGATGGTGAAATCGCCACTCACAGGCGCTACCGTTTCGATGTACCGGTCGCCTTTCACGGCGGGGTCGATGACCAGCTCGCCGTCCTTCACCACGTAGCGATTGTCGAAGGCTTGGGTCTTGCCTTCGAGCAACACGGGCTTGCCGTCTTTGCCGGCGCCCTTCTGTTGCCAGCCGTCCAGGTTCTTGCCATTGAAGATCAGTTTGAAGCCGGATTCGAGTTTGAAATCGTCGGCCGCGACAACGAACGTCGTCGTCGCGCAGACCAGCAGCGCACAGGAGAGGAGACGCATCGGAGGACACCTCGGGTTGAAAGGGAATTGTGTAGCCGCGACTCGAAGAGGAGCACGGCCGGAGTGACTTCGAGAGACAGATTACCGCGCCGGGTAGAGCGGGACCAGCATTGTGAAGCGAAGACGGACGCCGTCAGACGCGGCGCGGTCGGGACTGCTGGCGGATCGCCCTTCAATTGTCGTCTTTCTTTTTTAACTCGTCCTTACCCTATAACAGCCCTGTGGTGTGTCGATGAGAGGCGGATGATATCGCGCGACAGACGTGTCGCGATCCGCGGCGCATTCCGTTTACTTCTGATCGGACCGCTCGGATCAGGTTTTCACCGGCACACGCCACCGGGCACAGGGAAAGCGGCACTTATGCACACTTGGAAGGTGGGGATTATCGGCGGCGGTCCCGGTGGCTTGATGACAGCGTACAGCCTGCAAAAGTGCGCGACCGTGCCGTACACAACGACCATCTTCGAGGCCGGAACGCGCCTGGGCGGGAAGATTCTCACTAACCGGTTCTCGCACGCCGGGGCCAACTACGAGGCAGGCGCCGCGGAACTCTATGACTACTCACCCGTCGTGGACGAGGACGCGCTACGGGAACTGGTCGAAGAACTCGGCCTGTCGGTCACCCCGATGCGCGGGTCCGCGGTAATCATGAATCACCGCGTCCTGTCCAATCTCGAAGACATTCGTGACCACATCGGAGCCGGCGCGTGCGGCGCGCTGAGCGCGTTCGACCGGAGCGCCAAGGACCGGATCAGTCCGCACGAGTTCTACAATTCCGATGACCCAACCGGCGCGGACGCCGACCCGACCAACCGCCGGTTTGATACACTTCTCGCGGAACTCCCGGAGCCGGGCACGCGGCACTATATTCAAAACATGATTCACAGTGATCTGGCGACCGAGCCGGAAAAGACCAGTATCGTATACGGCCTGCATAACTACTTGATGAACGACCCGTCCTACATGCAGTTATACAGCATCGCGGGCGGTAACGAACTTCTACCGCGGGAACTCGCCGCGCGTGTGCGCGCGACGAAGCACATGGAACACGCGGTCACCGCCGTAGGCAAGGGCGAGGACGGGAAACTTGTCGTTACTTCCACGCACCACGGACACGAGCGGCACGACGAGTTCGATTTCGTGGTGGTCGCACTGCCCAACAACTACCTGCCGTCGATTACATATCAAGGCGGGCGGTTGGCTGCAGCGCTGAAGGAACACTATGCACACTACGATCATCCGGCGCACTACTTGCGCATCACCATCCTGTTCGATAGAACGTTTTGGCGCGACGCGCTACCCGATTCATACTGGATGCTGGACCGGTTCGGCGGGTGCTGTCTCTACGACGAATCTTCGCGCGAGCCTGGCGCCACGCACAGCGTGTTAGGTTGGCTTGTGGGCGGCGAAGCGGCCCGCGAGATGAGCGAGTTGAGTGACGAACAACTGATTGAGGCGGCACTCGATTCGTTGCCCGAATTTCTCTCTCACGGCCGTCGGTTCTACATCGAAGGTCGAATTCATCGCTGGGTCGGGGCGGTCAATGCGCTGCCCGGGGGAGTTATCAAGCGGAGCCTCGACCGGCGGCACCGGCCCGAACCGGTGGAACACCCGAACCTGTTCTTTGTCGGCGACTATTTGTTCGATTCCACACTCAACGGCGTTTTAGATTCGGCCGGATACGTGGCCGAATGGGTCGCCGCGCGGATGACCGAAACCTCTGGAGCATGAGATTGAGTGAGCACAACCAAATAGCCAGCAGCTCGGAGGTCGAACACGTCGCATTCGTTACCGAAGCCGCTGCCGGGCAAACCGTGTTGATAGAATTTCCCGAACCGATCAAGCGCCGGGCCGTACTGGTCCGTAGCAGTCCAGCCAGTTCGCACCCACAACCGGTTCCGGCCAACGAGTTGCTGATTCTCTCTGTCCCCGCGCCCGTGGAGGAAGACCCGAACCTGCTGGCCTGGGTGCGGGATTGGGTCGGTGCCGCCACACCGGATAACGACCACAAGAGCCAGATGATTGCGTTCCAGGGCGCGCAAATCTTCTGGGCGCCGGGGTGCATCGCGCTCGTCACGCACCCGGACCGGCGCGCTGCGGTTCGCAAGGCGTTGATCGAGTTCGCTTATTACGAAAACGAACTGCGTGCCATCGAGCGCGACCTGGGTTTTCTGTGGCCGGACCTGGAAGCACACGCACCGCTCGCGTTCGAGTTCGACGAGAAATCGGTTCGCAAGCGGCAGCAACTCTCGAAGCGGTTCCAACAGATACTCGCGATTCGCGCTCGCCTCGCGCGGATCACGCCGCACGTACTCTGCCCGCATCTTCACCCGCCCACACTCGCCAGTCAGGTCGGTGAGCGCCTACGCGAGCGCACCCGACTGACGCACCGTCTCGAATTCATCAGCGGGCAGTTGGAGGTCTTCGAGCGCGTCTACGATTTGTGTGGCCAGCGTGCGAGCGACTTCATGCTGGCCCGAACGGGCCACACGTTGGAGTGGGTTATTATTATTCTGCTCTTAACCCAAACCATCCTCGTTGGCGTCGAACTTATGTCCACTCTGGGGAAGTGAGACATGCGCTATGCCTCGATAGATGTTCTCCGAACAATCGCGATATTCTTGATGGTGCTGGTTCACTTCATGGAGAATCTGTCGGGCGTCGACTGGGCGCCGGCCGGACTCGGGGCGCCCCTCTTTACCTTTCTCGTGGGCGTCAGTTATCGGCTCTGGCTCAGCTCGCAAGAGGCCAAGGGGAAAAGCGATAGTGACATCTCAACAGTCACGATCCGCCGCGGGCTGTTTCTCTTCGCGCTGGGGTTCGCCTTCAACATTCTCGTGTGGCTCCCAGAAGACACTTTCAACTGGGACGTGTTGACCCTCATCGGCGCCTCGTTGTTGATGTTAAATGTTGTCCGCAACCTCCCGCTCCCGGTTCTGGCGCTGATCGGAATCGTTGCGTTTATGTTAGGCCCGGTGCTGCGGGCTACCGCCGACTACCCGACGTACTGGACGCAAGGCTATTTCGACCCTGATCTCACGCTCTCGGACGTGGTACTCGGGTTCCTGGCGATCGGTTATTTCCCGGTGTTCCCCTGGATCCTGTTCCCCCTCGCGGGGTTCGTGACCGCGACACTGTTCTTCACGGACCCGTCGGAAAACGAACCGCCCACGATCAGCACCGCGATCTTCGGCGCGGTGCTGATCGTGGGCGCGGTAAGCACCCGGTTGCTTCGCTCTTACGCACCAGTCCCGGTTGCGTCAAATGTCTTGGGAGGGTGGACGATGTTTCCCGCGACTCTCGAATACATCACCGGAATGCTCGGGTTGGTGCTGGTGCTGTTCGCACTTGGGCATCGTTGGATCGACCGCAACCCGAAGTTCGCGGAGCGGAAGGGCTTGTTCAAAGTCGCAGGGACGTTCGGTAAGTATTCGCTCTCGATGTATTTATTGCATCACGTCGTGCATCTCTGGCCGTTGTGGATATACGGCGCGTCGATGGGTGAAGATCCGACCCAGTTCTGGCGGAACGCGATTTCCGTGTGGGTCGCAATTCCTTTGTCGTTTCTATGTTTGGCGAGTTGTTATTGGTTGTTACGTTGGATGGAGCGAACCGAGCGGGGCGGCGTCGAATCCTGGATGCGCCATTTGTGTGATTGACGCAATTCTCGGAGATCGCTCAAGTGCGGGTGGGGTGGGCCTACCAGTGCGGGATATAGGTCATAGAGACGGGCTTGAACTCCGCTTTGCGCAGTAACCGCTGGCCGTAATGGTCTTCGCAACTGGTGGGAATATCTATGACGGGTTTGCGTTCGTCACGAGATAGCCCCTGACTTTCGATTGATGTGGTCAGCCGCTTCCGCAGCAGCGTAAACGAAGACACCCGGGGAAACCCTGGGTGTCTTCGTTTCGGGCCGTGTTACGGTTTCGCCGGTCGCGGAAGTTCCGGCGGGAGCAGCAGGGAGGGCGGCGGGAGTTCTGGTGCTGTGGGGCGCACTACCGGACTGCTGCCGAATGCGCTCGGGTCCGGCTGCGGGAGGTACGCGGGCTTCGCCGGCTCGCGGTCCGGGGCGGTTCCGCGAACGGCCTTAACCGGCGGTTCGAGCAGTGGCATCGACGGAGCCGCTGACGTGCGGAGTTCGGTCTTGGGGGCACTTCCACTACTCGTCAGACCGCCCGGCGGGGTCGTGTCGCGGGCGACCACGCGAGCCGGCGGTGTCTTCAGTGCGGTCAACCACGACTCTTCCAGCGAGTCGATCGTGTCGAAGCCGTACAACTTGCTCGCAGCCGCGTTCCAGCTCTCAGCGGTGTTACCCTGCATTCCGAGGCCGAGGAACTGAAGGAGCTTCGCGCGCCCTTCCTTACCGTCGCCGCCTTTCTTCACGAGGTAGTCCGACACGGAGTAGCCTTGTGCGTACAGCACGATCATGTCGCGCGGGTACTCGGTCATGCGGAACAGCACGCGGAGGCGAATCCCGCGACCGGCGTTCAACAGTTCGCGACAGCGCACATCGTGGTTGAAGCGTTCCTCGTCGTTCTCGCTGAGGACGCTCCCGCCTTCGTCGGCCCATCGCGGTACCGGGCGTCCGAAGTGGTGCGCGAAAACAGTGTGAGTTACTTCGTGCGGTAAAACGCTGTGAAGTAACTGCTTCGCATCGCCGCGAATCTCCATGCGGAGACTAGTGACGACCGGTTTGCCGGCGTCGGTGCTAAAGGTGAACGTAGTCGCGCCACCCGCGGAGCCTTGCGTGATCTGCACCTGAAGCGGACACCGGCGAGACCACTGCGGCATCTCTTTACCGGTCCACTCGATGGCCTTTTCTTTGCGGTAGAACTCGGCCATGTCGCCGAATTTCTTCGCGAGTTCGGCGGTCGGCGCTTCGGTGCTGAAGTTGGCCGTATCGTAATTCGCGGCGGACGCGATCGCGGGTGCCAGAAGCACCGCGACGAACGCGCTGATGTGCCGACGAAGAGTCATTCCCTTGACCTCCGTGGTAATGACGACTGGGTCGCGTTATGCGCCCGTGGTGCGGTGAAGCAAGGGTCGTCAGGAGTCTAACCGCAACCGCTGTGCCGGGAATATGCGAGTCGCGACACCCGTAGAAATGTAGTCGCGCAAATTCCGGTGGGGGCAGTGGTTCGGGATTCGACGAGTCGTGACGGTCGGAACGGATCGCGTCGCACCTGGTGTAATAAGTACAGGTAGACGCGATCCGCACCGGCTTTGTAAGTGTTACAAGGAAAACGTTTCTGATCGCACTCGCGATTCGCTTCGCGCTGGGGGTCAACGATGTCCGTTCGCGTTTCGCTTTTTTCGCTTCTCGCAATTGTGGGTGGACTCGGCCCCGTGAACTCGCGATCGGCCGCTGCACTTCCGCAGAAGGTCAGCGAGTTCGAATTCCACCGCGACCACATCCTCGGCACGTCGCTCGACCTGAGAGTTGTCGCGCCGGACGAAGTCACTGCGGAGGGTGCAGAACTGACCGCGCTCAACGAGATCGAGCGATTACGGCTTGTCTTCAGCACCTACGACGCGAAGAGCGAGATCAGCAAACTGAACGGCACGCGCGAGCCGACGCGTGTATCAGCGGACCTGGCCGAAGTGATCGAGACAACGGAGGTGTGGCAGCGGAAATCGGGCGGCGCGTTCAACGGGCAGGTAGGCGAACTCGTGCGTATGTGGAAAGATGGCGAGAGGGCCAACCGCGTGCCGAACACGGGCACACTCGACCACATCGTGGCCGACCTGAAGAAGCCGGGCTGGACGCTCGACGCGAACACCAACACCGTGACACGACTCAACGACCAACCGCTGAACCTGAACGCGATCGCAAAGGGTTTCATCAATCGGAAGGTGCTGGCCGCGGTGCGGAAAGAACACCCGACTGTAAGCGCGCTGCTGATCAACTTGGGTGGCGATGTGCTCGCGTGGGGTTCGCCTCCGGGCAGCACAAGCGGTTGGGTTGTTGGTGTGCAAGACCCTTCCAATCACTTCGACAACGCGCCTCCGATCGCGGGTTTGCAGTTGAAGAACCAGGCGGTTGCGACGAGCGGCGGCTACCAGCGTTTCTACACCATCGACGGAAAGCGTTACTCGCACATCTTCGACCCGCGGACCGGGCGCCCGGCGGAAGGCGTCGCGAGCGCGACCGTGGTCGCGAACGACAGCACCACCGCGAACG
This sequence comes from Singulisphaera sp. GP187, assembly GCA_945905925.1. GTDB lineage: Bacteria > Planctomycetota > Planctomycetia > Gemmatales > Gemmataceae > Gemmata. The sequence goes on from CAMDQN010000015.1 coordinate 45,468, forward strand.
CGCTCGCGACCACACTCTGCGTGCTGAAGCCGGAAGACGGCTTGAAGTTGATCGCGAGTGTCGAGGGCGCCGCGTGTCTCATCATCACGCCGGACGGTAAGAAGTTCCGCAGTTTCGGGATGGGTCAGTTCGAGGTGAGCCCCGCCCGCGCGTTCACTCCGCAAGAAAAGAAGGGCGAACCAAAGGCGGCGTGGCCCGCGGGCTACCAAGTGACGGTCGCGGTGGAGTTGCCGAAAGTCAACGCGAAGCAGTACCGCAAACCGTACACCGCGATCTGGATCGAGGACGACAAGGGCAAGGCGGTCCGCACGCTCGCGGTGTGGGGCAACGCCCCGAAGTATCTCAAAGACCTCAACGACTGGTGGAGGATCGGCAAAGGTGACGCGGACTTGGTCAAAGCTGTAACTCGCGCGACCCGCGGGCCGGGGAAGTACGATCTCGCGTGGGATGGCAAGGACGACAAGGGGTACGCGCTTCCGCAGGGCACGTACACGGTTCGCGTGGAAGTTCACCGCGAGTTCGGCGAACACCTGCGGCAATCCGGCAAGATCGAGTGCAAGGACAAGCCCGCGACGACGAAGTTCGAGAAGAACGCGGAGACGGCCGAGACGGTGGTGGAGTTCAAGGAGAAGAAGAAGTAATGTCGCGTATCCACCGCTGGCTGCTCAAGACGGCACGCACGCTCCACGTGTACCTCACGCTCTTCGGGCTGACGCTCATCCTGTTCTTCGCGGTGACTGGTTTCATGCTGAACCACGCGGAATGGTTCCTGCCAGACGACGCGAAACTCGAAGCGCAAACGCGCAAGGAAACTCGCCCGCTCCCGCTGGACAAGATGCCGGGCGGGAAGTTGCCCGTGCCGTCCGCGGCGTCCGACGAAGCCACCGGCGAGGAGAAACTCGCAGTGGTCGAGGCGCTACGCAAAGAATTCGACGTGCGCGGCGAGATGAGTTCGTTCGCGTTCGTGAAGGTTTACGACGAGGCACTCCAGACCGACCGGCAGCAGATCAAGGTGGAGTTCAAGCGCGCCGGCGGCGAAACGGTCACAACGGTCGACGTGGAGACCGCGAACACGGAGGTCGCTTCGACCTATCAGGGGTTCGCGATCGTGATGACCGACCTGCATCGCGGCAATCGCGGGAACTTGACGAACGAGGTGAAGCGTACTGGTCGCGTGTGGAGTTTCGTGATCGACGGGACCTGCATCTTGTTGCTGATCATCTCCGCGACCGGCCTCGTGATGTGGTGGTCACTGAAGAGTCGCGGCAAGTGGGGCGCGGTGGTGTTTTTGCTCGGCACGGGGCTGAGCGTCGCGGTGTACTACTGGTTCGTGCCGTGAGCGAAGGGCGTTCCGCCCTTCGCCATCTTTTCGCCTTCACTTCACGGCTGCGTACGCTTTCTGGAACGCGGCAACACCCGCGCCCGCTTCGAACTTGAAGCCCGCTTCGAGGAGCACCAGTTCCAGCGCGCTTAGCGCGCCGAGTACGTCGAACGCGTCCATGTAGCCCATGTGCGACAACCGCCAGATGTGGCCCTTCAGTGTGTCCTGGCCGTCCGCGAGCTTGTAGCCGTACTTCTTCTCCATCGCCTTGAGCACGGCGGTTCCGTCAACGCCTTGCGGTACCGTAATCACGGTCAGTCCGCTGTTGGGGCGCTCCGCGAACACTTTCAGGCCCATCGCTTCCACCCCGGCGCGGCACGCGGTCGCGATCTTCGTGTGACGCGCCCACAGGTTCTCGATTCCCTCCGCGCGAATCTTCTTCAGGCTCACACGCTGGGCTTTGATCAGCGTGTTCCCTGGCGTGAACGGCGTGTCACTTTCCAGCAGCGACTTCCGGTATCGCCGTAGGTCGAGGTAAAAGCCGCGGGGCGCGGTCGCGTCGATCTTCTTCCACGCCTTCTCGCTCGCGCTCACGAACGCGAGGCCCGGCGGCATCATCAGTGCCTTCTGCGAACCGGTCACGACCACGTCGAGGTTCCACGCGTCCATCTTGCATTCCATCGCGCCGACGCCGCTAATGCCGTCCACCGCGAGCAACGAGTCGGTCTTCGCCACGATCTTTCCGAATGCTTCGAGGTCGTGCCCGACGCCGGTGCTCGTTTCGCTTAACGTGGTGAACACCACCTTTGTGTCCGGGTTGGCGGTGAGCGCCTGCGACAGCATTTCCGGCGTGACCGCTTTGCCGTAGGGCACTTCAACCGTGACGATGTTGGCCGCAAACGCTTTCAGAATGCCGCGCCAGCGCTCGCCCCAGCGCCCCGCGGTGCAGAGAATCGCTTTCTCGCCGGACGCAAGCGTGTTGCTGACTGCGGCTTCCATGCCACCGGTGCCGGAACACGTGAGCGTGAACACCGGTTGCGCGGTCTGGAAGACGTACTTGAGGTCTTCGCTCACTTCCGCGAGGATCGCTTTGGCCTCCGCGGCGCGGTGGTACGTCACCGGCTTCGCGAGTTCGAGGAGTGTCTCTTCGGGCACGGTGGTCGGGCCGGGGGTGAACAGACGCAACTTCATCAGCGGATTCCGTCGTTGGGGCGAATTGGGTTAAGTGCAGCGGGTATTCTAAGTCAAGAGTTTCCGACTGGCAGGACAAGGAACGGGGAATGGGGTGCAGCGAGAAGGGCGGTGGTGCCGATTAGTCGATTTGGAGAACCTCATTCGACTCGGTGTTGGCTCATGCCCTTCGCGCGCGGACTTACGTTGTCGGTTGTGCTCCTCGCTTGCGGGTGCGCGCTCGCCACGAAGAAGGTGACGACCCCGGCGGCGACGCTCACGAGTGAAGACCTCGCGCAACTCCCCAAACCATCCGACGAGCGATACTTTGTCGTGTTCTTCGGAGCGCACGACGCGCGGCGTCAGCCGGCGCATGCGCACACGTGGGCAACGCTCGTCCGTGTGCGTGCCTCCGACGCTGGTCCCGGCGGGTCGGTCACACCCGGTTGCGTGGACCCGGCGTTCGACGTTCACACCATCAGTTGGCTCCCGGTATCGGGCAAGGTCAATGCGCTGAAATACACCGTGGAGCCTGGGCGCAACTACGACTTACATGAAACGATACGGTTTTCCGACGGCAATGCGTCGATCGCGGTGTGGGGACCGTATGAGGTGTGGCACGGGTTCGCGCACCGATTCCTCGTGCAGAAAGAGTTCCTCGACTCTGGCGCGGTCGGGTATCAGGCGGTGGATACGTTCGGCGAGGCGGCACGACGGGGTAACGGATGCGACTGCATCCACGCGATCAGTGACATGGATCCGCTCTACGCGCGGTTGCGGTACGCGCTCGCGTTCTACGGCAAGCCGGCGACGGCAAACATCGTCCGCCGGTTCATGCACTCGCCGATCTGGATCGACCCGCAGGCCGCGCACGACTGGCTGATTCCGCGCCTCGGGCTGGGCGCGTACACCCTCCAAAAGCGGAAGTACATCGGCTTCTCGAAGGAACACGAACCGGGCGCAGCGGCCGACCTGGACACACGCGCCCCAGTTCGACCCGTGGTGTCGACTTTGGTGCCGAACCGCAAGCAACCGTAGCGCGAACCCGCGACGCGAGTCGTGTCTCCACTAATCGGCCCCACGCTTTTGCGCGGGGCCGACAGCATTTCGGAAGTAAGGAGGATCCCATGCGTGCTCTTGTGATCACTGTTCGCGTGGCACTCAACATCCTTCCTTCTTCCGAGGCGATATCCGATGAGTCGGAGACGACAGAAAGCAGACGAGTTCGCACATCTCGCGGGTGACATCAGCCCCGAGGACGGCGGCGACCCAAAGGCGGACCACAAGAAGCCGTGGAACGCACCAAAGCAAGCCGGCCGCAAATCACAACAACTGTGCGAGCAGGTGAAGAACGCGCTCGTGGGCGCGTTCGCATCGTGCGGCGATCCCGCGGTGCAAGCCGCGAGCGTTATCGCGGTGCAACCGGCCCCGCACTCGGGCCGGTTGCGGGTTCTGGTGGGTGTGCCGCCGGACTTCGACCACGACACGGTGGGCGAGGGCGTGGAGCGCGCCGCCGGGTTCCTGCGGAGCGAAGTGGCATCGGCGATCAGCCGGCGCCACGCGCCAGAACTGGTGTTCGAGGTGATACCAACGTGATGTGTCTGCGCTTTGTTCTAACAGTTGTTATTTAGCGTTCGACCCGCAGGGGCGTCCAAGTTCTTCGCAAGACGCCCCTGCGGGTCGAACGCTAACTTTCTTTCTTGTTTTGCTTCTCGCACGGCAAACTCACTTCCCCTGATTCCAGTAGATGCGCACGTTAAGCGTCGCGCGGCCACAAGCGATGATGTCGGGCTTGCCGTCGCCGTCGAGGTCGGCCACGGTGAGGTCTTCGACGGCCACGCCGCCATCGTCGAGAATCGTTCGCTCCCACTTCGCACCCTTGCCGTCGGTGCATTTGTACACGCGAACCCCGCGACGCTCTTTGAACACGTCGCCCATCTTCGGGTTCGGGTCGTCGCGCACGCCGATGACGAGTTCGTCCGCGCCGTCGCCGTCAAGGTCCGCGAACCACACGCCATGGCCCCACCGCAGTTGCTCGTCGATGACGTGCCGCTCCCAGAGTTTCTCACCCGCCTTCGGCGGCGTGTACGTCACCACCTGGTTGCCGTGCCACGGCTCGATGGTCGCGATGACCCGCGCACTGTCTACCGTTCCGACCTCACCGACGCGCCCCACCTTGATTTCGCTCGCGCCGCGGTTGCCCTTCGGGTTGGCCTGGTTTCCCTCACCAATCTTGGTGGTAGTCCACTTGTCGTTGGCTCCGCGAATCATGTGAACGCCGTCGTAGCTCGTGACCAAGATGTCGGTCGCTGTCCGGCCCGGTACGCGACGGTATCCGTACAGTGCGAAGTTGTGGCACACGTTCAGTTCCTCCGACAGCACCTGCATCTTCCAGTTCTCTTTCTTCTCCGGCTCCTTCGCGGGCACCTTCAGCGCGACCACGCGCACCGGTTTGCCGTCGGTCCACAGACCTTTCGCGCTCGACCCGCGACCCATCAAGGGCACGTGAACGATCTCCGGTTTGCCGTCGCCATCAATGTCGAAACAGCGGACGCGGTGAACCGTCGGCTCGTCGCACGGTAGTTCGTGCATCGTCCATTCGTCGGTGACGACCTTGCCGCGCTTCAACCAGACAAGTTGCGCCGCGTTCGCGGTGTCGAACGGTTTCCACGCCGCACCGACGACCAACTCCGGTAAGCCGTCACCGTCGATGTCGATGGCCGCGATGCAGACGTTGTCCGGCCGCGTCTTGCCGTCGAGGATGACGTGCTTCTTCCACGCGCCGTCTGCTTTACCGGGGTTCTGATACCACACGATCTTGTGCTGATCGACAACAACGATGTCGAGCTTCTTGTCGCCGTCGATGTCCGCGGTGATGACCGCATAGCCGATCTTCAGCCCGGTGTCGATCTCTTGCGTTTTGAATTTGGGCAAGTCGGCCGCGAATAGAGGGAGTGCGAACAGCGCAACGAGCGCGGAGAAGAGGTAGCGCATCGGGAGGGTTCTCCGTAAAGGTAAGAAGAAGAAACCCCTCCCCCTCCCCTAAGAAGGGAGGGGCTAAATGCTGAAGCCACTCCCTTCTTAGGGGAGGGGGAGGGGGCGCTTTCGAGTCGCCCAGTTTACCACATCGGCGCGATCGGTACAGAGGCGCTTGCGGTCCGACAGTTGTGGTCCGACAATGGCACACTAAGATGGTGAGCGGCACCTCGGCCGCGCAATCATGAGTCGAGGGACGGTTGATGTCGATACCCACGTCTCACCGCCCGGCGCGCGAGTGGCTCTTGCTCGTGTTGGCGTTGGTGCTCGTCGCGGGGTTGATCGCCCCGCTGTGGCAGCTCACCGGCAGCCCCGAATCGCGCGAAGAACTCGCGGCCCGGTGGACGCCGGAACGTTTGGCCCGGTTGTTCCTCGGTTTCGAGCAGGTCTTGTGCTACGTTTGCGCCGTGTGGGCGGCCCTCATTCTGCAAAGCCGCTATCGCGAGGTGTTGGGTCAGCGCCGCGCGTTCGGGATGGAACTTTTGCCGACCGACGAGGGCGCACGCATTCTGCCAGAAGACGCCCGCCCGCTCACGCGGAAAGTAGAGCAAGTTACCGCGGGGCGGCCCTTTGTTCTCGCGAACATGATCAGGCTCGGTCTGGGGAAGTTCGCGGTAAGCAAGTCCGCGACCGACGTGGCGGAAGTGGTCCGCAACCAAGCGGACGTGGAGTTGTCGCGGTTGGTCACGGGGATGTCCACGGTGCATTACCTCGCGTGGGCGATTCCGGCGATCGGGTTCGTCGGCACGGTTCGCGGCCTCGGCGGCGCGTTCGGCGTGAACGACCCCGACATCGTAGAGTTCACGCGACAGGCGAAGGACCAACTGAAGATCGCGTTCGACTGCACGCTCGTGGCGCTCGTGTTGAGCCTGGGGCTGATGTACTTCGTCCACGCGGTGCAGCGTGCGGAGGAAACGCTGGTCACGGACGCGCAGCAGTATTGTCAGGAACACTTGCTGTTGCGGCTGTATGATCCGTCCCGCGAAGCGTGAGTGCGAGTGAGAAAAAGACAGAGGAAGTGAACTGCAGCATTCCGTCTCCCGCTCGCATCGGTTTTTCACACTGTTTTACTCACATTCACACTGCGAAGCCATGCTCTGGTCCCGTAAGCCAACCCCCGTTCACGATCGCGCGCGAGCGGTCGGCATCGACCTGACCGCGAGCCGCGTTCTCGCGGAAGCGGTCGGCGGGAAGACACACGCGATCGTCCTCGACGAGCCGGACGCGGAACTGGCGATGTTCATCGCCGGCGACCGGCGCGCGCCCGAAGTCGGGCGCGCCGGGTTCGCGCTGTGCCGCAAGATGCCGCACGTCGTCTGCTCGAATTTCCTCCCGACCCTCGGTCAGTCGCGCGAGTGGAGAATCGGTCGCCACGCGCTGATCGCGGAAGCCGCGCTGGGCCTCGTCTTCGAGAAGATTCGCGGGCCGATCGCGAACGAATCGGACGCAATCGCGCTCGCGCTGCCGGCGTACCTCAGCCCGTCGCAGGTGACGCGCGTGGGGATCACCGCCGGGCGCGTGAAGTTCCCACTGAAGGGCACCGCGGTCGGCGCGCTGGCGCTCGCCGCTAACCGGGCCGCAACGCTCCTCGCAGGCAAGCCCGCGGCGCCGGGAGTTGCCGGCGCCGAGTGGGTGGTTCCGCTGCGGCCAGCGTCCGGCGGTCCCGGCGCGGTCGTCGTGATCGACGCGGACGAGTTCGCGAGTTCTGCCGTGCTCGTTTCCGTCGAGAACGACGTGGTTCGCGTGATCGGTTCCGCCGTGTGGCCACGGCTCGCGGTGAAGGTCTGGAAAGACAAACTCCTCGACGCCATCGCGGACCGGTGCGTGCGGATGTGCCGGCGCGACCCGCGTGACTCTGCCGACGCGGAACAAATGTTGTTCGAGCAACTCGACGAGGCGTTCGACCGCGCCCGCGCCGGGCAGCGTATCGGCCTCACGGTCCGCACGGCCCACTGGTTCCAGGACGTGGTCCAACAGCCAGAAGAGTTCGAGACGCAGTGCGCCGCGCTCGCGCGGCTCGCGGGCGATTCGGTCCGTGACTTCGTGAGCGGCATCGGTCTGGCCGAACCGCCGCGCGCGGTGTGGCTCACGGACGCCGCGGGCCGGCTGCCCGGCTTCGTGCGTGCCGTACATGGCAACACGCCCGAGGGCACCGCGGTCGAGATCCTGCCGCCGAACGCGGTCGCGATTGCGACGGCGGCGCTGGTTCCGCGCTGGCTCGCGGGCGACCTGCCCCGTGCGCACCTCGATAGTATGATTCCGCTGGCAAAGGATTCCGCCGCGCCCGCCGAAGCCGCGAAGATGTCCGTGCCGCGCACCGGTCGCTGACGTAGCAGGAGAACAGGGGGTTAACACCCCGCTCGCCCAGCAGGAGGAACCCCGATGCGCGTTCGCCACAAACAGCCGACGCTGGTCAGCATGTGGATGCTGGACGTGTTCTGCTGCGCGCTCGGCTGCGTCACACTCCTGTTCCTCCTCAACAGCCGCATGGCGATCGACAGCGCAAAGGCCAACCGCGCCGCGCTGGTCGATTTGGATCACGCCGACAAGAAACTCGCCGCGGCACTGACCTCGCTCGAATTGACCAGACTCAGGCTCACTTCCGAGGAAACCGAACGCGGGAAGTTGGCTACTTCGCTTTCCGAACTCAAAGACATTCGGCTGAAGCTCACGGACGAATCCCGGGCGCTCGCGGATCAACTCAAAGTCGTTAGCACCGAGCGCGACGACACCAATCGCAAACTCGAAGTCGCGCGTGCCGAAGCGATCGCAACTCGGACGCTGCTCGACAAAACCAAACTCGACCTCTCCGCGATCGAGAAGAAGGCCGGCGCGACCGCGAACGAACTCGCCGCCGCGCGTGCCGACATGACCAACGCGGACCTGCTCCTCAAAAAGCGGCAACGCGACATCGACTCGCTGATGAAGAAAGACGCTACGAGTGCAACGCAACTCGACAGCCTTCAGCGGCTCCTGCTCGCGAAGGACATCGAGCGGCTCGCGTTGGAGACACGCATGACCGCGACGCGCAAGGAACTCACCGACCTCGACGCGAAGCTCCGCGCCACACAGCGCGACCTCGACGCGCAGTTGGCCGTGGCGCAAGCGGCAGCGAAGGCCGCAGCCGAAGAGTTGGCGAACGCGAAAGCCGCTGCCAAAGCTGCTGCTGCGGACCTCGCGAACACGAAGGCCGGCGCCGCCAAGACTGGCGACGAACTCGGCATCGCCCGCGCGCAGCTCAAAGACCTCAGCAAGAAGATCGACGACGCGAACATCACCATCATCGACCTGCAAGGCGACAAGGCGAAGCTTGCAGACAAGTACAACAAGTTCCAGAAGGAGAGTGAGGCGCGGTTCGCCGGCATCGCGATGACCGGCAAGAAGGTCGTGTTCCTCGTGGATATGTCCGGCAGCATGGGCAAGCGTGACCTGAAAACCGTGGACGACACGAAGTGGCCGCTCGTGGTGGAAACCGTTGGCAAGGTGATGCGGAGCATTTCCACGCTAGAACACTATCAGGTGATCGTGTTTTCGAGTTCGGCGCGGTGGGTGTTCGGTGCCGGCGAGTGGCAGACGTTCGACGGCGAGAAGTCGGTGAACGCGGTGCGCGCCGCGCTACTCAAGATCAAGCCGGAGAACGACACGAACATGTACGCAGCGTTCGAGAAAGCGTTCGCTCTCCGCGCCACGGATCTGGACACGATGTACCTGTTCTCCGACGGCCTCCCGACGAGCGGCCCGGGGCTGACGATCGCGCAGCAGAACGCGAACCCACCGCTCTCGGAGACGGAGCAAGGCGTGATCCTGGGGAAGTACGTGCGCGACGCACTCGACCGCACCTGGAACCGTCCGGCCGCGGGCCGGTCGCGGGTCCGCATCAACGCGGTCGGGTTCTACTTCGAGAGCGTGGAGGTCGGCGCGTTCCTCTGGGCGCTGGCCCGCGACAACGACGGCAGTTTCGTGGGGATGTCCAGGCCGTGACGCCTAACCTCATACGTTCTTTTTCACATTTCCTTCTTGCAACGCGTTTCCCGCAACCTTAAAAAGGAATTGTAGGTTGTCCTCGTCTCGCGACATCTTTCACTCTCCCAGTCATTTGTCTTGCTGGTCGCGAAATAGCACGCACTCGCGCCTGTGTTGACGGTTCAACCATCTCTGTTCGCGTCAGTAACTGTCGGTTTTCATTACCTCTCATGTGTACGTTCGAGGGCTCGCGATGTTTTGTTCATCAGTTCGTCGCCACCCGGCGACCTGTCCCCCCAGACACCCGCGTCGCGGGTTCACGCTGATTGAGTTGCTAGTGGTGATCGCGATCATCGCGATCCTCATCGGACTGCTCCTGCCCGCCGTGCAGAAGGTCCGCGAGGCCGCCGCACGCACGCAGTGTACCAACAACATGAAGCAGCAAGGCCTCGCCTTGCACGCGTACCACGACGCCAACGGGGGGTTGCCAGCAGGCAACTCACCATACACGAGCGCATTTCCGTTCGAAGGCTCGTGGACGTGGATGGGGTACATCCTCCCCTACGTCGAGCAAGAGAACGTCGCAAAGCAAGCCAAGACGTTCGCCAGCAGTGGCGGGTCGAACTGGTATTCGTGGTACAACCCGGCTTGCCCGATCAAGATGAAAGCCTTCACTTGCCCGGCGGATGCCCGCGGGCAGCAAGTGTTCGTTGGCGCACCGTACGGGATCGTTGATCAGGCTCTGACCATGTATCTTGGCAACTCGGGGACGATTTCAGCGGACACCACCACCGCCAACGGTGTCCTGTACCTCGGCTCCAAAACCCATCTCTCCCTCATCACCGACGGGACCAGCAACACGATCATGGTCGGCGAGCGCCCACCGAACTCGAACCTGGAGTTCGGCTGGTGGTTCGCCGCGTACGGGTACGACGGCCGGGGCAACGCCGACTGCGTAATGACCTCGAACGACGTGGCCCTGGCGAACTACTTCATCACCAATTACAACACCGCCCCCAACCTCCCCTGCAATGGGTCGGCGGCCCAAAAGATCGGGTTGCAGCCAGGCAATCCGAACGTCGGGTGCGACGCAGCTCACTACTGGAGTTTCCACCCAGGTGGCTCGCAGTTCATGATGGCCGACGGCTCCGTTCGAATGATTTCTTACAGCGGTAACACCCTCATTCCGGCGCTCTCGACCCGGGCTGGTGGTGAGGTTGCGAACCTCCCCTGATCGTGTCGTTCGTCCGACCCCGCTGGCGCAAAGTCACCGGCGGGGTCGGCCCACATTCACATTCATCCCTTCTTGGAAGCACTTTATGAAAACGGTTTTGCTCGTTGCCGCGTTCGTTTTCGGCGCCTTGAACCTGACCGGTTGCTCGTCGGATACAACTCCCTCCACCGAAGCCAAGCCACCCGAGGACTCGGGCGCTGGAGCGGACGCAGCCGGAAAGAAAAGCCCGCGGATTCCTCCGATCAAGAAGTAGCCACGGCGCGACGACGATATGTTTGGCTGTGAGTTCATTTGCGGGTGGTCAGAATGAGAAAAGTGTTGTTGAGCCTTGTGTGTGCCTGGTTTGGGTGTGATTCACCGAGTCCAAAGCCACCAAACGACCCGCCCCTTCCACCTCAAGACTCCGGCGCGGACAAGGGGACGAATGAACCCAGACCGGTCCCCCCGAAAAAGCAATAATGCGCCGGGTGGGGCGGGCGGCGTTTCATGCTTCGATTGCACCGGCCGCAGCGTCTTGCCTGCGGCCGGTGCCGTTCTCGCGACCCTTCGCGACAATGACCCCGCGCCTTGCCTCGTCGCGAAGGGTCACACATGTCCGCTTCACCTTCCCCGCCACCCGAATCGCTTCTGAACGTCCCCAACCTCCTCTCGTTCGCGCGTGTGCCGCTCGCGGTGGTGCTGTTCGCGTGCATCGTCCACGAAGCGTGGCTCGCGGGCCTGCTCGTGTTCCTCGTCGCCACCGCGACCGACTGGCTGGACGGCTGGTGGGCGCGAAAGTACGGCCCGCTCACGCTGGTCGGCCGCAACCTCGACCCGTTGGCCGACAAGATTCTCGTGTGCGGCACCTTCATCTACCTGATCCCGGTGGAGAAGGCCGGCATTCTCCCGTGGATGGTGACCGTGGTGGTGTGTCGCGAGTTGCTGGTGACGGGCATTCGCGGGATGGTGGAAGCAACGGGGAAGAAGTTCGGCGCGGACTGGTTCGGCAAACTGAAGATGGCTCTCCAGTGTGCGGTGCTGATCGGCGTGCTGCTGATCGCGTGGTTGCGCACGCTGGCCGGCACAACCGACGTACTCGCGGTGCTGAACCCGGTGCAAGAGGTGCTACTGTGGCTGATGCTCGCGGCGACCGTGGGTAGCGGCGCCCAGTACGTCGTGAAGGCCGCGAAGCTGTTGCGGTGAGGCGCGCCGAACTGATACCATCAACACAGGAGGATCACACATGGTCGCGCTATACGTCGGTGGACAGAAGGTTGAATGGGCGGATGCAGAGAGGGTACTTGCGGACCGGCCGTCTGGGGCCGATTCGATCGAATTGCGCACCGACGCCGGGAAGGTGCTGGGGGTGGTCGTCCCCAACATCACGACCCGGCCAGACGATCCCGATTGGGTGAAGGCTATCACACCCGAAGAGATCGCGCGCCGAATGGCGGAGCCGGGGTACACGTTCGATGAGGTCAAAAAGCGGCTGGGCTGGGAATGATTTTCACCATCATTTGGAAGCTTGCCGCGATCCACCAGATCGGCCAAATTGAGTCGCACGCGGACGATCCGGCTCGCGTGCGTGAAGCCGCGGCGCGCGTCGATTTCATGTTGCGCCGGATGGCGCGCGATCTGGGCGAGTCACGCGACCCCGGCTTCCGTGTGTGGTACGAAGACGTACTCGGCGTGTTCTACCGGATCGACGAAGACGCGATGCGCGTCGAAGTTCTCTTTGTTGGTCCGTCGCGTCGGCACTGATGCCCACTACAATCTCCCGTAACCAGCGGCCGTGGCCGAATTGAAGCGCTCTGATCGGTTGCGGAATGATCGCCCGTTTCCACCTTCTCCACGGCCGCTGGTCTTTTCGTTAGGTGGAGAATGACAGAGCAACTCGGTTTCTGTTTGGTGGGCTGTGGGATGATCGCCCGCTTTCACGCGAAGGCCATCCAAGAGATTCCCTCCGCGCGCGTTTCGGCGCTCGTCAGCCGCACCAAGGAGAGCGCGGAGAAACTGCTCGCGGACACGGGTCTGCCGCCGTGCCCGGTGTTCGCCACCGTCGAAGAAGCCGTCAAAGCCAAAGGCGTCGATGCGGTCATCATCACCACGCCCAGCGGCGCGCACCGCGAGCCGGCGATCGTCGCAGCCCAGGCCGGTAAGCACGTTGTCGTCGAGAAGCCGCTCGAAATCACCGGCCCGCGGTGTCAGGCGATCATCGAGGCGTGCGACCGCGCGAAGGTGAAACTCTGCACCATCTTCCCGTCGCGCTTCGGTGACGCAAATAACACCCTCAAAGCCGCTGTGGACGCGGGGCGATTCGGGCGCCTCACACTCGGCGAAACCACATGTAAATGGTGGCGCACCCAAGCCTACTACGACGAGGGCGGGTGGAAGGGCACGCAGGCGCTCGACGGCGGCGGTGCCATGATGAACCAGGCGATTCACAACGTCGATCTGCTGCTGTGGATGATGGGCGAGGCGACGCACGTGAGCGGGTTCACGGCCACGCTCGCGCACGATCGCATCGAGGTCGAAGACACCGCGGTCGCGGTGATTCGCTTCGCGAGCGGGGCGCTCGGCGTCATTCAGGCAACGACGAGTGTTCACCCCGGCTACCCGAAGACGATCGCGGTTCACGGTGACAAAGGGTCCGCGGTGATCGAGCAAGACGACGTGATGCGCTGGGACTTCACGCCCGCGACCGAAGAAGACGCGAAAGTGAAAGAGCGATTTTCAACGAAGGTCGGCGCGAGCGGCGGCTCGGCCGACCCGAAGGCGATCAGCCACGAGGGGCACCGGCGGCAGCTCGCCGACTTCGTGGACGCGGTGCAGACGAATCGCGTGCCGAAGGTGGACGGCCGCGAAGGAAAGAAGGCGGTCGATCTGATTTGCGCGATCTACGAGAGCGCGAAGACGGGGCGGACTGTGGCGCTTTGATCGTCTCTTCGTTTAGCGTCCGACCCGAAGGGGCCTGCTTGCAATGTGAAGCAGGCCCCTTCGGGTCGGACGCTAAACGAAGAGCGCCCCGGCCGTCGGGCTTGTGTGGCGGAACGCGAGCGAGTTAGAATCGCGCATATCACCCCGGAGGACCGCCGTGGCGCCCGAACCGCCCCCGTACTTCGACGCATTGTTAGAGCGGCTCGCGACCGGTGACCCAGAGACCACCGCCGCGCTCAGTCGGCACGTCCACTGGGGCTACTGGACCGACCCCGATGCGAACCCCGGCACCGGCGCGGACTACGCGGTCGCGGCCGAAGAGTTGTGCCGCCGCGTGTGCGACGCGGCCTCAGTGCGCGACGGTATGCGCGTCCTCGATGTCGGCTGCGGCTTCGGAGGAACGATCGCGAGTCTCAACGAGCGGTTCCAGAACCTCGACATGACGGGCGTGAACATCGACGCCCGCCAACTGGCCCGCGCCGCGGCGATGGTCGTTCCCGTCAACGGCAACCGCGCCGCGTGGATCGAAGCCGACGCGTGCGCCCTCCCGTTCACGAACGAGCAGTTCGACGTGGTGCTCGCGGTGGAATGCGTGTTCCACTTCCCGAGTCGCGCGACGTTTCTCGCTGAAGCCGCGCGCGTCCTCAAACCCGGCGGGCGGCTCGCGCTCTCGGACTTCGTTCCCAGCGCCGAGGGACTGGCCGCGCTCCAAAAATACGACATCGGCGGACCCGAGACACGCGACAGTTATGGGCTGGTGAACGTGCTGTGCCCGGAAGCTGAATACCGATCACTGGCGAGTGCCGCCGGGTTCGCGGCGCCAACGTTTGAGGACATCACGCCGCACACGCTCCCGACGTACAAGTTCCTCCGCGACATCGCGACCCGCTGGCAAGGGAACCGTGCAACTGCTTACGGCCGCACGACGCGCCGGCTGGAAGTGAGCAGTCGCGTGGGATGGCTGCGATACCTGATCATCGGCGCCACTCGGGGCGTGTGACCGAAAAGGAGGCCACGGATGGCGAAGAAGAACCGGAACCGCGCCACCGACTACGCGGTCTACCTCGCGATACGGTCGCTCGTCGCGGTGGTGCAAATGGTGTCGCCTCGGATCGCCTACGCGGTCGCCGACTTCTTCGCGTGGCTGGTGTACGTGCTGGTGAAGAGCCGGCGCCGGATCGCGCTGGAGAACGTTTGCGCGGCGTTCCCCGAACTCGGCGCGGACCCGGCCCGCGCCGACCGGCTCGTGCGCGCCATGTTCCGCCACTTCATCCGGGCCGTCGTCGAGCTAATGATGCTGCCACGGAAACTGCACCCCACCACCATGCGGAAGTACCTCGTGTTGCCGCACGGGGCGAACATGCTCCCGCCGTACACCACCGACCGCGCCGCGCTGGTCGTCACCGCGCACTTCGGCAACTGGGAGATGGCCGGGTTCACGCTCGGGTTGTTCGGGTTCCGCACCTACGCCATCGCGCGCGTGCTCGACAACCCGTACCTGGAGCGATTCGTTCTCCACTTCCGTCAGCGCACCGGACAAACGATCATCGCAAAGAACGACGACTTCGCGCGCCTCACCGACGCGCTCAACGGGAAGGGGAAAGTGGCGACGCTCGCGGACCAGGACGCCGGGCCGCGCGGCGTATTCGTGGACTTCTTCGGCCGCCCCGCGAGCACGCACAAGGCGATCGCGCTGCTGGCGCGACAGTTCGACGCGGTGCTGGTGGTGATCGGTGTCCCGCGCGTGAGCCGTGCCGACTACCCTCAGTGTGCAGACTTCGACCCGGACAGCGCCCTGGCGCCGATGTACTACGCGATAAAGTGCGCCGACGTGATCGACCCGCGGGAGTACGCCGACGACCCCAACGCGGTGAAGGCAATGACCGCACGCTATACCGCGGCGCTGGAGAAACTGATTCGCGAACACCCGGAGCAGTATTTCTGGCTGCATAGAAGATGGAAGCATCAACCGAAGGCGAAGACCGCGAAGCAAGCCGCGTGACGGTCGAGAGCACTTTCAGTTAATGCGTAGCGTCTGGTCGGAGCCGCGACCGTCAGGGAGCGAACGTTCACACGCGCCCTGATGGTCGCGGCTCCGCTACGAACTTTCTGAAAGAGCTCTAATACGCGACATTCAAACGCTCATCGACGCTCTACGTGGAACGTTTGGGGGATTTGGGCAGCCATCTCCCGGCTGCTATCGCGATTCCAAATAGGGGAGCTTCGAGTACCAGTGCGCGTCAAACGAATCCCAGGCGATCGCGGGCAGACGTGGTGTAGCAGTGGGAGAGTTCTTCGCCCGCGGCTACGTGGCGCACGGTGTGCAGGAACGCGCGGTCGCCGCGCACCTCGCGGACCATGTTTGGTGTGTCGGAGTGGTTCACCATTCCGCCGAAGCCGAGCGGCACCAAGAGCCAGGTTTCGCCGATGACGAACTTGTGATGGTCGGCAAAGTGCGAACAACGGTCGGCCGGTGAATCTCGCTCCACGAGCGTGCCGATGATTTCCAGTTCCACGCCGACGGGCAGATCGACACGGGCGAACACGCCCAACCCCGCGCCCACGATCGTGGACGACCGCAACTCGAACCGCGAATCCAGTTCGGCGATTACCGCTGGCGCGCTCACTTGACCCACGGGGCGATGCGCTGCCACACGGCCCACAGCTTCGCGGTCAGCGCGCCGGCTTCGCCCGCCACGCACGACACCACCCGCCGGTACGCCCGCGCCGCACCCGCGGGCACGTCCTTCGCGGCACACGCGGCAGCGGCTACACGCAGCGCCTCCTTCGCTTCCTTGAACGCCGACGCTTTACCGTCGGGACCGGCTTGCTTCACCATCACGACTGCCTGTGCCATCGCCAAAATCAGGCGAGGCGCGTCGGACACGGTGACCGCGTCGATCTTCGCCGTGTGCGCAATGGCCTCGTCCGGCTGGCCGCTGAGAGCCAAATCGAGCGCGAGCCACGCGCGGAAGTCCGCGAGCACGTCTTCGGAACCGCCCAGTTTCACCGCGGCCCGGCACACGTCGGCGGCGCGCTCGTCCTGATCCAGTAGCCTGAACGCGGTCGCCAGTGGGCGCAACATCCAAGCTTCGACATCTGGGCGATCGCGCCAGTCGGTCAGCCACGCGGACGCCATGCCAGGGTGCCCGGCTGCGACCAGCGCGGCCCCGGTCCGCGCCCACGCATCGTCGTCGGCACGAAGGATTTCGTTGTACTTCTGCACGATCCCCTGCACTGGTTTGCCTAACTCGGCGAGCGCCCACAGGTACGCGAGTACCACCTCTCGCCCGGCTTCGGGGTTCTGCGCGAGCAACTCCGGGAGCTGCTCGGAAACCTGTTCCGCCGTTCCACCGGCAACCGCGCGGTCGGCCCACAAACCCGCCACGTCCGCGCTCGCGTCGGGTCCGAACGCGAGTTCCTTCAGTTCGTCGGTGAGCTTCGCGGACCAACCTTCAGCGTCGAACGCTTGCACCGCTTCGCGGAGCGTGCCGCGCGTTACTTCCGGGTCCGACGCGAGTTCGCGGAAGTTCGACAGCGCGTGTTCGAGCGAACCCTGTCGGCACGCGACCTGAACCCCGCGCAAGCGCACCAGCGGGCCGTCCGTGTGCTCTTGAAGAGCGGCGTGCGTGCGCGCCGCGCTTGCGATGTCACCGGCTGCGAGTTGCTCCGTGATGAGGTTCAAGCCGGCCGCTTCAAACGTCGGGTCGAGGTCGAACGCCTTCTGGAAATCGGCCAGTGCGCCGCGCCGGTCCGCGAGACTGCGCCGGGCCTCGCCGCGGTAGATGTACGCGAGCGGATTAGTCGGTTCGAGTTTCACGAACTGCTCGCTCGCGTCAAGGCAGTCGCGCGGCCGCCCGGCCGTGTCGTACCACGCAGCAAGTTGCCGCCAGCCCAGCACGAAATGCGGTTGCTCGGTGACCAGTTGCCGCATGATGGAAATGGCCCGCGCGCGGTCCCCGCGGCGCGCCTCGATCCACGCGGCGCGGCCCCGCAGTTCGGCCGGGAGTGGTTCGCCAAGTTCTGGCGGCTTGCACGCGGCGATTGCTTCGTCGTAGCGACCCGCGAGCGCGAGTTGTTCGGCCTTGCAATCGTGCCCGGGCATGAACTTCGGGTACGCTTTGATGACCGTTTCGGCCGCGCGGAGCCGGTCGCCGGGATCCGCGTCTTGACCCTCGGGCGAGTCGATCCAGAAGATCGGTGTCCACGGGTGGAACGGCCCGCCGCTCTGCCACGACTCGCGCAGAACGCGGTACGCGTGGTCTTCCCAGTCGGCCGTACGGAGTTCGTTCAGCGCGGCCCGAATCGGGAACGCGGACGTGCCCGGACCTTCGCACACTTCCGCGAAGGCGCGTGTCGCTGTCTCGGGGTCGTCAGTCTTGCACGCGAGTTGGATCTGCTTCACCGCGACTTCCGGCCCGCCCGCGTGCTCTTGAAGCACCGCGAGTGCGACGCGAGCTTCGCGGAACTCCTCGTCGGCGAGACACGCGTCGAAGAGGATCGCGGCGGCCGGCGAGTAAGTCGCGCTGATCTTCAGCGCTTCTCGCAGGTCGCTCTTGCCGCCGTCGCGGTCGCCGGTTTGGAGCTTCGCCTCGCCGCGCATGGTCCACCCAGTCGGGTGGTGCGGTTGAAGCCGAACGAGCGCGGACGCGGCTTCGAGGTAGTGCCCGGACTTCGCGGTTTCGTTGTACCAGTCGGCGAGTTGGTGCCAGCCCCACACGTAAGCCGGATCGACCTTCACGAGCGCGTCCATGCTCTTGATCGCGTCCGGGTAGTCACCGCGCCGTGCGAGCACCCACGCTTCGCGGCCTTGCAGAATCATTGGCATGTCGTCGGCGAACTGCGGCGGCTTGGCGGCTTCGATCGCCGCGTCGAACCGGCCCATCTCCGCGAGCCGTTCGGCTTTCAGATCGTGCGCCTCCACGTTCTTGGGATCGAGCGCGATGGCACGGTCGAGCGCGGTCAGCACTTCGTCGTTGTGTCGCGGTTGGTGCAAGATGCGCGCGAGTCGGAGCCACACACGCGGGTCGCCGGCGCGGTCTCGCGAAAGTTCGCGCGAAAGTTCGGCCGGTTCGTCCGGTTCTTCCAGCCGCTCGGCCCACATTTGAACAGCGTGCCACGCCCAGTCGTATCCCGGCTCGAGGCGCACCGCGGTCTTCGCTCGCTCAATCGCCTCGCGCGACCGGCCTTCGTCCCAGAGGCGCTCGGCAAGAAATCCGTGCAGGAGCGAGTCGAGCGGGTTGCGCACGGTCGCACGTTCGAGCACGACGATGGCGTCTTCGCGCAACTCGGCGTCGTCGAGCGCGTCGGCCAGTTCGCGCGCGGCCAGCGACCACCCGGGCGACACCGTGACCGCTTGCCGCAGTGATTCGAGCCGGGTTTCGCTGTTGCCCATCGCGTGACAAATCTGCGCGAGATCGAGCCACAACTTACCAAGCAGCGGAAACCGGGCCGTGGCTTCGCGCGCGAGCGAATGCGATTCTTCCAACCGTCCCAGCCCGGCCAACTGTTGAACGACCACGGACCACGCGTGCCACAGGTCCGGCCGGTCGTCGAGGATATGCTCCAGCGTTTCAAGCAACCGCGTGTGGTCTTCTGGGTCGCTGCCGGCGCCCTGGAACACGTGGTGCGATGTGCCGACAAAAGCGACCAACCCTTCACCGGTGTGAGGCTGCCGGCGCAGTTCCGCCTCAATGAAGTCGAGCGCGGCGCGCTTCTCGCGGCGCCCGCGGCTGAGTTGCACGAACTCCGCGATGAGCGGTTCTTGGTCAATGTTGTGGCGCAATCCGTCGCGGATCGCGGCGAGCGCGTCGGCGGTGTGATCAGCGTGCTTGTGAACCTGTGCGAGAACCGGGTAGTACCACACATGGTTGGGTTCGAGTTCGCCCGCGTGGGTGACTTCCCGGAGCGCCTCCGCGATCTGCTTTCGGTCCGCGAGTACGAGCGCGCGCTGGCGAAGCGCCCAGGCATCGTTCGGGTACTCGTTGAGTACGGCTTGAATCGCAAGGTCCGCGTCCGCGTCGCTATCGCCCGAGAGGAACTCGGCGCGGAGTTTCAGCAGAGGGTAGTGGTGCGGGAACCGCTGGCACGCTTGCGCGAGGTGCGTGCGCGCCGCGGCCCGGCCATCGGTGTCCGCGAGCAGCGTCGTCAGCGTGCGGTGCGCGTCCATCGAGAGCGGTTCGAGTTTGATGACTTCGAGGAAGTGCGCGCCGGCGGTCGCGATGTCGGGCTTGGTGCGCGCGACGCGCGCCGCGGCCTTGTGCCACGCGACCGGCTGAACGAGCGGCTTTGCGGCCGTGAGGTCGGCATCGGCCTCCGCGAACCGGTCCGCGGACGCGTGGCACGCCGCGCGGAACAAAAGCAACTCGCCGAGCGATTGGGAGCGTTCGGAACCTACCCCCCCAACCCCCCTCCCTTCACGGAGGGGGGAGTCAGACAAAGCCCCCTTCCCTTCAGGGAGGGGGGTTGGGAGGGTAGGTGCTTCTTGCAACTTGCGGATCGCCTGATCGACAGCGACAGCGGCTTGCTGAGGTTCGTCGCGGTCCATCAGCGCGTGGAACAGCGCACGTGTCGCGGCCGGCACGGGCACCGCGGCGCGACACGCGCGCTGTTGGAACAACCGCAGCGCCTCCGGCACTTGTTCGGTCGCGTGGGCGGCGCGGAAGTATGCGTCCGCGAACTGATCCTCGCGTTCTTCCAGCGTGCAGGCGAACCGGTACAGTTCGACCGCTTCGTCGAACTGCCGCTCCTCCCACCACTGCGTCGCGAGCAGGTAGTAGCCCGCTGCAGCTGTCGGCCGATCCTGCACTGAGCGGCGCAAGAGACGCGTCGCGTCGGCCTGCCGGTGAGGGTAGAGAAGGATGGCTTGCGCAAACGTCTGCGACACCATCGGCTCGGCGTCGAGACGCGAACTCTCGGCTTCGAGAAGCGCCTCGCGCTCCGGCGTCCGGTTCAGTTCGCGAAGGACGTGCGTCTTCGCGAGTACCCACGTCGATTCGTGCGGGGTCTTCGCGAGTAGCGCGTTGTACAGGTCGAGCAACCGGAGTGGGTGCGCGTCGTAGCGGCTGAGAGCGAGTTCGCCGTAGGTGGTGAACTTGCTGTCCGTGAAGCGGTCGCGCATAACGCGAAGGGCGTTCTCGGCCGCACCGCGGTCGTGCGCGATGAGCGGCTTTTGCACGGCATACAATGCTTCACGCGCGTCGGCTTCCGCAATCGCCGGCAGACCGTCGAGCTTTCCCGCTTCCGCTCGCGGCACGATCACGAGGCACCGCGGACCGAACGGGCTGAACCGCTTCACGAGCGAACCCACGGGCGCATCGACCGGGCGACGATCCGTACCGTCGATGACGGAAACGGAGCCGCGCATCGCGTCCGCGCCGACGCACAACCGCGGTTGCGAGAACCCCGCTTCAACGAGCGTAATGATGAACGGCACACGGCGCTCGATCAGCGCGACGGCGGCATCGAGCGAGAGCGTACACTCGAGTGCGACCCAACCGGCTTCTTCCGCGCGGAGCCGTTCGGCCGCGTCGGGCAGACCGGCGGCAGGCGGGCTGCCTTCGGACATTCCCGGTAGCGGGTGGTTCCAGAACCGCGCGAGCAACTCGTACACCGTTGGCGTTGCGGGCGCAGGCGGGAAGTCGAGTTTGATGATGTTGCGTGCGCAGAGACCTACCCCCCCAGCTCCCCTCCCTGAAGGGAGGAGGGCGGGGGGGGTAGGTCTTTCCGTTTCCAACCGCTCCGCGAACTGGTCGTAGAACTCCTCCTTCACCTCGCGGGCGAACCGCGCGGCGACCGTTGGTTCGCCGAGGAAGTACGCGGAGTCGGCGCGCCTCGCGGCGAACCACTTCGCGATTTCCGGCTCGATCAGCGGCGACAGTTCCGCGTACCGGTCGAGGGTGCGCCGGGCGTCCGTGAAGTGACCCAAGTCGGTCTGGAGCGCCGCGAGTTGCGCCGACACCAGACCACTTTCGAGGTTGCGATCCGCTTCCGTGAGGAAGTCGAGCGCCTCCCGGTCGCGGCCTTGTCGAAGCAGAAGGTGCGCGACGGACTGCACACCGGGCCGAAACCACGGATGAATCTCAAGAGACCGGCGCGCCGCGGTCATCGCATCGTCGAGGCGGTCGGCGAACTCGTACACGCTCGAACGCTCGATGCACGGCCACGGCCGGTCCGGGGTGATCGTTTCCGCACGATTCAGCAGTCGCTCCGCGCGGTCGAAGTCGCGTAGCCGCGCGACGATGAACGCCGAGAGAGCGATCCAGTCCGCGTGCAATTCGGGCGGGGCGTCAGACCAGTCGGGGTGGTTCCGCATGAACCGCCACGTCGAGAGCGAACCGAACCGCTCCATGCGGTAGCGGGCGTGGTAGTAGATCGCTTCCGGGTACGCGGGCGTCGCGCGGAACGCGACGAGGTGCATCCGGCGGCCGAGCTTCGGCGCGGCGAGTTGGATCGCAAGCCGCCCGCCGATGAGCCGCGCGGCCGTGCCGGACCATTCGCGCAATGGCCCGAGCGTGGTCGCCGCGTCGTGCGCCTGTCGGTAGCGTCCTTGTGTGTACAGTTCGCGGACGCGGGTCAGTTCGGCGGGTGCGATTTCCATGCGATTCCAAATTACGAAGGGGTGAAAGGGTGAGAAACCAAAGGCGCGCCACAGGTTGTCTCACCCCTTCACCCCTTCACCCCTTCTCCCCTTCTCTTCCGAACCCCTTCTCTGTCGAAGCCGCGTCTGACAGCGGCGAGAGTTGGCTCACGATGTTTCCCATCTGCGCCAGTTTCATGCCGTAGCGGTCGAGGAACTCGGCCAGCGCGAACTCGTTGGTCAGCGCGTCGGGGTCGTCCGTGACTTTCTCGGTCACCTCGCGAACAAGACCCAGGTACGCGCGCTCCAGCGCCGGAATCGCCTGTTTGCACGCGCTGCCGATGCCGGGGAACTCGTCGGCCCAGCGCGCGAGAAACGCTTTCCACCGCGTCGTTGCGTCCTGATTCGCAGCCTGCGCTTTCAGCAAGGACACTTGTTCTTGCTGAACCGCGATCAGTTGGCGCAACAGGTCTGCCAGTTCGATAGGTGCCGGGACCGGCGCGATCGGGCCAGTCAGCAGTGGTGGCGTGATGTAAACCGGGACACTCATAAACGCGCTCGCGGAGGCGTTGGATACCGTGACGTAATTATACGGAGGAGGAGGTAAAAACGAGCAAGCCGCCCGGTGGGGGACCGGGCGGCTTACTTGGGATGGAGGCAAACCAGATACGGAGGGCGACGGTGTTTCTTGGGGGGAACCGCTCGGCCTCTGTCGGGGTTCGGGGGGAGAACCGTTCGACGGATTATCCGAAAAGCACAATCCGTGCCGGAACTCGCCGCGTTTGGATCGCACCGCGCAACCCGCTACACAACAAGTGGAATCGTCTGCTCGGTTTTTTTCGCATTGTGCGAAACGATCCGGGAACTTGAGGCGAGTTTGCAATTTCTCGCAATCGCGTTGCAACTCTTACCGGTAGGGATTACCCGCTTGCTCGAAGAGACAGGGGGATTCGGAAGAGTTAAGGGGAGAAGGGGAGAAGGGGGAGAAAAGACACGGCGCTGTGGCCGAGCCTTTTCACCCCCTTCTCTGACTATGGTGCCAATGCGAACCGCCATTCGGGGACGTAGGACGGCATCACGCCGGCCGCGAACGCGTCCGTACCGAGGGAATCGCGGAACTTCTTCAGGGCGGCCCGACGCACCGTCACGTAGTAGAAGTCGCACTGTGCGTCGCGCACCGCGTCCCACTG
>CAMDQN010000016.1 GCA_945905925.1 Singulisphaera sp. GP187
ATGAGGGGATAAGTTGGTCCATGGCACAGGCCTCCTGCCGGACGGGTTGTGGTGACGTTGTGGTAAACTTCACCGTAGCCCAACCGAACCAGGTGGCCTGTGTTCATCTGATCACTTCAACACCCTCCGTAAGTCCGAAACACAAGTCAAACTCCCCTTCCCTTCAGGGAGGGGGAGGCTTCTTCACGCCAAAATGTCTTCGTTGTTCTCGAACCGCTTGATCGCGGCCGTGGCCTTCTCCGCGTCCTCGCTCTTCACCCACAACTCCACTGAGTTCGGTATCACGCTGCCGAAACTCGCGCTCAGGCTCAGCCCGACCACGTTGCTCTCGATACTGGCTTCGCGGAGCGCCTGCTGGTACAGTTGCACATTCACCACCGGTCCGATGTACACCTTCACCACGTCATGCGTTTCGGTTGTCACAGCGATGCCCTCAAAAGAAATGGGGCTAACATCTATTCTACACCGTTGCGATCGCTCACGGTAACTCGCACAATCTGAATGCCGCCGGTTCAATCCTCACCCAACTCGGAGCCTCTCCATGCGATTCCTCTCTGCGTTCCTGTTCACAACCATCTTCGCGCTGTACGCGCCGGCCGCGGACGAGAAGATGAAAGTCCTCATCATCGACGGCCAGAACAATCACAACTGGCAGCAGACCACGCCCGTGCTGAAGAAAATTTACGAGGACACGGGCCGCTTCACGGTGGACGTCGCGACCAGCCCGGCGAAGGGAAAGAAGGAAGAGATGGCGAAGTTCCGTCCCAAACTCAGCGACTTCCACGTGATCGTGAGCAACTACAACGGCGAGTCGTGGAGCAAGGAACTCAATGATGACTTCGACGCGCTGCTGAAAGAGGGCAAGATCGGGTTCGTGGTGGTTCACGCGGCGAACAACGCGTTCGGCGGCTGGAAGGAGTACAACCAGATGATCGGGATGGGCTGGCGCGGCGTGAAGGACGGCAAGCGACTGAAGTACGACGACGACAAGGAAGTGATTGTCGAAGCGGGCGCCGACGGCGGTTCCGGGCACCGCTACAGCGGCCCGTTCACGGTGAAGCTCCGTGACGCCGAACACCCCGTTACCAAGGGGATGCCGAAGGAGTGGGCACACGTGAAGGACGAATTGTACGACAACATGCGCGGCCCGATCGAGAACGTGAAAGTGCTCGCGACCGCGTATTCGAGCGGCACCAAGACGCACGAACCAATGATCTGGACCGTGAGTTACGGCAAGGGTCGTGTGTTCCACACGCCGATGGGTCACGACGCGGTCGCGATGAAATGCTGGGGCTTCGCGGGCACGGTCACGCGCGGCACCGAATGGGCCGTTACCGGCAAGGTGACGATCGCGCTGCCGAAGGAGTTCCCCACCGCGGACAAGGCCAGCCCGATTGTGGAGAAGTAAAAAGCATTATCGGAGTCGGAGTGTGTTTGTTTTTAGCCCCCGTAAGGGGCGGCAGATAGTAGCCCGGGGTGAAGCGGCTTTGCGAGTTACGCCACCCTGGGCTGTGGGATACACCCTTTTCGGGGTAAAAACAAAGCACTGGAGCCGAGCATTCCATCATGTCGAGTAATGAACCTGTTCCGGGCCTGTATCGTCACTACAAGGGCGGCGAGTACGAGGTGATCGGCGTCGCCCGGCACAGCGAGACCGACGAGTTGCTCGTCGTGTACCAGCCGCTCTACAACGCGACCGGGTTGTGGGTGCGCCCGCTCGCGATGTTCCTCGAAGATGTCACGTACAACGCCCAGACTGTGCCGCGATTCGCCTACATCGGCCCGATTTGACGTTCTGCATTTCGCCGTTCCCTTTTCGCTTCTCTCAATCAGTGTGCCGGGTTACTCTCAACGCTCTCCCACCTTCCCGGAGTTCTACGCCATGCAATCCCGCCGCGAGTTTCACGCCAAACTGATTGGGTCCGCAATCACGTTCTCACTGCTCGAAACGCTCTGGTCGCGCGATCTGTTCGCCGACCCCGCCAAGCCCACCATTCAGAAGTGGATGGCGGAACTGGTCGAGATGAGCAAAGACCTCAAGGGCCAGAAGCTCACCGACCTGCAGTTCCAGACCAAGATGGAAGACCTGTACAAGCGGGTCGATCTCATGGAACTGTGCAAGCTCATCAAACTCGACGAGGCGGAGAAGAAAAAGCTGCCCGATAATGGCGCCGCGAACTTCGGGTTCGACCTGTCGAAGGTGGATGGGTTGCCCGCGGACGTGGGGTTCGGCAAGCAAATCTTCGCGTGCAAGAAGGGCCGATCTATCGTGCCGCACGGCCACGCGAACATGTGTACCGGGTTCATCATCCTCAAGGGCGAGTGGCACGGCCGGCACTACGACCGCGTCGAAACGAAGACCGACCACTACGTCATCAAGCCGACCATTGACCGCACTTTTAAGCCGGGCGAACTCTCGACCATCTCCGACCACAAGGATAACATCCACTGGTTCGAGGCGACGAGTGACACCGCGTTCATCTTCAACGTCCACGTGATCGGCTACGACAAGACCATCAAGGAATCGGGCGGCCGGATGTACCTCGACCCAGTCGGCGAGAAGCTCGCGGGCGGGTTGGTCAAGGCCGCGAAGATGACGAGCGCCGACTGCCACAAGAAGTACGGCTGAGTCGCGTTTGGTATTTGGTGTTTGGTGTTTGGTGTTTAGTTTAGCCGCAAGCCGAAGGTGAGCGAGCCAGCGACTCGCGGAGGTAGTGCGAACCTCAGCACCAAACACCAAACACCAAACACCAAGTTGTTAAAGGCACTCAAAGAGACGACGTTCCGCTCGCTGCGGCACCCGAGCTACCGGCGGTACTTCTACGGACAGATCGTTTCGTTCGTCGGCACGTGGATGCAGTCGGCCGCGCTCATGTGGCTGATGTACGACCGCACCGGCGACCCGCGCTGGCCCTCTTGGATTTTGGTCGCTCAGATTGGTCCGACACTTTTGCTCGGTGCGTGGGGCGGGTCGCTCGCGGACCGCTACCCGAAGCGCCGGATCGTCTCCACCACGCAAACCGTCTTCTTGCTGAACGCCGTCGCTCTCACGTTCGTGGTCGCGTGCGGCTTTGCGACGCCGTTTCTCGTGCTCACACTCATCGCACTCAACGGCGTGATTCAGGCAGTGGACTTCCCGGCGCGGCTCGCGTTCGTGCCGGACCTCGTGCCCAAAGAAGACCTCATCAACGCGGTCGGGCTGAACTCGCTTGTCTTCAACTGCGCCCGCGCCTTGGGGCCGGCGCTCGCGGGGCGCCTGTTTCTTCTCGCGGCCCTGCTGCTGCCGCATTTCCCCGACGGCGCGAACCAGGTTACCGTCGGCGCGACCGCGTGCTTCGCGCTGAACGCGCTGAGTTTCCTCGCGGTGCTCCGCGCGCTCCGCGGCATTCCCGAACCGCACGCGAGCGAGAAACGCGAGCGCGGGTCCGCGTGGGACGGCGTGCGATACTTGCGCGACCACTCCGCGCTCGGGGCGATCGTGCTGTTGACATTCGCGCTATGCATGTTCGGCTGGCCGGTCGTTACGGTGCTGCCCGCGTACACGCGACTACAACTCGGCTTGGGCGTCGATGTGTACACCTCGTTGCTGAGTTGGCTCGGCGCGGGCGCTCTGGGCGCGGCGCTTGTTACCGCGACGTTCGGGAGCGTGTCGCGGCGCGGTGCATTCATGTTCTGTGGGGTCGCGGTATGCGCGGCGGGAATGACTGGGCTGGGATTCGCGCAGGTCGTGTGGCTCGCGAACGCGTGTTGCGCCGCGATCGGTTTTGGAATGATCCTGTTTCTCGCGACGGGGCAATCGACGCTTCAACTCGCGGTGCCAGACGCGGTGCGCGGTCGCGTGATGGCGGTGTGGGCAATTATGCTCAGCGCGAGTGCGCCGCTGGGTCACCTGATCGCGGGTCAGGCGGTTACGGAAGTGGGCGTTGGGCCGGTGTTGTTCGGGATGGCAATCGGGATTGGGTGTGTGGTTGTGCTGCTCGCGGGGATGCTGGTGAGGCGTTTTGGCACGCCTTCGTAGGGTCAGTAGTTCCGATTAGGAGTCGTGGCTTGGAAGTGACGCGTGGCTACTCAGACTCCAATCGGAACTACTAACCCCATAAGAATCGACCCGACTCACTTCTTCTTCTTGAGCGTATCCACCTTCTTGTCGTTGTCTTCCAATTCCAGGCCGTCGTCACTTTTGAAGGTAACTGTGAAGTCGTGTTCGATCTTCTGCTCGTTGAGCGTGAGTTTCACGGAGAGTTTCTTGCCGTCGAGTTTGTAGGTGCCGTTGAGTTTCAGGTCTTTGCCGTCGAGGTTGACCATCGCGGTCATCTTGCCGTCTTTCGCGAACTCGACGATCGCACCAACCGGCGTGTCACCGGTGGACTTCGTGATTTCCCACTTGCCGAGCAGTTTGGGCGTGTCGTCGGCCTTCGCGGGCTGCGCGAGCGTAAACACCGCGAACCCGAACACGGCGGCCAGGAACGTCTTCATGCGGTTGCCTCAGATTGTGATGTGCCCGAGGTGGGCGGGGTCATGGTATGGCGCGGGTCAAGGGCGTTTCGACGCTTGCGAAATTGCAATCGGCGAGTCATGCGACTTGGGCGCGACCGAGCATGAACTGAATTGCGTTCACGACGTCGGCCACTTCTGCCAGTGCGCCGACGCCGACATCGCCGCAGGCGAGTTGCTTCGACACCGGTGCCACCACGCGCAACGTCGGGCTGCGGTCGTTGATCTGTTGAATGAGCGCATCGTCGGCAAGGTGCGCCGGGATGTGACCCGCGCCCGCGTCGGCGGCGATCGAACGCAGATGGCGCCGGGTGAACGAGTGTTGCCACATGAGCGTGTTCATCGCGGGAGCGAGTACCACCGGGCGCGCCACGTCCCAGGCTCTCCACACGCACGTTAAGCAGTTGTCGCACAGACCGACCGCGAGTTTCGCGAGCGTGTTTGCGTCGAGTGGCGCAATCACGAAAATGTCCGCCCACTTCCGGAGTTCGATGTGCAGAACCGAATCGCCGCGATGGTATCGCTCGCCCGCTTCACGACCGGGCCATTCATTTTCGTCGAGAACGAGTACGGCAGAAGCGCGGAACTCGGTGGGATCGAAGAAATACGTCGCAGCGGTGGTGGCGACGATCTTTACCGAGTGACCGGCGGCGGTGAGCGAATCGAAGAGCGCCGGCACGCGCACGGCGGCCACGCTGCCGGTCGCGCCGAGGAGTACGTTAGCCATTGCTCGCCCGCTTCTGAAAAAGGTCTTCGAGAACCAGCACCAGGCGGTCCGGCAACTCACGCCGCGTCACGCGCTCGTACTTGTCGCCGACCGGACCGATGTACGCCCAGTGCGCGGCGCCGTCGAGCGTGTTCGCGACGATGATCTCGGCCGCGGACTGCTCGCGAGATGCTTCCGCCACGTCCACGAGTTCCTGCTCGCTCAAGCCCACTTCAAGTTTGAACTTCACCAGCACGCCTGTGAAGCCCCACGGTTGCCGGAAGCGGTCCACGAGCTTCGGTGCGCGAACGAGTCGCACCCACAACTCCGGTTCCGTACTCTTGATTTTCCCGGCCTCCTGCACGGTGAGCACCGGTGCGCCGGATCGCGCCTCCCACTGTCCAGTGCGGGCGTTGAAGAACGTGCCTGCGTTGGGGGTGTACGCGCCTGCGGTGAGAAAGTCACTCACGGCTGCGGAGTGGCACACCGCGTCGAACGCGCCGGTGCGAAGTTGGTTTTGGAGCAGTGAGGCAAGTTCGTCGAACGTCTGGTAAGGAAGCACCGTGAATCGCTCGCCGGGTTCGCGCGGGTTAAGTCCGTATTCAAGCAGCGCGTCCGGGCGCGAAGTCGCGAGTGTGACCGTGTGCCCGCGGTCCCACGCGGTTCGAGCGATGGCCGCGCCCGTGCGCCCGGCGAACGTGTTGGTGATACACCGCACCCGATCGATGGGGGTCTGCGTGTTGCCAGCGGTGATCAGGAAGTTCATCGTAGGCGTCGCGGTGCTGAGAACGGGTGAAGCGGTGTGGTCAGGTTAGCGGATTCCGGTTCGCGCTGCACGGGTTCACGCGGCGCGGCGAACGCTCTCAGTTCTGCCCTCCAGCCACAGTACCGTCTCGGACACGCCATCTTCCAGCGGGGTAGCGGGAATCTCGCACCCGGCGGCCCGCAATTTCGTCATTTCCGCGCGCGTGAAGTTCTGATACTTCCCGGCCAAGTCGCGCGGCATGTCGGTGAACCCGATTCGCGGAGGAAGCCCCAGCGAGGCGAACACACCCCGCGCGAGATCGTGAAACGTGCGAGCCTCGCCGCTCCCAGAATTGTACACGCCGTTCGTCGCGTCGTTCTTCCACAGCCAGATGAGATGGTTCACGCAGTCGCCGACGAACACGAAGTCGCGGCGCTGCCCGCCGTCCTCGAGATGCGGGTCCGTTGAGCGGAATAGCTTCATCTCGCCGGTCGTCGTCACCTGCTTGTGCGTGTGATACACGACGCTCGCCATGCGTCCCTTGTGTGACTCGCGCGGACCGTACACGTTGAAGAACTTCAGCCCGGCCCACTTCGGCGGTGTCGGTTGTCCGGTCGTCTCCTCTGCAATCGCCCAGATGTCGAACGCGTTCTTGCTCTTGCCGTAAAGGTTCAGCGGCTTCAGTTCGCGCGGCGGCGTGTAGTCGTCGAAGCCGCGCGAGCCGTCGCCGTACGTCGCGGCACTCGACGCGTAGAGGAACGGCTTCCGGTTCGCAGTGGCCCATTCCCAGAGGCGGCGCGTGTACTCGACGTTGTTGCGGAACAGGTAGTCCCAGTTCGTTTCAGTGGTGGAACTGCACGCGCCGAGGTGGAAAATCGCATCTGGTGCGACGCGGTTCGCGGTGAGGTCTTCGAGGAAGTGGTCGTGCCGGCTGAACGCAAACCGCGGTAACCCGACGAAGTTCGCGGCCTTCGCGGGGTTAAGTTCATGATCGACCAGAAGGAGTTGGTGGCCCTCGCTGGCGAGTCGGTGCGCGAGGTTCGACCCGATGAACCCGGCCGCGCCCGTAATGGCGATCATGGTGTGTACCTTCCGTGGTGTTCAAAGTAGTAGGCACACTCCTGTGCCGTTCCTTTACCGCGCGTTAAACGACGGCACACGGAGTGTGCCTGCTACTTTATTTCGGTGCGCTCGCCCGCGTTCTCGTGCGCGGTTCCGGCATTTCGACGGTCGCGAGGTAATCGGCGAGCGCCTGTTCCGGTTCGGGCACGGCTTCGCGCAACTTCGGGAGCAGCGGGCCGGGGTTTGGGTCGGCGCGGAGCGCTTGCAGGTAATCGTGCAGCACCTTCTTCGCGGCTGGGCCGGTGTGGAGCATCAGGTGGACCCACGCCCACGCCTCACGGTACTCCGGCTTCTGCATCTCGGCCACGTCCTTCAACTTCTCCAGTCGCGCAAGGTCGGGCTGAAACGGCCCGCGACGCAGTGTATCCAGATGCTGCGGGTTCACGCCATCCTGATGCGGCGGTAACTCGAAGTACCCGGCCAGACCCTCGTCGAGCCACAGTGGAACATCCTTCAACACGCTTCGCAGTAGGGCGTGCGTGAGTTCGTGCCGCAGGTCGGTGCTGAGGTGATCGCCGAGCCATGTGAAGATTTTGAGTTCGTCGGTTCCGCCGGCACGCGGTTCCGCGATAAAGTACGCGCGGCGCGGCGGCAGGTTCCGGTACTTCGCCCGCATATAGCGTTCGTAGCGCTCCTGCGTGTCGAACAGGAACACCTGCACGAGGCCACTACTCGGCGGGAGTTTGAGTTCACCGAAGACCTGATCTGGGAGCGCGTCGAGTTCCGCGAACAGCGGGTCGGCCTTGTCGATCTCGAAGTCATGGTAGAGGACGTAGTAGGCGCCGCGGGTGTGCTTCTTGCCAGGCGGCGCGGTCGAGACGGGCGCGACCACGACGGCCGACGGCGGAGGAGCGACATCGACCCGCGTGTTGGGCGCGGGCAGGTCGAGGCGAAGGGCTTCGCACCCCGCGCTCGCGCCGAACAGCGCGGTGAGAACCGCGAGCCAGACGAGCGAGCGGCAGTGCGGAGAACACGGCATACACATCGCCCCGCGACACGGGAACAGGATCGCTGCCTTCAGCACGACCGGAATAGTTTCGGCCGTCGAGTGTGCTTTTCTTCACATTTCGCGGATGATAACGGTTATCCGATCGAGCGCCCGCTGCGGCGGTTCTTCGCCACCTTCGCCGCAGTCGCCTCGGATACCGCGTTCCACCAAGTTTTCCAGTTCAACTGTTTTTCCCCGGCACTCAGGTACGCGCGCAAGAATCGGAGTCGCTCCGTTCGCGTGACGTGCGGCATCGCGAGGAAACTCGCGTTTAATCGCGCGAGTTCCTTCGCCCGGCGTGCGAACGGGACCGCGTCCGTGCTTGCCCGCACCCCGACGAGGTCTATCAGAACGGATGTTGCGTTCGCGGGGTCGCTCGTAGCGTTCTCCAACATCACATTCGGCGCCTTCAGGTCGCGGTGCGAAACGCCGCGTTCATGCATCGCTCGCACCACGCGTGCCAGTTTCTCGGCCCACGCGCGAAGGATGTGGGGGTCGCGACACGCCTTCACCGCTTCGGGCAGACCGACCGCGTTCGGTACCTTCTCGGTGAGCAAATAGCCGTCCGCGGGGAGAAATCCGGCGCGGTAGACGTGGAACATCGCGAGCGGTCGCGGGGTCGGCAGCCATCGCTCGCGCAGCCCGTGACCGAGCAGCCACGACCGCCGGACTGCAGACGAGCGAAAGAGATTCTTTAGTGGATCGAAGGCGCTGCGCACGTTCACACGCTTGAGGATGACGGTTCGCGTGCCGTCGGGTGTGGGCATTTCCAGTTCCGCGACCGTGGAACTCACGCACTGCTTGAGTAACCGCGTGCCGGGTCGCGTGAACGCTGCGTCGGGGTTCGCGAGAAGCGCGCGAAGGAAATCATCCGGAATGTTGCGAACGGCCAACCCGCGCACGCGGCCCGCTCGCACGCGGCGGATACTGCGGTGTGTGCCGGCGTAGCGCGCCGTGCGCGCCATCCAGAACCGGCGATTGGAAGCGAGTGTTGCACGCTCCAGTTCGCGCGCCGCGTCCGGTATCGATGGGCGCGCCGCGCGGTACGCCTCCCAAAAGCGCAGGCGGTCCGTCTGACTCGCGCGGAGCTGGTACCACCGGTTGAAGCGAACCAGGTTCGCGCGGCTCGCGCTCCACGAAAGGGAAGCGCCGAACCTGATCGCGTGAACGTCGAGCAGGCTGAACTGTGGGGCGCCCGCGACGAGATCGACGAGCAGATTACCGGGGTGCGGGTCCGGGTGGCTGATGCCGTTCTCGTGCAGGCGAGCCAGGAACTCGCCGAGGGCACGCGCGAACTCGCGACGCGAGTTCGGACTGAGTTCGTGCGATTCGATGAAATCGGGGAATGGGACCGCGGGCGCGAGGTCGCGCGTGATGAGGAAACTCTGCCCCGGCCAGCGCGTGTCGGGCGTGCCCCACGCGAGCGGGACCGCCGCGCTGATCCCCAGCGAACGCAGTCGCATTGCGTTCTCGAATTCGAGTCGCGCTTTCGGGACGCGCAGCACCTCTCGCGCCCACGCACGCGGCCCGTTGATGCGGCAGTGTTTGGCGTACACCGCGCCGGTCGCGAGCGGAACGCGGTACACCGTGCGGTGCGGGCCGCTCTTCACCACTTCGGCCGAACCGTTGGCGAGCCACTGATCGAACGCCGGACCCGCGGTGCCGAAGAGCGATTCACCTTCGGGCGAGAGATGCCACACACGACCGTTCGCGCGCACGATCGGCCCCGTCGCGTCCGCGACCAGCGAGCCGAACTTGCGCAGCACGTCGCCGAACATCAGCATCCTTTATCCCGCCATTCGCGCGGTCGTGAGTCGCGAGAGCGATTCCACCCAGAGCCTCGCACCGGCTTCGACGCTGTAGCGTGCTTCCACTTCTCGCCGCGCCGCGCCGCCAAGGCGATTCCGCAACGCGGCGTCTGTCGCGAGGGTGCGAATCGCGCGTACCCAGTCGTCGGTTGTGTTAGCGCGGAAACCGGTAATGTTGTCGCGCACGAAGTCCGCTTGTACGCCGACAGGGTTCGCGACGACTGGCAGTCCCGCGGCCTGATACTGAAGCACCTTCAGCGCGCACTTCCCGCGGCTCCATGCGTCGTCCGGCACCCAGCCAATGCCGATGTCGCACGCCGCGATCTCGGTGGCTTCGCTCGCCTCGGTCCACGGGCAGCGCTCGACCTGAAGACCGGGGAACTCCGCGAACCGGTCGCAGATGAGTTTGAGT
Organism: Singulisphaera sp. GP187; assembly: GCA_945905925.1. Lineage (GTDB taxonomy): Bacteria > Planctomycetota > Planctomycetia > Gemmatales > Gemmataceae > Gemmata. Next base: position 10,276 of record CAMDQN010000016.1, read on the forward strand.
CGTGTGCCGGAAACCGCGCGCCCGATCGCGCTGAGTGTCGAGTCGAATCGCTCCAGCCCTTGCAGCGTGCTTGATGAGCCGACCCACACGAGCCTAATGCCGTGGTTCGCGGAGTGCGAAGCGAGCGGGTACTTCGTTACGTCTACGCAGGTCGGAATTACAGTGACGCGGTCCGCGGGCACGAACTTCTGAGCTTCTTCCGCGAGGGTGGCGTTCCCCGCGATCACGAGGTCGCACGCTTCGACCGTGGCGCGGAACCGGGCCGCGCGCTTCGGGTCGCGGAACCCTTTTGGGGAGTACGAGTCGCGCAGGTAAACCGCGTCGTCGAAGTCGAAGAGGAGTCGCCGCACGCGCCGGCGCAGCAGAGCGGTTGCCCACCGCGGGAGCAGTTTGCGCTGGAGGATGACCGCGTCGTAGGAGGTGAGGTCGCGTCCGAGTGCGAACCGGCCGAAGAGGGATTGCGGCAGCGCGTGAAAGTCGAGCGTGTGCCCAGCCGAAGCGAGCGCGCCACGGAACGCGGTGAGCCGGTACCGGCAGCACACGTGCGATTCGGATTCCACCAGCGCGACCAGCCGCACCGCGACCTCCGTGTCGGGTTGAATGCAGAAGAGTATTCACCGCGGAGAACGCAGAGGACGCGGAGAAAGACCAAGAGAGTTCTGTTTTCAACTCTCCTCTCTGTGTTTTCTCCCTGCGTCCTCTGCGTTCTCCGTGGTGAGTACTCTTATCTTTATCTCTTCCTTCGCGACGCGAGCGCCCGGTCGATGTCGCGTTTGGCGTTCGCCGTTTTCAGTGCCTCGCGCTTGTCGTGTACCTGCTTGCCCTTCGCGATCGCGATTTCCACCTTCGCTTTGCCGTCCTTGAAGTACAACCGGAGGGGAACAAGCGTCAGCCCCTTCTCGTCGGCCTTCTCCGCGAATTTCGTGATCTCGCGACGATGCAGGAGCAGCTTTCGCGTGCGCTTCGGCTTGTGGTTCGCGCGGTTCCCGAACAGGTATTCCGGGATCTCCGCGCCGATCAAGAACACTTCGCCCGCGTCGATGCGGGCGTAAGCGTCTTCGAGGTTCGCGTGCCCATCGCGCAGGCTTTTCACCTCAGTGCCCACCAGCACGATGCCGCACTCGATGCGGTCGGTGATCTCGTAATCGTGGAGAGCACGCCGGTTGCGGCACACGTTTACCGTGCCGTCGGCGTTCGCTTTCTTGTCTTTCTTGTCACCCTTTGCCATGATGCACGCATTCTACATTTGCGCGAAGCCCCAGCGAAGGCCATTTGGAGCAAGCGCCTCTGCGGGTCGCACGCTAAACCGGGGAACAGGGTGAGGTTCGTCGTTCTTACGCACGACTGGCCGGCGCACCACTGGGATTTTCTGGTGGAAGCCCAAGGTGCGCTGCGCGCCTGGCGCCTGCTCGCGGAACCGTTCGCCGATGTCGATATTCCCGTCGAACCGAACTTCGACCACCGGCTGTTTTACCTCGATTACGAAGGGCCGGTGTCCGGCGGGCGCGGCACCGTCTCGCGCTGGGACGCCGGCACCTGCGATTGGCTCCTCGACGCCGAGGATCGCGTGGAACTCGCGTTGCAGGGCGCGAAACTGAAGGGGCACGCCCTGTTTCGTCGCGAAGCGGGTGCGTGGGTGTTTCGGTTCACGGGGCCGGGGGCAGCGGGTTGACGCCCGCGGGCGTGGCCGGGGCCGCTTCCAGAAACGACCGCCCCGCGATCGTTAACTTCCCGTCCTTCACTTCGAGCGTTAACACCTGCGAAGTCGGGCGCGGTTGCTTCGCGAAGAACTTGAACAGCCCCACCGGGTTGCTCTTGTTGCGATACCACGTCACTTCGATGCTTGATTCGTGGGCCACGTCGCCGATCTTGTCGAGGATCGACTGCGACCCGAACGGCACCCGCCCGACCTTCAGGTCACACACCTCCACTGCCGCGACGTTTACCTGATCGGCGACCAGCCAGATCTTCAGTTCCAGCCAAACGATGCTGCTCCAGAACCCTTCGCGATACCGCACGCCCAACTTGAGGCGGTCGCCTTCGATGGCGATTCGCGGCGAGTGGAAACCCTTCGGGAGCAACTCGCACAATCCATCTTTTGGCCCCATGTTCTCCGCGAAGAAGCAGTTCAGTTCGTCCGCGGTGAACGTGTCGCCCCATTCTTCCTTTCCGCGGATGTCGTTTTGCAGGTCGAGTATACGGGTGAGCAGTTTCGCGGACTTCTCGTGCGAATCCCAGTCGGCGGGGCGATTCGCGGCGGTGGTGTAGAACTCCGGCTCGCGCTTCGTTGCCAGCAACAGTGTACCGCTCGCCAGGCTCGCAAATGCGGTCAGCATAGCCAGAGCCAGGAACATTGGCCGACGACGACGCATCAACGAACCCTCCGCGACGCGGCCGAATACCGCCCCGGCGGAATCTGGTCAACGCCGACCGTCGGGCGCGATTGCGCCATTCCGAAGGGCAAATTGGGAGCCGTAAAGGAATATGGAGACTTGGCAAACGCCGGCCGGAGCGGTTACGTTGTAGGTGTGATATTCGGTTCGCGCTTAGAGTTAGGAGGGCCGGCATGACGCGCTTCAAGAGTTACCGCTGGGCTGGTGCGGTCGTTACCGCCGCGAGTCTGTTCGCGACGGCTTACGCGGCCCCGCCACAGCAGGTCGTGGAGCAAAAAGCGGAAAGTGAGGTCGCCACCGCGCTCGCCGCCGCGGACCAGCAGGCGCGATTCAACCGCGCGAAGGCGGTCGAAATCCTGAAGACCGCGAAGCAGAACCTCCAACTCGCGAGCATCGGCGAAGCGACCCGCACGCGGCTCACGAACGCGATCGATGCGAAACTCGCGGCGTTCGAGGGCCGCCCAGTCACGAACCCGAACCCCGGTCCCAACCCCGGCGTGAAACTCGACCCGAAAGGCCCGGAGGCGATTGCGGCTCAGAAGTTGCTGACCGAAAAGGCGACGGCCGAATTCAAGGACGTAGTCGCGGGTCTCAAGACCGTGCAGCGGGCGCAGGACGCGAACAACACCGCCGAAGCGAACAAGGAAATCGCCCGGCTGACGGGGCTGTACCCGAACAACCCGTCCGTACTCGCGCTCGGCCAGAACGAAAGCATCAAGACCCGGCTCGATGACGCGATCGCTTTCCAAACGCTGGCCCGCGACCGGTGGGTCGCGAATCAGAAGAACATCAACATGTCGTCGCTGCCCGCGATCACCGACGTCGAGTTCCCGAAGGACTGGAAGGAAAAGTCGGAGCGGCGGCTGAAGGCCAACACGGTTCAACTGAGCGCGAAGGAAAAGAAGATCATCGAGGCGCTGGACAAGCCCATCAAGATCGACTTCCGCGAGCGGCCGTTCGAGGAAGCGCTGCAAGACCTCTCGAACCTGATCGACCAACCACTGTTGCTCGACAAGAAGTCGGTCGAAGATCTCGGCCTCGACCTGAAGAAGGGTTCGAGTCTCCAGGCGAATGGACTGTCCGCGCGCACCGCGCTGCGGGCGCTGCTCGCGGCGCAGGGCTTGACGTTCGTGGTCAAGGACGAAACGATTCAGATCGTCACTGTCGAACGCGCGCGGAGCATTCTGACGACGCGTGTCTACTACCTCGGCGACCTGGTACAGGGCGTTGGGGCGTTCGGCGGTATCCAGTGGGGACCGGGGTTGAACTTTCAGCAGACGCTCGACAACGCGGACAAGATCGTGTCGATGATTCGGAAGTCGATCGACCCGCTTTCGTGGAACGGCGAAACCGGCGGTCCGGGGTCGATCACCTTCCACTACCCGAGCATGTCGATCATCGTGCGCACCTCGGCGGAAGTTCACTACACGCTCGGCCGCAGTTTCGGCGGGAAGTGACACGACCGCACGGAGCAGAGAAAGCCCCGACCGAAGGTCGGGGCTTTCTCTGCTTATGCCCGGCTGAACGCGGGCTTGCGCTCGTCCGTTTTCTTCGTCGCTTCAACGAGCGTTTCCTCGGTCGGCTCGCCACTCTTCGGCGGTGTCGGTCCACCTGGATTCTTCAGGCGCGCCACGAACGCGGCCATACGGTTCAGTCCCTCGCGCAACCGGCCGTCGTCAGCCGCGACGCTTATGCGAACGTGTCCCGCCCCACTGGGGCCGAACGCTGACCCCGGTCCCACCAACACGCGATCTTCTCGTAACAGCCGCTCCGCGAACGTGCGGCCATCCGTCCCCAACGCTGCGACCGATGCCCACACGAAGTACCCGCCGCCGGGTCGTTCCGGTTCGAGGTCCATCGCGCGGAGCCGGTCGAACGTGTATTGTCGCTTGGATTGATACCGCGCAGCGGTATCGCCCGAAGGTGCTTCGGAGAGCAACCGCGCCGCGGCCTGTTGACACACCGGCGGAACATACGGCGCCGAGAGGTTCGCGGTGAGTTGACACGCGCGAACGAGGTGCCGCGGACCGGCGAGCCAGCCGACGCGCATTCCCGGTTGCCCGAACTCCTGCGACACCGAACCGGCCGTCAGCGTGACACGGTCCGCGCCCGGCATCGCGGCCAAACATCGTGGCTTGTCGGAACGGAACGCGGCGAACGATTCATCGAGGTACACAAGCACGTCATAGCTGGCCGCGATCCACGCGATGTGTTCGAGGTCTTCGTTCGCGAGACACCCGCCCGCCGGATTGCCAGGATCACTGAGCACGAGTATCTTCGCGCCGCGCATCGCGCGCTCGAACGCCTTCGCAATGTACCGGCACCGGCCGTCTTCGGTCCACGTCGGTACCCACCGCACGTTCGCGTGTCTCGACTTCGCGCCCAGCACGAACAACGGCGAACACGGGTCGAACATCACGATGCGGTCGCCCGGGTTCACGAACGCATCGAGCGCCGCGGCGAGCGCGCTGGTGGCGCCGTGGGTCGCGAAGATATCGGTCGCGGGGTTCACTGTGCGCCCGGCTGCTTGGTAGCGGTCCGCGATGGCCTGACTGAGTTCAGGCAGGGTAGTAGGCACGCGACCGGGGGCCGTGTGCGAGTCGGTGCGGCCCACGCTGATGGCCCCGCGCGCCGCAGGCGCGTCGGGAACCGGCTGGTTCAGGTCGATGACATCGGGGTTCGGTGCGTCGGGAACAATTGCGGGGTCGAGAAGTTCTTCGACCGGTGCGGTCAGGACGCGATCGGAGTAGTATTTGAGGTACGCGGTTCCGCCGTCGGTGAGGCGCCGGGCGCGCGGAGTGAACCGCGCGAGCCGCGTGCGGATGAGCAACTTTGTGAGCCAGAAGGGAATCGCCACGCTGTAGCCTCCGCGCCGTTCAGAGTGAGAGCCGGGATTCTCGCTCATTCGCGGTGCGTCTGTAAAGCCCGGCTCGCGCGAAGAAATAATGGAAGCCCCGCGTGGCTTCGCGCCTCTACTCTTGCGGACCTGCTATTTCGGAAGGCTTTGCATGGCACGCGAACCGTCGGCCGCGATACTCGACCCGCTCCGCCGGCTCATCACCCGGCGGACCGGCAGCTCGCTTCCCGACACGCAATTGCTGGGCAACTTCGTAACGCGGCGCGACGAGGCGTCGTTCGAGGTTCTCGTTTGGCGCCACGGGGCGATGGTTCTTGCGCTGTGCAATCGAGTCCTCCGCGACGCACACGAAGCCGAAGACGCGTTCCAGGCCACGTTCCTTGTGTTCGCGCGAAAAGCAGGGTCCATCGGTCAGGGCGAAGCGGTCGCGTGCTGGCTGTACAAGGTCGCGTACCGCATTGCGATTCGGCTCCGCGCGGCAGCCGTGAAGCGGCAGGCCGCGACCGAACTGGCCGACGAGCTTCCGGCATCGGACCTGCCCGATGACGCGGAGTGGCGAGACCTGCGCCCAGTTCTCGACGACGAAATCGCGAATCTGCCGGAGAAGTACCGCGCTCCGTTCGTGCTGTGTTATCTCGAAGGCCGCACCAACGAAGAGGCCGCGGTGCAATTGGGTTGCCCGAAGGGTACAGTGCTGTCACGCCTCTCCCGCGGGCGCGAATGGTTGCGCGAACGCCTCGCCCGGCGTGGCGTCGCCCTTACCGCGGTTGCACTCGCACTCACGCTAACCCGCAACGCGGCTTCGGCCGCGGTTCCTTCCGCACTGGTTCTCGCTACGACCAATGCCGCCATCCCGTTCGCGGCGGGGAAGGCGGCAACCGAACTGGTTTCCCATCAGGTCGCCGCAGTTGTCGAAGGAGTGTTACGCGCCATGACGTTCACGTATCTCAAAACCGCGGCCGTTGCGCTGCTGTCGCTCGTTGTTCTCGGAAGCGGAATCACCTGGGCCGCGTTCGGGGAGGGTGATGCACCCGCGTCAGGCGAACCGGTCTCGTTCGTCGCGGCGCCGAACACGGCCGAAGCTCAACGCGAGCGCCCCGCCGCACCCGCGCCCGCCGCGATGACGGGCAAGGTGGTCGGTGTCGCGAAGGACGGGAAGTCGTTCACGGTGGAGACGCCCTCCGCAGTGCGCGGCGAAGAACCCGGCAAGGCGGTCATCAAGATCGGCGACAAGGCGACCGCGACTTACAATGGCGTCGGCACCGGTGGCGCAAAACTCACCGAAGGCTACATCGCGCAGGTGTGGTTACAGGAAGGCTCGAAGGACACCGCGAACGCGCTCGTGTTCAACGGGCCGGAATCGGCGGGTCGCGGCGGCGACGTTTCGGGCGTCGTGTCGTCCGTCGCGAAGGACGGGAAGTCGGTCGAGATTAGCCTGGTCGGCGCCCGCGGCGAACGCGGCGAACGCGGTGCGGAGCCGAAGAAAACGACTGTTCCGCTCGACCTCAAGACCATTCTCAGTTTCTCGAACGTCGCGAAGGACGAAGCCAAACTCGCGGCCGGGCAGCGGATCACGGTGTGGTACGCGGACGACGGCAAGACCGCTGGCAAGGTGCAAATCTTCGGCATGGGAGACCCCGGTCGCCGCGACGAGAAGCGCCCGGACATGTTTGGGAAGGTGACGCGCGTTTCCGACGACGGCAAGTCGATCACGGTCGAGGTTCCGCCAAAGGAACGCGGTGGCGAAGCAACGCAGATGACGGTGAAGATCGGCGACAAGGCGACGGCCGCGTTCCACAACGTTCCCGCCGACGGGGCGAAGGCCGCGGCTGGAATGCAGGCGCAGGTTTGGCTCGCGGACGGCGAGAAGGAAACTGCCGCGAAGGTCGCGTTCATCGGTACCGTGCCGGAACGCTGGGTCGTTGTGGCGGGTAAGGTGGTGACCGTTGCGAAGGACGGCAGCTCGATCACCGTAGAGCAGCCGAGCACCGTGCGCGGCGAGGAGCCGAAGCGCACCGAGATTAAACTGAACGCGAAGACGAAGGTCGCGTACTTCGGCGTCGGTGCGGGCGAAGCGAAGCCGGTCGAAGGGCTGAACGCTAGCGTCCGCTTGCTCGACGGCGCGACCGACACCGCCGCGCAGGTCACCTTCGGTAAGGCCGGCGAACGCGGCCGGTGACACCGACCTTCTTCGCACAACGCGCCTGGGTCGCTGTTCATTCCACTTGAGCGGAGTGAACAGCGACCCAGGCGCGTTTGCGAAGTGGTTCGGCTATGATGACTTCCTATGACTGACACCGTACTCATCGTGGACGACGAGGAATCCGTCCGCCGGACGTTTCAGGAGTGGCTCACGGCCGCGCTGCCCGGCGCGAACGTGTTCGCCGTTCCCGATGCCGAGTCGGCGCTCAAGGTCGCCAACGAGTACGCCGTCGATCTCGCCGTTCTCGACTGGAACCTCGGTTCCGGTAGCGACGGGTTGCGACTCCTCGAAGACCTCGTTGAGTTCCGGCCGGACGTGGTTGCGATTCTCGTGACCGGGTTCGCACATCAGGCCACGCCGCTCGACGCGCTCCGCATGGGTGTGCGCGACTACATCGACAAGAACCAGGACTTGAACCGCGACACGTTCGTCGCGGCCGTGCGCCGGCAGCTCGACCGCATCTACCCCGCGAAGCAGCAGCGCGAACTCAACCGGCGGCTCGCGGCGTTCCGCGAAGCGGTCGAGAAGGTGCTGCCGATCGTGCAAACGTCGGCCGCGTTCAACGACCCGGTGCCGTTGCCCGCCGCGGTAAAATCCCTTCTCCGGTTCGTCATTCGCGGAACGCTCGCCGCGGACGGCGCGCTGATCGTTCGCCACACCGAAGCCGACGGCACCGAATCCACGGTTGCCTACGGTTCCGACGGCGTGGCGCTTCCGACGCCGCTCGTGCCGTTCGGGAAGTCGCTGGCGGCGAGCGTCATCAGCTTTCAGGAGCCAATCGCTCTCAACGACTTCGACCCCAAAGCGCTCGGGCCGATGGAACTGCTGCCGTTCGAGGCGAACCGGTCGTGTATCCTCGCGGCCCCGTTGCGCGTTGCGGCTGATACCGTGGTCGTGGTGGAGTTGTTCGACAAGGCTTCACCCGGCTTCACGGAAGAGGATCGACGGCTGATCGCGTCCGCGGCCGAAGTCGGTACGGACCTGCTCCGTCAAGCGATCGCGGAGCGCCAGACACACCAACTACTCTTCGACGCGGTGGACGCGGCGTTGCAAGCGACGGCGCACCTGACCGACATGCCCACCGCGACGGATACCGCTCCGCCGCTCTCCGTGATGGCTCGACTGAAGGAAGGCTTGGGCGCGGACTCGAACGCGACCGCGCCGCCGGAAACCACACTCCGCTTGGTGGAAGCGGTGCGATCGCTGGCCGTACGTCACGGGCCGTCTGCGGTGGAACACTGCGTCACGGTGGTGAACGATCTGCGCAAGTTGCTGGACGAGATGACGGGCACGGCATGACGAGTTCATCACCTCCGAACGCGCCGACGGTGTTCGACGAGATCTTCGCGAGGCTGACGCCTAACAGCATCTTCCAGGATGCGCGGGCGACCGGGGACGGTATCGCCGTCGCCGTGATCGATTCCGGTGTGGAACGTGCCGTCCTCGAAGCGAAGTTCCTCGCTGCGGGAACGCCGATTCAGCACATCGAAGGCGCGATCTTCCGCCCGACCGGACCGCCGCTCGAATACACCGGGCATCAGTCCAGCCCGCACGGCACGACGGTCGCGGACATCGTGCTGACGCTTGCACCGCGCGTGAGGTTGTACTCCGCCGACGTGTTCGGGCCGACCGGGTCTTGCGAAGTGGAAACGGTAATCGCGGCGCTGCGCCACTGTATCGACGTGTGGAACGTGAAGGTCGTGAACCTCTCGCTCGGCGTGCCCGAACATAAACTGCAACAACTCCCGCGGCGCCAGCAGTTGCAGCGCGCGATCGAAGAAGCTTACTTCCGCGACGTGTTGGTGTTCGCGGCGGCGCACAACGAACACCCGCTAACGCGAAGCTACCCGGCCGCGTTCGCCCCGCCGCTGATCTCGGTCGATAAGGGCTTGTTCGACGACCCGCTGCGATTCGCATACAAGCTGACGGAGCAAGTGGAGTTTCAGGCGCATAGTCGCGGGTATCTCGGTCCGTTCGCGCGCGAACCGGCAACGAGCTGGGCGACACCGCACCTCGCGGGAATCGCGGCACGCATCCTGTCGCTGAAGCCGGACCTGAAGCCGTTCGAGATCAAGACGATTCTGTACTGGCTGTTCCGCAGCGGCGGGAACGGGAAGCCGGCTCAGTAAATCTCCAGGCGCGGGAACCGCTTCTGAGCTTCGGTTAACAGTTGAGCGTCTCCGCGGCCCTGAGTGCCGGGCAGACGAAGGCTGACGAGTCGCACCAAGAACGGGCATGTGAGCAGTTGGCGAAGTTGTCGGCGGCGCAGACTGGTAACGGTCAGATAGCGGAGCGGGACCGCCGCGAACAACCCGTTGATCGCTCGCGGTAGGTCGTCGAGGGCGAGAATTTCCGCCGCATCCACGAACCCACGAACGAAGAGAGCGCCCCACTGCACGCCCGGAATGATGGGCAACTCCTCATACCACTGATCGCCGAACTGCCGTTGCAGCACCGAAGCGCGGGTCCGCGCTTCGGTGAGCATCGGGTACGCGGGGCACAGGTTCCACGCTTCGCACTGGAGCCGAATGAACTCGGCGCGATCCGGCTGGCTGTTCTCGTCGAGCCAGTCGGCGTAAACGAGTCGCGGGGTGTCTTCCGCGGGTTGTTCGCAGATCGCACGAAAGAGGGCCGCGCCGTCGTTGGTCATGGCTTCGTGAACCGGGTACACTTGGGACACTTCCCACAGGATACCCGGAGGACGCGATGAACCCAACCCGACGCGACGCACTTGCCCTACTCCTCGCAACAGGGGGCTTACGGCCCCCGCTCGCCAATGCAGCAGAAGAAAGCAAGCTCACGCTCGCGACGTTCGACACGGAGGTGACCATTCCCATCGGTCACCCGTGCATGGGCGGAGGCATCGCGCCCGCGAAGGAGATCATCGACCCGCTGCTCGCGCACGGGTTCGTGCTGAGCGGCGCCGGCAAACCGGTGGTGTTCGTCGCGCTCGACTGGTGCGAGATCCGCAACGGTGCGTATGAACTCTTCCGCGAGAAGATCGCGAAAGCCGCCGGCACGGAACCCGTTCGCGTGATGCTGTGTTCCCTTCACCAACACGACGCGCCTATCGTCGATCTCGAAGCGCAGCAGTTGCTCGAAAAGCACAAGGCGAAGGGCGCGATCTGCGACCTCGCGTTTCTGGAGAAAGCGGTGTCTCGCGTCGCGGACGCGGCGAAGGCGTGTCTCAAGGACGCGAAGCCGGTCACGCACATCGGCACCGGTGAGGCGAAGGTGGAGAAGGTCGCGTCCAACCGGCGATACCTCGATGCCGACGGGAAGGTTCGCTACAACCGCATGTCGGCCACACGCGACCCGAAGATTCAGGCCGGCGAAGAAGGCACCATCGATGCGATGCTGAAGACGCTCAGTTTCTGGAACGGCGACACTGCGCTCTGCGGCTTGTCTGCATACGCGACGCACCCGATGAGCTACTACGGCAAGGGCGGCGTGACCGCGGACTTCGTTGGGATGGCGCGCAAGAAGCACCAGGCCGCGACGAAGGGCACAATGCAGATGTACGCGAGCGGGTGCAGCGGGAACGTGACCGCGGGCAAGTACAACGACGGCGACCCCGCGAACCGCGGAGTGCTCGCCGACCGCATTCACACCGCGATGAGCGCCGCGTGGAAAGCGACCAAGAAGACCGCGGTGAAGGACGTGAACTTCCGCTCGGCGCCGCTTACACTCGAAGCACGCACCTCCGAAGGCTTCTCAGAAGACGCGCTCACGAAGAAACTGAAGGACGACCCCAAACCGTTCGGGCAGTGTCTCGCGGCGCTCGGCTTGAGCTGGAAGAAACGCTGCGACGCGGGCAAGCCGATCGACCTTCCCGTGCTCGACTTCGGCGGAAGTGTGATCGCGCTTCTTCCGGCGGAGAGCTACGTCGAGTACCAACTCGCGGCACAAAATGCGCGCCCGGATGCGTTCGTACTGGCCGCGGGGTACGGTGAGTGCGGTCCGGGCTACATTCCCATCGAGCGCGCCTGGAAGGAGAACGATGGCAACCTGAGTGACTGGTGCTGGGTCAATCCCGGGAGCGAGAAGCGAATGAACGAGGCAATTGAGAAGGCACTGAAGAAGTGAGGACCGCCGCGATTGCCAGAAATCCGCGGCCCTCACGGAACTCTCATCGAGCGAGTGTGTCTAATCCACTGCCGGGTTCGGCACGCGGTTGTGCCGAACCAACCCGGTCACATCTCTAAACCAGAGTCTCTCATGATTCGCGCGTTCGTGTTCGCAGGTGCCGTTGTTGTCGCCGCGTTGCTCATCGGCTCGTCCGACGCCTCCGCTGCGGCTCAGCAGAAGACCCAGATGGTGAAGGGCACCGTCAAGTCGGCCGACTCTAAGAACCTGATCCTCATCATCAACCAGAAGCTCAAGGACCAGGTCGTGGACCGCGAACTGAGCATCAACCCAGACACCGAATTCAGCGTCACCGGCGCCGACGGCAAAGTCACCAACACGGTCGGCAAGGAAGGCCTCGCGCTGCTCCTGGCCGGTGCCGACGTCCAGGTCAAGTGCGACAAGGACGTGAACGTCCTCAAAGTCACAGCGAAGTTGAAGAAGTAACTTCACAAGTCAGCAGGTTGTCAGTCCCAAGTCGAAGAATAGACGAGCAGTCTTCATCTTGACTTGGGACTTGCGACCTGCCGACTTGTGACTGGTCTTCTACGCCACGACGACGTGCGGCTTGCGATCCTCCGGCACGTCGGCGCGGCGGATCAGCGTGTGTACCATCCACGGCACGTTCCCGATCCCGAACAGCACGAAGTGCAAGTTCGCCGTTACCGGGTTCTCCACCGACCAACCGAAGTGAACCTCCGGTACGCCGCCGGTCTTCGCCAGGTCGATCGCCGCCGCGGCGACCGCGTGCGCGACCGAACAGCAGCGCGTGATGTGGATCACCACGCGACCCTCTTCGCGCACGATTCGGATCAACGGGCGCTGGTTGAAGTCGCTCGGGTCGGCCACCTCCGCCAACACGAACATGATCGGTAGCGTGCCAGGGATGCGGTGCCGCGTGCGCATCTCGATTTCCTTCGCTTTCAGGTCGTGCTTGCCGGGCCGGAGCGGAACGAGGATTGGTAGGTTGGCTGCCGTGAGCCGCTCCCACTCGTGTGCCGAAACCTTGTCCGCGAACTCGAACGACTCAAACCGCGGCTCGGTGCTGCGCCACGCCCGACTGATGATCGACAGCACCAGCACCAGCGCGACGAACGCGCTGGCCATCACCGCGCCGACGGGCCGCGACCACGCGACCGAAATCGCGCACGCGGTGAACGTTGCAAACGCGAGCAGGAATACCGGCGGCACGCGAACCACTTTCGGCAGGTTGCGCGCGGTGCGGCGCTGCCACACGTCCACGGTGGTCGCGAGCGCCGCGAACGAGAAGAGCGCGAGCACCGCGGTGAGGTACGCGGCCCGGTGCGCGTCCAGGTCGGCCGCGTAATACGCGATCAGCGCGAACTTCAGCGCGAGAAACAGGTATGCCAGCACGCCGAGCTTCACCGACCAACTGAACTCCATCCCGAGCCGGTTCAGGTACGGTGGGATCCACGACGAGAGCGTGAGCGCGAAACTCAACCCCGCGAGCGCGAGGATCGCGACCGTGGCGAAGTCGTAGACGGTCCCGAAGTTCAAGCCAAACGCGGCGTTCATCGCGGTCGCGGAGCTGCCATCGGAGAGCGTGCCGCCGTGCGCGAGGTACGCGAGCGACCGGAACTTCGCCTGCCCGTTCACCTCCTGCGCGCCCGGCGGAATGAGTACCGTCGTCACGAGCGTGGACGTGAGCAAGTACGCCGACATCGTGACAGCCGCGAGCGTGAGCAACAGTCGCGTGTTGCGGATCACGGCGCGCGGCTTCTCCGGGTTGTCGTCCTTGCGACCGCGCACGAGCGGCATTGCCATCAGCGTTAGCTCGAAACCGCTCAAGCCGAGACACAGCGCCGGCAGCAGCGGAACGCACGCACCGAGTAACGCGCCCCAGTCGCCCGAAGGCTTCGCTGCCACACCAGGCTTCCAGTTCCCAGCCCACACGTCGCTCCACCACGCGTTCACCAACTGCGGGTGTTCCACGAGGTACACGCCGCCGCTCCCGACTACCACGAGCGTCATCGCGAGGTAGAACAGCACGGTCAGCACCGCGAGGCGCACGAAGTTCTTCGTGTAGCCTTTGAAGAAGATCAACCCCGTGACCGTGCTCAGCACGAGGATGATCAGCGACACGATCGTCTGCCGGTGCCACACGCCTTCGGTGCGTTGCTTGGCCCAGTCGGGCAGTTCGCGGCGCAGGCTTTCGCCCTGTCGCGTGGCCGCGTCGAGCGACTGCTGCCATTCGGGGTGCGGGTTGAACGTGAGGTGTTCGGCCGCAGCCGCAGTGGAGAAGGTTCGCGTGAACACGAGGTCCACCGCGCCGAACGCGAGCAGCACCAGAAGGAGCAACTTCCCGAACCAGCCCGAGATGACGCGTTCCAACAGCGCGGTGGACCCGCCGCCGTGCGGCGACCGCCCCGCGATGTAGCAGTAAATCGGGAGCGCGAAGCCGAGCGTGATGCACGCGACCAGTACCGTGACGAGCGGCGCGAGTCGCCCGGCGGCGCCGAACGCGACGGACGGCTGGTACGCGAGCGTGCTGAGGTAATCCAATCCGATGACGCACAGCACCCACGGCCACGCGGCGCGGAACGGTGCGTCCGCCGCTTGCGGCTTCGCGGGTGCAGTGTCGGGCGGTTGGGGGGGAGAGCCGACGTGAGCTTCCCCCTGACTCAATGGAGGTTCGGAGCTACTGGGAGGCTCCGTGGATTCGCCGGACTTGATTTCAGATGCGGGCATGGTGGGCAACTCCAAGACGGCGAGTGATTCCGCCGACTTGGAACCTATTTTACCTCGGACCGGGTTGCGAATCTTCGGATTCGCGGAACGCGTGATGGCTACGCGGGTTCCGCTCAGAAGGCTGCGAGCGTCAGCCGAAGATCACGGGTGAGGTACGGCGACTCCGCCAACGCGACCCACCCCACGTTCGTGATGTGATTGTCACTCAAATCGAAAACCTTCAGAGATGCGGCGTGCGGCCAGTTGGCAAGCAGAATGGCGCCTGTGTCACTCACGCTCCCGGAGCGGAGGTCAAGGTGTTGGAGACGCGTCAGAAAACCGCCAATCAGCGCCTTCACGAACGCGTCGGTCGCGTCGTAGGTTCTGATCTCCGTGATGCAACCCGCGTGGGGCCACAGCGCAACCCGTGCGATGAGCGCCTCGACTTGACCTTCCACCACAAAAAAACTGGGAGCGAACTTCACGTCTTCCACCGGTTCGAGCGCCGAGTCCGGGTCAACCAGGAGCGGGACGGCACGAAGTGGAAGTGCAATGTCACAGGGGAAGCCGCGGAAGAACCGGGCGCACCTCTGCGAGTAATCCCAGTTGAAGTTTCGGTCGGAGGGTTCGAGGTGTTCGTAAAGCGGACGAAGCCACTCGTTCGCGTAACGCTTAATGACCCGGCGCTCACACTTCGTGAGCCGGCGCTCGCGCGGGTCCGAGCAGAGTGCGGACGGGGAGAACATTGCGGTCTGTTCGATCTGTACGCGAATGAACTCGGCTCGGGTTTCGTCGCCGTTCTCTTGCAGCCAGTCGGCGTACACGAGGCGCGCGGTATCGTCGTCCGGGTTCGCCCGGATCGCGGCCCAGAACGCACGCTGTTCGGTGGTCGGCATCGGGTACTCACCGACGCGGCTTGCTTGTTGCTGTGTTGGTTGCGAACTCTCCACGAGCAATTCTAACAGCCGCGATGCGGGGCGCGGAACACTTCTGCTTGAAGTCGCCCGAGTACGGCTTGATCCCGATGCGCGGTTGTCAAGAAGTGGTCAGGAATGACCGCTTTGGTGCTGTTGTCATAACCGTCGAGCACCCTACGCGAGGTCCGGCTGAACCAGTTTTTCCGCTTGCCCGGATCGCCCCAGAATCGCTTCGGCCGCGAGGTAGCCGCTGCGGACCGCGCCTTCCATCGTGGCGGGCCAACCGGTCGCGGTCCAGTCGCCGGCCACCGCGAGGTTGTGGACCGGGGACTCCTGCACCGGACGCCACCGGTCCACGCCGGGCACCGCGCTGAACGTCGCGGTGTGCTCGGTTATCACCTTCGCACGGAGCAACTTCGCCCGTGCAACCGGCGGGAACACCTTTCCGAGTTCCTCCACGATTAGCCGCTGAACCTCGTCGCGCCCTAAGCCTTTCAGGTCGCGTGCGGCGCTCACCACTACTTGCAAGTAGAACTCACCCGGCGCGACCTCACCGCGATTGAACACCCACTGACCCAAACAGTCGATGAGGACCGCGTGCGGGAGCTTCATCACGGGCCGATCGAACCACAGGTGAACGCTCGTGATGGGCGACGGCGTGAGGTTCTTTACGTTCGCGAAGTACGGCTCGCGCGCGAGTTCGTCCGGCAGCAGGTCCGTGACGCGGTCGAAGGGCACCGCCAGCACGTACCAGTCGGCGGTAAGTGTGGAACCGTCGCGCAGTTCGACGGCGCGAAGCGAAGAACCCCTCCCCCCAACCCCCTCCCCTAAGAAGGGAGGGGGAGCAAGAATGAAAGAAGAGTCGTTATCTGTTCTTTCTCCCCCTCCCTTCTTAGGGGAGGGGGTTGGGGGGAGGGGTTCTTCCAACACCAATCGCTTCACCCCAGCGTTCTCTCTCACCTCCACGCCATGGGAAGCGAGCCACGCGCGGAGTTCGTCGCCGTAGAGCCTGCCGAGAGGGACCGTCGGCACGTGAACCGTGAAGCCGTCGCGGTGGCGCACGAAGCCGTCGCGGAATACCTTTCGCGCATACTTCAGGCCGACGCGATCCACCGTCTCGTTCAGCGCGCTCGTCAGCACGATCGCCCAGAACCGCTCGATCGTGCGCGCGTTCTGGCGGTGCGACTTCAGCCACGGCAGCAGCGGCGGGTCCGCGTCGGGACGTTCCCAGAGCATCCGGGCCAAGCCGTAGACGACGCGAAGTTTGTCCAGCGGTGTAAGGTAATGCGCGCCCAAGAGAGCGCGCCCGAGATGAAAGGGCGCTGGCCACGGGTCCGCCTTGAACACGCTCGTTCGGCGGTCCGGCGTCACGAAGTAGAGTTTGGGTTGCGGTGACAGGAGGTGATCGACGCCGACCGTGCGGAGGAAGTGCGTGAGGTTCGTGCAGCAACCCATGCTGACGTGCTGGCACGCATCGACCATCTGCCCGGTTGTCGGGTCGGTGAACGATCCGGCGCGCCCGCCGAGCCGTGTCCGTGATTCCAGCAGGGTAACCCTAAACCCGCGCCCGGCCAGACCCACCGCGGAGGCCAACCCCGCGAGGCCACCGCCTACGACAATCGCGGACCGCGGCTCCGGCATCACAACCAACCCCACTTCACGAAGTACCCGGACCCGCACACGAGCAGTTTGCGCCACCGCGGCACGCGTACACGGCATGTGAACACGTCGTAGTTGCGCCGCTCAATCTCGTCCAACAGCCCGCGATAGGTGCCGTGCATCACGTGGAAGATTGACCGCCCTTCGTCCGAGAGCAGCGGGAGCAGCGCCGCGCCTGTGCGGTAGTAGTCGCGGGCGCGGGCCACCTGGAACCGCATCAGTTCGCGGAAGCCTTCGGCCGCAGTCGGGTCGCTCCACTGTTCCGGCGAGCACCCGAACTGGTCGAGTTCGTCGGCCGGAAGGTACACCCGGTCGCGGGCGGAGTCTTCACCGAGGTCGCGCAGAATGTTCGTGAGTTGGAACGCGATCCCGACGGCTTCCGCGGGCGGGTCCGTGTCGGCGAACGTCACGCCGGGTCGCGTGCCCCAGATACGAACGCATGCTAAACCCACCGCCGACGCGACCCGGTAGCAGTACGGGTACAACTCCGCGAACGTCCGCATCCGCACTGGGCCGGTATCGGTTTCCATGCCGTCAATCGCGTCGAACAGATACTGCGCCGGGATGCCGAACCGGCGCACGGTTTCGACGAGCGCCGGGTGCAGCGGGTGCGTACACGTGCCCGTGAGCGCGCCGCGCAAACTTTCGCGCCACGTCGCCAGCGCCTGTTGCTTTGCGGAAGGTTCGGAGGGTTCGTCCGCGATGTCGTCCGTCACGCGCATGTAGGCGTAGACGGCGTACATCGCACGCCGCTTGGCCGGGCGGAGTAACCGGAACGCGAACGGGAAAGAGCTGTTCGCCGCGGAGGTGATGGCGCGACAGGCGTTGAACGAACTCGCGAGACCAGAAATCTCGGCGAGCGGAAAAAGTTATTGGCCCAGATTCACGCGCACGCGTTGGCCGACACGCAGGGGCGGCTTGCCAGCCGGTGTGGGGTCGTTCACGTCGATCACGGCCTCGATGACGCGGGTGTCGCCACCGAGGAAATTCTCCGTGCTGGCGCGTTTGAGCAGAAATGTGTTGCCGATGTGGCGCACGGTGCCGGTGTACGTGATCTTCGCGTCGCTGTGGTCGGAGATCGTCACCGTCTTGCCGATGCGGTCGAAGCCGACGCGGTGGGCGAACTCGGCCTCGACCTCGGCGCGAACCACTCGCGGCCCGTCCGGGATGAGCCACAGTGCCGGGGTTCGCGTGCTGATGCCGATTGTGGTGCCGGGGCTGATCGACACTTGCTCGACGGTCCCGGACGTCTTCGCCCGCACCACGCACAAGTCCACCGCGGACTGTGCCTTCGACTGTTCAGCCTTCGCCTGCTCGACCGCCGCCTCGGCCTCTTTCACGTTCACCTGCGGGTCGGCCGCTTCCAGTTGCTTGAGTTTCGACTTGATCACATTGACTTCGCCGATGGCCACGTCTTGGTCCACCCTCGCCTTGTAGAGCGTCGGGTCGATTTTCAGTTTCTCCTCCCACTCGGTTTCCGGGATCTTCTCGATCTTGTAGCCCTTGATCAGCGTTTCGTTGACGAGGTTGGTGAAAGCCTGCGCGAGTTCGACCTTGCGTTCGGCGTTTTTTAGCGTGGAGTCGCGAAGATCGTTGATACTCGCCTTGTGCTGTTTGGCGAGTTCCTTTGCTTGCCCGACCTTCGTCTCGGCGTAGGCGACGGCAGCTTCGGCTCGCTTCACATCCTTTTGCTGGATGGTCGCGTCGAAGGAGTATAGTTCCTGGCCGATCTCCACCTTGCCGCCGTCCTTGACGGCCACCTTCAGCACGGTGCCGGACTGGAGCACCGGGGGCAGACCGTAGGAAACCGGCGGCGGGTCGGTGTCCACGGTGGCGAGGACGATCGGACCACCGGCGCTGCGCGGCGCCGAATCGACCTTACTGTTCGCGTCGGCGAGACTACCGTTGGTCAGCGCGCGAGCGCCCACGATGCTGCCGATCACCAAACCCAGCCCGATCACGATCAACACCGGTCGCATCTTGCGAAGCCAATTCATGGGGCGTCTCCTCTGGGCGTGTTTGGTGTTTCGTGTTTGGTGTTATTGTTTAGCCGCAACCCCGCAGGGGTGCGCGACGCACACGCTTGCCTTTGTCTTGCGGCTAAACAATAACACCAAACACGAAACACCAAACACGAAACACGAAACACCAAACACCATTTACTCCACGGGCAGCGCCCGGCGTTCCAGATGCCCGTCGTCCAGGTGGTAATACACGTCCACGAACGGCAAGATACGGTGGTCGTGGGACACGCACAGCACCGAAGCGCCGCGCTGGTGAGCGGCATCGCGGAGCAGTTCGATGACCTTCTGGCCGTTCTCCCAGTCGAGCGCGCTGGTCGGTTCGTCGGCGAACATGAAACTCGGGTTCTTCACCAGCGCCCGGCCGATGGCGACCCGCTGCTTCTCGCCGCCGGACAGTTGGGCCGGTTTCTTGTGCTTGTTCTTCGCCAGCCCGAGTTTGTCGAGCATGTCGTCGGCGCGGCGCCGGGCGTCGCCGGAGGAGACGCCCTCACCCCACTTTAACACGATCTCCAGTTGCTGCCGCGCAGTCAGCGCCGGGAACAAATTATACCCCTGGAAGATGAATCCGGTGTGCTTGCGTCGGTAATGCTCGCGCTCCTTGCCGTTCATCTGCCACACGTCGCGCAACACCCCGTCGTCGTCGGCTAAAACCTGCCCGGTGTCCGGTTCAAGCAACCCCGACAGGATCGCGAGCAGCGTTGATTTGCCGCTGCCCGACGGGCCCATCAGAAGGACGATCTGACCGGGGAACAGGTCCATCGACACCTTCTGTAGCGCCGCACGCCGTGCCGTGCCGTCGCCGAAGGTGCGAACCAGGTTCACACCCTTCAAACTCGGCGTCGAACTGCTTCCAGCCCAGGGCGTCATCGTTTCGCGCCTTTCGTTCGTGGCGAGCGGGGCGTCAGCTCCTGTTAAACGCTTGCGCCGTCAGACACTATCGCAACAGAGTCATCGGCTCGATCTGCCTCACGCTCCGCAGCGCGAAGACGCCCGAGATGAGCGCCATGCCAATGGTCACGACGGCGGCCCCCAGGAGCACTTCCCACCGGAGGTCCACGTCGGCGCCGACCTGCTTGGCCGCGTACTTCAGCCCCAGGCACACCGGGTATGCCATCGCGATGCCGATCACCCCGACCCAGAACGACTGACCTAACACCATTAGCGAGATGCGCCATCGCGGAACACCGAGCGCAAGGAGAATGGCGAATTCCTTCGCGTTGGCGGCGGTCGCGGAGTAGAGCGTCTGGGCAGTGATGACGGCCCCCACAAAGAGTCCGAGGAGCGCCGCGTACCCGATCGCGATGCCAGCCTTCGTGCGGAATAGCCAGTACTTGCGCGAGCGGAGCGAGAACTCTTCGGATGTGTACGCGCCCATCTCGGAGCCGTACTGCGATTGCAACTCGGCCGCGACCTCCTTCGCGCGGGTCGGCGACTCGCACCGGGCCAGCAGGTACGTCACGTGTTCCGCCGGCATGAGGAACCCGAGCAGGTGCCGGGCGGTGGACGTGCTGCACAACACCCACGGGGCCGCGAGGCTCTTCAGCCCGCGCACGGTTCCCACGAGCGTCACGGCCTTGCCGTTGATCTTCGCCTTGCCCTCGGGGTTGTCGAGGCCGAGTCGCTTCACGTCCGACTCGTCCACGATGATGGCGTTGGGCATGGTCAGCGCATCGCGCTGTTCGCGGGTGAGAACCACCGGCGCCCCGGCCGCGTCGTCGTTCAGGCTACTGCCCAACAGGTAGCACAGTTCGGTACCGCCAGCCGGCTTGGTGAAGTTCGCGAAGTGGGCGACGTACAGTTCGACCTTGTCCACGCCCGGCGTACCCGCGACGCGAGAGATGTAAGACTCGGGGATCGGTTTCCCCAGATCCACGCTCGGCACCTCCTGTGATCCGACCCACAGGTCCGCGGTGGTGTTGTCCACTGGGATCGACGTGATCTTGAACAGGCCCAGCAGCAACCCGCACTGCAGCGCGATGAGCACGGCCGAGAACGTCACCGCCAGCACGCCGGACGCGTACCGCTGTCGTTCGTGCCAGAGAGTTTGGAGGGCATAACTCATGGGGACAAAGCTCGAAATTCAAAGAACGAAATCCGAAAGAACACACCCCGCGACGGTCACGACTCTAACGCCCCGGCTCTATGTTTCGTGTTTCGATTTTTGGATTTCGGATTTCAACTCGCACAGCGAGTTGTCCAAATAAAGGTGGTGCCACAACTGCGTGGCCAGTACACCGGTGAGGCCCATTTCGATGCTGGTGCGTGAAAGCCCGCCGCCGGGCCGCGCGAGTTTCTGTCGGGCTGTCTCGACCGCGCACGGGTCGAAGTATCCGGCCTTGCGGATCGAGTCCGACGAGAGCACTTGGTCGATCCACGTTTGACCGGCGCTCGCCTTCGGCTCGCGGCTAACCGTCGCCCAACTGTCCATTGGGGCGCGGAACATCTTCTTCTTCCGCCACGCGATCTCTTTCGGCAGCCAGCGCTCGGCTACCTTGCGCTCGATGTACTTATCGTTCGTCACGCCGCGGAGCTTCCAGCGCGGGTGGATCTTCGACATGTACGCAATCACATCTTCGTCGAGGAAGGCGTATCTGGTTTCAACGGACGAGTGCATCGCGATGCGGTCGCCCTTGCTCGCGAGCAGGTGGCCGGGGAGCATGACGCGCCCGCCAAAGTACATCTGCCGGTTGAACGGGTGCCACCGGTACAGGTCCGGGGAGATATCAAGGTCGTCAAACGCGGACCGCCCGAGGACCGCTTCGCGCGCCGCGCCGGTGAAGAACCGCAGTTTGTTCGTGCTGACGAGGCCGTACATGTCGAACCAGCCGTTCGACCCGCCCATGTGCCGCTGCGTGTTCCGATACGAGGCGTAGGAGAATCGCGGTTGGCCGTTGACGATCTGGAAGAACTGGCGAACGGCGTAGCCGAGCGGCACGCCGGGAATCTTATCCATCCAGCCCACGAGTTTGCGAATCTTGAACCACGAGTACCCTGCGAGCCACTCGTCCGCGCCTTCGCCGGTGAGCGCGACCTTGTAGCCGCTCTGGTGGACCGAGCGCGCGAGGTGCAGAAGCCCCAGACATGACGTGTCGATAACGGGGAACTCGGCCGCACCGATCAACTCCGGGTAGCCGGTGCGGATCTCGTCGTGTCCGCAATCGACCACGACCGGCTCGCAGCCGAGATGCTTCGCGACCTGCAGCGCTTCGGATTTCTCGTTGAGCTTCTTGTCGGTGATGGAGATCGTGAACGTGGGGATGGGTCGGCCCATTACCTTGTTCGCCATCGCGACGACGAGACTCGAATCGACGCCACCGCTGAGGTACGACACGACCGGCACATCGGCCCACACCCGGCGTTTGACCGCGTTGAACAGCACTTCCTCGAAGCCGTCAACGATCTTCTTCTCGTCGTGTCCGTAATCTTCGTGCCCGTGGTCCGGGTACGTGATCTGCCAGTAGGTCTTTTGCGTCGTCGCCTGTTCCGCGGTAGTCTGCCCGAGTTTGAAATGCAGATACCGCCCAGGTGCAATGCTCTTGATTCCCTGGAAAACCGTGGTCGGCCCGGGCATCGCCAGGAACGTGAAGACGTGGTTCAGTCCCTGCATGTCCGCTTTGCGTTCGACGAGACCGGACGCGAACAGCGCCTTCATCTCGGACGCGAACATCAACCAGTTGGAACCGTCGTGCTTCACGACCGTGTAGAACAGCGGGCAGATGCCGCTGCGGTCGCGTGCGAGCAACACCTCATTCGTTCGGCTATCCCACACGCAGATCGCGAACTGCCCTTTGAGATGTTCGAGCATTCCGGCACCGTGATCTTCCCACGTGTGCGGAATGAGTTCGGTGTCGGTCTGCGTGCGGAAGACGTGTCCCTTCGATTCGAGCGCCGCGCGCTTTTCCTTGTAGTCGAAGAACTCGCCGTTGAAGACGGTCCAGACGCTCTTGTCTTCGTTCGCGATGGGCTGCTGTCCGTCCGCGAGTCCAACGATCGACAGCCGGCGATTCGCCAGATGTAAGCCAGGTCGTTCGAGGTAACCGTCTTCGTCCGGTCCTCGGTGGAAGATGGCCCGAGCCATCGCGGGCACGACACCAATGGGTGCCGGCCGCTGGCCGCTCAGGTCGAACATCCCCGCGATCCCACACATGCAAAACGTCCTTTTGCCTTCAACCAGAAGAGGTTTAGCGTCGGCCCCGGAGGAGCCTGTTACGAAGCGTGTCCCCTGCGGGGCCGACGCTAAACCTACCTCGCACTACGCACGGGCGCTCGCCTTCTCGCGCCGCGCGTACTTCCACACTTTGCGCTGCATGAAGAACCGCACGCCACGCGGGAACATCCGCTTGCCGAACCACACCCACCACGACGCGAACCCGACCGCCGCTTCCACGCGATTCGTCAGCAGGCTTCGCACCACCGCGTCCGCGACCTCGTCCGACGGCTGTGCGCCCGCGAAGTTTAGATGGATCTTCCCTTCGTTACGGAGCAGATGTTTCTGTAAATCGTCGCTCCGCACAAGCCCAGGTAACACCAGCAACACGTCGATCCCGAACCGCTCGAACTCGGACCGCAGCGCCTCTGTCATGCCGACGAACGCGTGCTTGCTCGCGCAGTGTTCGGACATCGACGGGATGCCCCACCGACCGCAGATGCTCGCGACGTTCACCACCGCCGGGCGCCAGCCGTCTCGCGCGGTCTCGTAACTGCGCGCCAGGTGCGGCGCGATCAGCCGGATCATTTCAACCGGCGCGAAGAAGTTCACCTCCAGCACCTTCCGCGCGATCTCTTCGCTCGATGTGCTGAACTCCCCGAAACTGCACACGCCGGCGCAGTTGATCAGCACGTCGAGTCGGCCGAACCGGGCCACCACACCGGAAACGATGCTCTCGCGGTCGTCCGGCTTCGTGAGGTCGCCGGGGAACGCTTCCGCCTCTGCCCCGCGCACCTTCAAGTCGGTAACGAGCTTCGTCAGATCGTCGGCCGATCGCGCGGTGAGGGCCAAGATTGCGCCGGTTTTCGCGAGCCGTTCCGCGGCGCGCCGACCGATGCCCCGCGAAGCCCCGGTAATTAGCACGACGCGTCCGCGCACGGAACGGCGCATGTCTTCTGTCCCTCGTCTCCGGCACCAACGGCACGATCAAATCATCTGGGCATTTTACGGCCACCGCTACCATCTGCCAGTGCCGCGCGACCGACGGTTTCGCTTCGCGGACCCGATAATCGGTGGTCGCAACGCAGTTCGCCTAACTCGCCCATCCGTATAACAGCCGCGATTCGGGTTGAACTGCAAACGGAGCTTCCACATGGAAATTGTGATCGGGTTGGCGATCGGCGTGCCGGTCGGGTTCATCGCCGCGTTGGGCCTAGCGATCGCGCGCGCGGGCAGTTTGGGAAAGGCGTTTGAGGGAATGGCGCTCGCGGGGAAGGCGAGCCAGGACGCGGCGTTCGCGGCGAAGTTGCAAGCGGTTCTCGCGGGTGCGGAACTCAAGCCGGTCGAACCGCCGAAGCCGGTGAAGCCGAGCGGCGCACCGCTTCGGATGCTCGCGCTTCTTCAAGCGGAGTCGCGGTTGGTGGACTTCCTACTCGAAGACATTCAGGGCGCGAGCGACGAGCAGATCGGTCAGGCGGTTCGCGAAGTTCACAAGAAGGCACAAACAGCGCTGAAGCAGCACTTGGTGCTGGAACCGATCCTGCCGGGCAACGAAGACGAGCAAGTAACGGTGCCGAAGGGGTTCGATCCGTCCGCGATTCGCGTGGTGGGCAACGTGACCGGAGAACCGCCGTTCAAGGGCGCGATCCAACACCCTGGCTGGCGCGTGAAAGAGATGAAGCTCGCGACCCCGGCCGAAGGCGCCGACGAGTTCGTGCTGCAACCGGCCGAGGTGCAGATCGCATAAACCGCGCCGCGTGGCTCGCAAACGGTGTCCGGTGCACTCGATGCTGGCAGGTCTGGCACGCCGCGTGAATCGCTTGCGTTCCGCGACCGCTTCCCGCACAATCAGTTCACCCGCCGAACTCCAACCTGCCAGGTTCTTCACATGCTAACTCCTTGCCCTGGTCCGCGAATCTCGCGGCGCCAGATGATCCAGGCTGGGGCTGCGTCGTACCTCGGCCTTTCGCTTCCGCAACTGCTCCAGGCGAAGGAGTCGCGTTCCAGCACGTCGGCCAGCGCGGACGCGTGCATCGTGATCTTCCTCGACGGCGGGCCGAGTCACCTCGACATGTGGGATCCGAAGCCCGATGCGCCGCCGGAGGTCCGAGGCGAGTTCAAGACGATTCAGACCAGCGTGCCCGGTGTGCTGTTCGGTGAACACTTGCCGAAGTTCGCGAGCCAGATGCACCGCTCCACGGTCATCCGCTCGGCGCACCATAGCGTCAACAACGCGCACGCGGCGGCCGTGTACTGCGCTCTCACGGGCCACGATCGTGGCGAGATCGGCGGCGGGGCGCGCCCGGACGACTACCCGTGCATCGGCTCGGTTGTGGGAATGCAGCGCCCGCCCGCGACCGCGGTTCCGCCGCACGTGCTGATGCCGTACATCACGAAGGAAGGCGCCGGTGGTCCGCCGCAACCGGGGTTCTTCGGCGGGTGGTTGGGCAAACCGCGCGACCCGCTCATCATCCTTCGCGACCCGAACGCGGCCGACTTTGCGCTCCCCGAACTCACACTCGGGCCGGACATCGACCCCTCACGCTTCGACGCGCGCAGGCAACTCGAATCGAAGTTAGCCGCAAGCCGAAGGCGAGCGTCTTCCGAAGCCGACGACCTCGAAGGCATCCGCGCGAAGGCTTACGATCTACTCACGGCGCCCGCGATGCGCGACGCCGTCCGCATCGACCGCGAGCCTGCGAAGCTCCGCGACGCCTACGGCCGCAACATCTACGGTCAGAGCGTGCTGCTGTCGCGCCGCTTGATCGAAGCCGGAACGCGGGTCGCGTGCGTGTCGTGGGCACCGGACGCGAACGCCACCTGGGACACACACGGCAACAACTTCAAGAAGCTCAAGGGCGAACTGCTCCCGCAACTCGATTCGGCGTACTCCGCGCTGCTCGACGACCTCGACGCGCGCGGCATGTTGGAACGCACGCTGGTGGTGGTCGTTGGCGACTTCGGGCGCACGCCGAAGATCAACACGAACGGCGCCGGGCGCGATCACTGGAACTTCTGCTACTCACTGGTACTGGCCGGTGGCGGGGTGAAGGGCGGGTACGTTCACGGCGCGAGCGACAAGATCGGCGGGAAGCCGAGCCGCAACCCGGTGACGCCGGCGGACGTGATCGCAACGATCTACGAATGCCTCGGTGTGCCGCACGACCTGGAATTGCGCGACCGACTCGCGCGTCCCTTCACGCTCTGCCCGTGGGGTCAACCCATCCGCGACGTGATCGCGTAAGCGTTCCGCGGCGACGCGGTTTCTTTCCGTTGGTTGTTGCCTTCGCGCGCCGCCCCGCTACCATCTACGCGGTCGGTCCACGAGTTACACCCTCCCAACCCCGAGGCGTCCCATGTCCATGTTCATCGGCGAAGGTCTATTCGGCGACGGCAACGAAATCGCGCACATCGACCTGCTGATCGGCGACAAGACCGGTCCGGTCGGTGTCGCGTTCGCCAACGCGCTGGCCAACCAGAGCGCGGGCCACTCCAGTCTGTTGGCGGTCGTCGCACCGAACCTCATCTGTAAGCCGGCCACAGTGATGATTACGAAGGTCACCATCAAGGGCGCGAAGCAGGCCGTCCAGATGTTCGGCCCGGCTCAGTCGGCTGTTGCCCGTGCCGTCGTGGACAGCGTGGCCGAAGGCGTCATCCCGAAGGACAAGGCCGAAGACTACGTGATTGTCTGCGGTGTGTTCATCCACTGGCAAGCAGCCGACGACACCAAGATCTACGACTACAACTACGAGGCTACCAAGATGGCCATCAGGTGCGCGATGGCTGGCACGCCGAAGATCGATGAGATCATCGCCAAGAAGAGTACCAAGCACCCGTACAGCCCCAAGTAGTCTTGGTCATTGGCGGTTTAGCGGTCGCCCCGCTGGGGCGACTGCGGCCTCTTCGGGTCCGGCGCTAAAACGGGAATCGCCTCACCCCAAT
The DNA here is from genome assembly GCA_945905925.1 of Singulisphaera sp. GP187. Lineage (GTDB taxonomy): Bacteria > Planctomycetota > Planctomycetia > Gemmatales > Gemmataceae > Gemmata. Next base: position 37,231 of record CAMDQN010000016.1, read on the forward strand.
TCGCACCACACATGGCCGAGAAAGCAACGATCCTCGTTCAACTCGACACCGACCCGCTGCCGAGCGTGTTCGACCGCGTCGTCGCGGTGGACGCCGGCGTGCAGCACATCTTTAGCTACGGCGGGGTCACGCCGCAGAACGTGATGCCACTGGTTCACGGGTGCATCTTCACGCGCGGCGGCAAAGACCTCGCACGCACCGCGATCTTTATTGGCGGCTCGGACGTGACACTTGGCGAAGCGGTCGTCGCGGAAGTGCGCAAACACCTCATCCCGCAGTACGGTTTGAGCGTGTCGCTGATGCTCGATTCCAACGGGGCGAACACGACTGCGGCAGCGGCCGTTCGCGCCGCGGGCCGGCACCTCGATCTGAGCAAAACAAAGTCGCTCATCCTCGGCGGCACCGGTCCGGTCGGGCAGCGCGTCGCGCGCCTGCTCGCGCGGGCGGGTGGCAACGTCAGGCTCGGCTCGCGGCAGAAGGAGCGCGCCGAAGCGGTGTGCGCTGCGATCCGCACGCACGTTCCCGGTGCGGACATTCAGGCCGTGAGCGTTGCTTCCAGTTCCGACGCTCCAGCCGCGATCGACGGGCGCAACTTGGTGGTCGCCGCGGGCGCCGCGGGCGCGGTGCTGCTGCCGAAGAAAATCCGCCTCGCGTGCAAAGCGTTGAAGGCCGCGATTGACCTGAATGGCGTGCCACCGGCGGGCATCGAGGGCGTCGAACTCAACGACAAGGGCGCCGACCGCGACGGTCACATCTGCTACGGCGCGCTCGGCGTCGGCGGTACCAAGATGAAGGTTCACCGCGCCGCGATCAACAAACTGTTCGAGTCGAACGGCACAGTACTGGACATCGAAGAGGTGTACGCTCTCGCGCTGCTGTTGCCGTAACCGCGTGCGGCTCACTCGTTCGCGTGCGGTCCGAAGGTTCGCGTCACTTCGCCCGCGCGCTGTTCCACCACATCGACCAACAGCGGGTGCCGGCCGAGCGGTTCCGCGAGCACGAACCGCACGCCGGGGAATCGCGCACTCAACTTGTCGCGCGTGGCGGTCAGGTCTTCGACGACGTGAACGCCGGGCGAAAGGAAATACGGGAGCAAAATTACGTCCGTCGCACCGGCTTCGACGCACTGCGCGCCACCGGCTTCGATGTTCGGTTCGGCCAGCTCCAGGTACGACACGCGCACGACGGGGTAGCGACCGCGCTCGCGCAGCGCGGCGGCGATGAACTCCAGGTCGGCGTTCGCTTCCGCACGCCGGCTCCCGTGCGCGATGAGTAGAAGTGCGGTCGGCAAAGAACCCCTCCCCAACCCCCCCCTAAGATAGGGAGGGGCTTTGTCTGTCTCCCCCTTCCCTTCAGGGAAGGGGGTTGGGGGTTAGGTCTCTTCTATACTACTCCCATGATCGGCGCGCGGGTCGGCAACTGGTACGTCGAATCGGAAATCGGGCGTGGTGCGCTCGGCGTGGTCTATCGCGCGCGCGGCTTCGACGACCCAGACCGCCTCGCCGCGGTCAAAGTGTTCACCGAGGTGCGCGACCCAGCCGCGGTTCAGCGACTCGCGGCGGAGTTGCTTCCGCTCCAGCGGCTCGATCACGCGAACATCGCGAAGTCACTCGACTGCGGCACGCACGGCGGGTTGGCGTTCGTCGTCTCGGAGTTCATCGACGGCACCGACTGCGCGAAGCGCCTCGAAGCGGGGCGCCTCCCGTGGCGCGAGGCGCTCAGCGTCGCGGTCCAGGCCGCTCGTGCCCTCAAACACGCACACAACCGCAACGTCCTTCATCGCGACCTCAAGCCCGCGCACCTCGTTCTCACGCCCGACGGCACGCTCAAGGTGCTCGCGTTCGGGGTCGCGAAGGTGTTCCCGCCGCCGCCGAACCATAGCCCCGCGATCGGTTCGTCCGCGTACTTTCCGCCGGAGGCCGCGAGCGGAAAATCGCTCACGCGCCGGAGCGATTTGTACTCGCTCGGCGGCGTACTCTATACTCTCGTCACAGGGCGCCCACCGTTCGCGGCCGGGTCCGTGGTCGAGCTGATACACAAGCAGTGCTACACGCTCCCCGAACGCCCGGCGATGCTCGTCAACGACCTTCCGCCGGAGGTAGACGAGTTCATTTGCACGCTGTTGGACAAGAACCCGGCGCGCCGACCGGGGACCGCGGCCGTTCTCCTCGAAGAACTGGAACGCATTCGTGGGAAGTTGGAGCGTAAGGGCGAAAAACTAACCTGGCCCGCGAAGCTCACGCCCGACACCGCGGAGTTGCCAGCGCTGCCCGCCGCACTCGGCGGTGAGGGCGAAGGGACCGACTCGCCCCCACCGGAGACCCGCCCACTGCTCAATCGCCCGCTCGTGGTGATCCCGCTGTTCCTGGTGGTACTCGCGGCGCTGATTCTGCCGTTCGCGTGGCCCGGTCCGTCCGCCGACGAGTTGTACGCGGCGGCGGAACCGCTGGTCGCGTCGGACAACCAGGACGACTGGGACGCGGCGGAGAAGTACCTCGAACCGCTTGCGCGGAAGTACCCAAACCAGTATAAGGACGAGGTCTCGCGCGCGAGACGGAGCGTGAAGGATCGGCGGGAGTTGCGGCGCGTGATCACCGATAGCGCGAAGCCCGACTTGCGGACCGACGCCGAGCGCGCCTACTTCCGCGGGCTGCGGTTCGTGCAGGACGGCGACCCGGTGCAAGCGCGGGCAGCATGGGAAGGCGTCGTGACCACGTTCGGCGCGGAGCCGGGCGAAGAGCGGTGGGTGAAACTGGCCCGCACCGGACTGAAACTCCTGACGCAACCCGATGGGCGCCCGCGCTAACGACCCCTCCGGGGTCTACGCTAAACGAACTGTCTTCTGTCCTCTGGTCTCAGTCCTCTGGTCTCAGTCCTCTGTCTCCTCACTCCTGGCTCCTCACTCGTATGGCTACTCCCGCCACGACCGCTCGCGAGTACTGCACGCTCCTGGCGAAGAGCAAATTGCTCCTGGCGGAGGAGGTGGAGTCACAGTACCGCCAGTGGAAGGAAGAGCGTCCCGGCACGGACGACCGCGTGGACTCGTTCCGCCGGTTCCTGGTCGCGCGCAAGTGCCTCACCGAGTACCAGGCGATGCTCGTCCAGCGTGGACGCGCCGACGGCTTCTTCCTGGCCGGGTACAAGATCCTCGACCGCATCGGCAAGGGGCAGATGGGCGGCGTGTACAAAGCCGTTCACACGTTCGGTCAATTGGTCGCACTCAAAATTCTCCCCGCGTCGCGGGCCAAGAACCAGCACATCTTGGGACGGTTCCAGCGCGAGGCTCGGCTGCTCACGCAACTCGATCACCCCAACGTGGTGCGTGCGTATCAGGTCGGCGACAGCGGCGGCGTTCACTTCATCGTGATGGAGTTCCTGGAGGGCGAGACGCTCGCCGACGTGCTGGAACGCCGCAAACAGTTACCGTGGGCCGAGGCCGTTCGGCTGGTGCGACAGGTGCTCGACGGGCTTCAGCACCTGCACGACCGCCGCATGGTTCACCGCGATCTGAAACCCGCGAACATCATGCTCATGCCCGTCCTGGCTACGGGTAAGCCGGACGCCACCTGGGACGCGACCGTGAAGATCGTCGATGTGGGTCTCGGGCGCGAACTCTTCGATGACGACGCGCCGGAAGGACAGATTGAGACACCGCTCACGCAGGAGGGTTCGGTCCTGGGCACGCCCGATTACCTCGCGCCGGAACAGGCGAAGGACGCACGATCGGCCGACATCCGGGCGGACATCTACAGCGTCGGGTGCGTGCTGTACCACTGCGTCGCGGGGCGAACCCCGTTCCACGAAACGAACATCATGGCGCAGATGCTCAGGCACGCCACCGAGCCGGCCGCACCGCTGAGTTCGTTCGCGCTCGACGTGCCGACCGGGTTCCAACAGGTGTTGAACCGGTTTCTGGCGAAGTCGCCCGACGAGCGGTTCCAGTCACCCCTTGAAGCGGCCGACGCGCTCAAGCCGTTCGAGAGCGGCGGCGCCCCGGCATCGCCCTCGAAACTGGTGCCTGCGTACAAGGACTGGCTGGAAAGCGAATCGCAGATGGAGACGCCAAAGGAACTGCTCCCGAAGACCGCGAAGCCGCCAGTGCCGGCTCCTGCGCCCGCGCCCAAGCCGCCTGCGCCCAAGCCCGGGATCGCAATCTCGCCCGCGCTCAAAAGCACCACTGGGCCGCTCCCGACGAAACCCGCCGCGCCGCGCCCGGCTCCGGTCCCACGCCCGGCTCCGGTCGTCGAAGAAGTCGATGTCGAACTCGTGGCGGAGCCGATGCCGCCGGCACCCGTGGTGTTGCAGGCACCGACCCCGCCGCCTCGCCCGCTGTGGCAGCCGGACCGTCGCGACTGGATCATGCTCGTCGCGGGGTCCGGGTGCGTGCTGTCCGCGGTGGGAGTCGGTGCCGTGCTCGCGCGCCTGCTTGGTCCGAAACCAAAGCCTGCGGAGTGACCGAGTGAGGGGTGGGAGCCAACCAACGGCATCCGAACCCGCCGCTACCCGTTGGCCGGCGCGTGTGATATCCTGGGGCGATGTCTTCTCCCATCACCACCGACGCCTGGCTCGCGTTCGAGGACGGGTGGCTCGCGCCCTACGCGATGCCCTCGCGCGCCAGTCGCGGGCGCCGACACCCCGAAAACGATCACCCGTTTCGCTCGCTCTACCAGCGCGACCGCGAGCGCATCGTTCACTGCACCGCGTTCCGCCGCATGACCGGCAAGACGCAAGTCCTCGTCGCCAGCGTGAACGACCACCACCGCACCAGGCTCACGCACACGCTCGAAGTCACACAACTCGCGCGCACCGTTGCCCGGCGGTTGCGGTTGAATGAAGATTTGGCGGAAGCCATCGCGCTCGCGCACGACATCGGCCACCCGCCCTTCGGCCACGCCGGCGAGGACGCACTCGACGAGTGTCTGAAGCCGCACGGCGGCTTCAACCACAACCTTTTCGGTCTCCGCCGCGTCGATGAACTGGAAGAGCGCTACCCGCAGTTCCCGGGCCTAAATTTGTCGTTTGAAGTGCGTGAAGCGTTCGTCCAGCACTGCGGGCGCACCGACGCGCCGGGGTGCAGCGAGTTCCGCGATTGTGGTGGTCCGCTCCTCGAAGCGCAGATCGCGGACGTGGTCGATTCCATCGCCTACGACACACACGACACCGACGACGCGCTCGGCCTGGGCTTCATCACGATGGACGAACTGCGCCGGGTCGAGTTCTGGACGCGGGCCACGGAGCGGGTTCACTCGCACACGCCGGGATTGTCGGACGGTCCGTTGCGGGTCGCGGTCGTGCGCGAACTGCTCTCGTGGCAGGTCGCCGATCTACTCGACGAGACCGCGAACCGGATCGCGGGCGCTAACGTAAGATCGGTCGAAGACGTTCGTTCCACAAGCAAGACGCTCGTTGGGTTCACCCCTGAAGTGCGCCGCCTGAAAGCCGGTCTGGAGCGGTTCCTGCACGAGCGTGTGTACAAACACCATCGCGTACTGCGGATGACCGCGAACGGGAAGCGCATTCTTCAGGCGCTGTTCGCGGAGTACGCGCGATCCCCGGCGCTCTTGCCCGAAAAACACCTGCGCCGGTGGACCGGGGCCGACGCGATCATCGGCGCGCCGCCGCCGGGGTGGGTCACCGCGGCCCGCACCCGGCTCGACTGTCTGGAGCGCGTCGTCGGCGACTACCTAGCGGGCATGACCGACCGGTTCGCCCAACTGGAGTACCGGCGCCTGTTTTTGCCGTCCATCGAACTGTAGAATCGAGTGTGTTTCGTGTTTCGTGTTTCGTGTTTTGATGCTTCGGCGCGCCGGGCGCGTTCGCAACCGGGCGTTCCGAAACACCAAACACTAAACACCAAACACCAAACACGAGGTTCCCAATGCTGCTCACGCTGTTACGCGTTGCCTATGCCGTGCTCCTGATCGGGATGGCGATCATCTCCGTCAGTTTCTTCGTGGGAACGGAGGACGTGGCGGGGATGATCTTCGCCCCGCTCGGCATCCTCCTGATCGGCGGGGTCGTGTTCGTGACGGACGTGCGCGAGAAGCAAAAGCGCATTACCACTATCTCCGCGCTGTACTTCGGGTTGCTCCTCGGATTGTTGCTCGGCTACCTGTTCTCGCTGGTTCTCGAACCGCTCATGCAAAACGTGTTCGGGAAGCCGCAGGTCGTCACCCTGGGCCGCGTGCTGATTACCGTGATCTGTTGTTATGTGACGATTTCAACGCTTGTGCAGACGAAGGACGAGTTTCGCTTCATTATCCCTTATGTCGAGTTTTCCAAACAGGTGAAGGGCGGGAAGCCCCTTGTGCTCGACACGAGCGTAATCATTGATGGCCGCATCGCCGACGTGTGCGATACTCAACTGATCGACACGATGCTCATCGTGCCGCGGTTCGTGTTGCAGGAACTTCAGGCCATCGCGGACAGTTCGGACAAACTGAAACGCAACCGCGGGCGTCGCGGGTTGGACGTTCTGAAGAGGCTCCAAACCAACCCGAAGATCGACCTGCAGATGCACGACGGGAACGTCGTGGAGTTGCGCACCGGCGAGCGGGTCCGGGTCGATGAGCGACTGGTGATTCTCGCGAAGGCACTCAACGCCCGCGTCGTCACCAACGACTTCAACCTGAACAAGATCGCGCAGTTGCAAGGCGTCGATGTCATCAACCTGAACGAGTTGGCGAACGCGCTGAAGACGGTGGCGATCCCCGGCGAGTCCATGCAGGTGAAGGTCGTGAAGGCCGGGGACCAGATGGGGCAAGGCGTCGGGTATCTCGACGACGGCACGATGGTGGTGGTCGAACAGGGTCGGGGGCTGATCGGGCAGGACATCGGGATTGTGGTCACGAGCGTGCTGCAAACGCCTGCGGGCCGGATGATTTTCGGTCGCCCCGACCAACGGTCGAGCGGGTCGCACACGCCATATTCTGGCGCCACCACGCCGAACTCGTCTGGTGGGCCGGACGCGAAGGGTGGGTCGGGGGCACACGAGCCGTTGAAGGGGGGCGACCCCAAGAGTTGAAGCCTCTCGTATTGGCGAGCGGGGGGCGTAAGCCCCTGTTTGTATTGTCAACCGCACAACAGGGGGCTTACGCCCCCGCTCGTCAATAGGGGGATTCCGAATATGCGAATGCTGCTCCTCGGGTTGGCCGGTGTTGGGGCGGTTGCGTGGTCCGTGGCCGCGCAGCCGAGCAAACCGCTGACCGAACCGGGCAAGACGGCACCGCTTCCGCCCGGTGACAACACTCCACCCTCAACCGCCACCGACGTGCAACTCGTCGAGCGCACACTCGCGGCCCGCAAGGAATACGAAAACAGCCTCAAGGCGCTCCACGAACACTACGCCAAGACCGGCGAGAAGCAGCGGCTCGCGTGGGTCGAGCGCGAACTGATGGCCTACCACCTCCTGTGGAAGCCGTCGTACAACCTCGACGTGAAGGACGTGCCGCCGTCCACGCTCGAAGCCCGCGTCAACGTGCGCGAGGCGAACGAACTGTACAAGGCCGCGATGGAGTACAAGGGAAAGGGTCTCGGCGACGACTACATTCTGAACATGCGGCGCTCGGAACTGCTGCTCCGCGAGGTGTTGGAGAAGTACCCGAACTCGGACAAGATCGGCGACGTGGCATACCAACTCGGCGACATCTACGAGGGCCGCGCGTACAAGCAGTACGACCGCGCCGCGAAATACTTCGAGCGTTCGTTCCAGTGGGTGAAGGGGTCGCGCACCGATGCGAGGCTCCGCGCCGGGGTACTCTACGATCGCCAACTGAACGAGCGCGCGAAGGCGATCGAACTGTACCGCGCCGTGGTCGAACACGACACCAACCCCGACCACATCAAGCAAGCCGAGAAACGCATCGCCGAACTGACTGGGCGTAAGTAGGAGAAGTCTCAAGTCCGCAAGTCCCAAGTCGAAGACATACACTGTTGGTGTCTTCGACTTGGGACTTGAGACTTGACGACCCGAGACTGGAAGAAATGGAACCCCTCGCGCGGCTGCGCTGGCCGGTGGCGCTCTCGATCGTCGCCGCGCTCGTCACCATCGGGATGAAGGGCACGGCCTACGCGCTGACCGGGTCCGTCGGGTTGCTCACCGACGCGCTCGAATCCGTCGTGAACCTGCTCGCCGCGGTCACCGCGTACTTCGCGCTGTGGTACGCGTCCCGGCCCGCCGACCCGTCGCACACCTACGGCCACGAGAAGATTGAGTTCCTGTCGAGCGGTCTCGAAGGCGTGCTGATCGTCGTCGCTGGCCTCGGGGCCGTGGGTTACGGCATCTGCCGACTGCTCTTCCCGGAACCGCTTCAGGCGATCGAACTCGGCAGCGGTCTGGCGCTGGCTGCGTCGGTCGTCAACTTCGCGGTCGCACGCGTTCTGTTGCACCACGGTCGCATACACAAGTCCATCGTGATGGAAGCCGACGGGCAGCACCTCATGGCCGACGTATGGACTTCCGTCGGCGTATTGGTCGGGCTTGCGCTGGTGTACGCGACCGAGTTCACGTTCTTCGATTCGCTGCTCGCGATCATGATGGGACTGCACATCACCTGGACCGGGTCGGGGCTGATTCGACGTTCCTTCGACGGCTTGATGGATCACGCGATTCCCCTCGAAGATCGCGAGCGCATCCGCGACGTGATCTCCGCGAACCTCCCCGAAGGCGCGACGTTCCACATGCTCCGCACGCGCCTGTCTGGGGCACGCCGGTTCGTCGAGTTCCACCTGCTCGTGGACGGCGATGTCTCCGTGCGCGAAGGGCACCGACTCGCGACAAATCTCGAAGCCGCACTCGAAGCCGCGATGCCGGAAGTGGCGGTGACGATTCACGTGGAACCGGTAGACGAACAGGAATCGTGGGAACCTGAATACCTGCGGCGTCTCGGCGAGGAACCCACCCCGCCGCCGCCAACACAACCGACCGCGACGCCATGACGATCGGCGACCTCCTATCGCAACTGAACACGTCGGCTCTGTGGGTACCGGCGGCGGGTACGGCCGCGTTGGGTCTCGTCGCGGGCGCCGTTGGTTCGTTCGCGGTGCTGCGCCGGCAGAGCCTTCAGGGCGACGCGGTCGCGCACGCGGCGCTGCCCGGTGTCGCGGCGGCGTTCCTGCTGGGCGGACGCGCACCGCTCGCACTGGTTCTCGGCGGCGCCGTGGCCGGGTGGCTCGCGATGCTGATCGTCGCGCACATCACTCGCCGCTCGCGGGTGCCGTTCGACTCCGCGCTCGCGGGCGTCCTGGCGGTCTTCTTCGGGTTGGGTCTCGTGCTGTTCGTTTACATCGACAAGAACGTGCCCGGCGCGGCGCTCACGCCACTGGGACGCTACCTGTTCGGTCAGGCCGCGCTGATCGGCGTGCCGGACCTGTGGGTGATCGGCGGGTTCGGGGTGCTTGCGCTGCTCGTAATGTTGCTCCTCTGGAAGCAGTTCAAGGTGGTGAGTTTCGACCCGGCGTTCGCGTCGAGTCTGGGCTTTCCGGTGCGCACGTTGGATCTCTTGCTCACCACGCTCACGGTCGTCGCGGTGGTGATCGGGCTGAAGGCGGTGGGCGTCGTGTTAATGACGGCGCTGCTGATCGCGCCGTGTGTCGCGGCCCGGCAGTGGACCGACCGACTCGGGCGTGTGGTGCTACTCGCGGGTGTGTTCGGGGCGCTCGCGGGCGTGAGCGGCACGGTCGCGAGCCACCTGGCGAGTTATCAGTTCCCGAAGGCCGGCTCGGTTCCGACCGGCCCGACCATCGTGCTGTGTGCCACCGCGCTTGTGTTGCTGTCGCTCGTCTTCGGCACCGCTCGCGGTTGGGTGTGGACGCTGCGCCGCACCGCGAGGCCGGTTCCACACGCCGGGCAACCGGGTTAACGGTGTCGGTGTCGGTGGACCGGCCCGAACTCGTGAAGAATCTGTAGGAACTCGGCTCAGGCCAAGCTAAAATCATGCTTACGCTCTAATCTTCGTCGAAGGTACAAGCCCCAATACTTTCCATGCGCGTACTCCTTCTCACGGTTGTTACGGGTCTGATCCTCGTGGCTGGGTGCGGAAGTCCGTCACCTCCCGAAATCCCACCTCCGCCACCATTCGATGCGACTGCCATGGCGTCCGCGGCGTTCGCCGAGTACGACCGGGACAAGAACGGTTTCATCGAAGGGTCGGAATTCGATGCGTTCCCGGCCCTCAGGGGGGTGCTCGCCGGGGTTGACACGAACCGGGACAAGAAGGTCGCGAAGGCTGAGTTGCAAGCCCGGTTCGAGGAATACGCCCCGGCAAATGCCGGTCTAATTTCCGTCCCCGTGTCGGTCACACTGGACAACGCGCCACTGGCCAACGCGACCGTGCAGTTCGTCCCGGAGGCGTTCATGGGCGGGACGATTCAGGAGGCGACTGGGAAGACCCAGGCCGATGGAACCGTTCTGAAGTTCACGATCGGTGGGCAGGAGCAGCCGGGCCTTCAACCTGGGTTCTACAAGGTGAAGGTGACCCGGGGCGACGGGAAGGAACTCCCGGCTCGGTACAACACCACAACCACCCTCGGGGCCGAAGCGTTCGGTAGCCGGGGGGGCAACCGGATTTCGTTCGCGCTGTCATCCCGGTAGTCCGACATTCGGACCACCGGGTCATTTTCTATCTCCGTTCCTCATTTGCGAGGGAGTCTCTGATGTTCGTACCGTCTGTTCTGTGGCGCCCCCACCGGAGCCGGGGGTTCACGCTGATTGAGTTACTGGTGGTGATCGCGATTATCGCGATCCTCATCGGGTTGCTTCTCCCCGCCGTACAGAAGGTGCGCGAGGCCGCGGGGCGGATGCGCTGCACCAACAACCTCAAGCAACTGGGCCTGGGGATGCACAACTGCCACGACACGACCAGCTCGTTCCCGTCCGCCGGGTGGGGGTGGCTTTGGACCGGGGAGGCAGACCGCGGGAGCGGCAAGGAACAACCCGGCGGGTGGGTGTTCAGCCTCCTGCCGTACGTCGAGCAATCGCCGCTGCGCGACATGGGAAAGGGCCAGGCGCGTCCAGCCCAACTGACCGCGTTCGCGGCCCGGAACTCGACCGCCGTCGCCTTTTTCATCTGCCCGAGCCGCCGTCAGTCCGTTCCGTATTCCGGCACGCTCCCGTACAACAACGCCGACCCTTCTACCGTGTACGGCCGGACCGACTACGCCGCGTGCGTGTCGTCGAACAACGTCAACGAGGTGTTCGGTGGACCGAACACGTTGGCGGAGGGGGACCCAGACGCCTATTGGGCGAACCACGCCGCGACGAACAGCACCAACTTCAACGGCATCTGCTACACCCGGAGCCAGGTGCGGCTGACCGACATTACCAAGGGGTCCAGCAACCAGGTGATGCTCGGGGAGAAGTACCTGAACGCGAGCAACTACACCAACGGGGCGGACCCCGGTGACAACGAGTGCATGTTCACAGGGCTGAACAACGACGTGTGCCGGAACACGTTCAGCCCACCGCTCAAGGACCAACCCGGCGTGACCGACACGATGCGGTTCGGGAGCCAGCACCTCAGCGGCGTGAACGTCGTTCTCGGCGATGGCTCGGTCCGCACGATCACATACAACATTGCCCAAACCGTTTTCCAACCACTGGGTGACATCCGCTCGGGGGCTGTCATCAACTTGCCGTGACCGCACCGCCACAACTTGTGGCGAATCACGCTTCGTCATGAATTCCACCCTCGAACTCTGTTTAGTGCTCTCGGTGGTCGCGGTAGCGTGCGCGCTGCCCGGCGCGTTCCTCGTGTTGCGCCGCAGCGCGATGACCAGCGACGCGATCGGTCACGTCCTGCTGTTCGGGATCGTACTCGCGTACTTCATCGTGCGCGATCTGGATTCGCCATGGCTGATGGTCGGCGCCGCCGCTGCCGGGTTGCTTGCGGTGGTGCTGGTCGAAGTGTTGGAGAAGAGCGGGCGCGTCAAAGCGGACGCGGCGCTGGGTTTGGTGTTCGCGGCGCTGTTCGCGGCCGGCGTGCTGATGGTGAGCGTGAGCGTGAAGAACGTTCACCTCGACGTGGATCAGGTGTTGCTTGGGCAACCGGAGTCCGCGAGAGACCCGCGATGGGAAGCGTTCGGCACCGCGATTCCACCGGTGTGGGTGATGGCCGCCGTGCTCGCGGCGAACGTGCTGCTCGTGGTGGTGTTCTTCAAGGAGTTGAAGCTCACGACGTTTGATCCGGGGCTGGCGTCGTCGCTCGGGTTCCGCCCCGCGGTGATTCACTACGCGCTGATGGCGGTGGTGTCGGTGACGGCTGTCGCGGCGTTCGACGCGGTCGGTCCAGTATTGGTGGTGGGGTTCTTTGTGGTGCCGGCTGCCGCGGCGTTTCTGCTCACGGACCGGCTCGCGATCATGCTCGGGCTAGCGAGTGCGTTCGGTGTGGCTGCGGCGTTCGTGGGCACGTTCGCGGCGTCAGCGGTGAACACCACAACCGCCGGCGCGGTGGCCGCGGCGCTGGGGTTGTTGTTCGCGGTGGTGTTCCTTGTGGCGCCCGGTCGCGGCCTGATCGCGCAGGCGATTCAGCGGATTCGTCAGAAGCGGGCGTTTCACGAACTGATGCTCGCGGTTCACCTGATGCAGCACGAAGGCACGCTGGAGGAGGTGGAAGAATCGCGCTGCGACGAACTGCACAATCACCTGTCGTGGAAGCCGGCAGAGGTGGCTGCGGTGGTGTCGCGAGCGGAGCGTAACGGCCTGGTGGTGCGCGCGGGCGACGCGCTGAAGTTGACTGAAGCAGGAAGAATGAGGGCCAGGGCTGTTCTGGGTTAGCCGCAAGCCGAAGGCGAGCGCGCACCTTCACGTGAAGGTGCGCGCTCGCCTTCGGCTTGCGGCTAATAGTTAACTGTTAGCAGCTCACCCAGAAGCAAAGCCATCAAGGCTTCGCATAGGGAATCACCTCAGGCGTCTTCGGCGATTCCACCTTCGGCACGACCGGCGCGACCCCCAAAAACTTGTCGATCTTCCACGGCAGCACGGTGAGGTCGCGGTCGCCGGACACGGACTGTGTGCCGTTGTCCAGGAACGCTACCCCGGTCACGCTCGCGACGTGCTTTCGGAAGATGGGGATGTCTTGCTTCGCGGTGGACGTGTCCCACAGCCGAAGCGTGCGGTCTGCGCCCCCAGTGAGCACCCAGCGACCACCGTCCTTCACTCCAACGCTGCGCACGCCGCCGTCGTGACCGGTTAACGTGAACTTCGCTTTCTCTTCGCCCATCAGCCACACGCGAACCGTCCCCAGGTCGTTGCCGGCCGCGATCCACTTCCCGTTCGGGCTAATCGCAACCGCCGACAGCGGCGACGCGAACTTGCCGTAACGCTTCAGTTCACTGCCGTCAGCGAGGTTGAGCAGAACCAGCGAGTTCTGAGTCGCGACCGCCACGAACTTTCCTTGTGGGTCCATCGCGACCGCCGTGACAAGGCCGAGTTTCTCCGCACGCCAGCCTTCCTTGCCGTCGGCAACCTTCCAGTAAACAACAGTGCCGTCGAAGCTGCCACTCACGACCCACTTGCCGTTCGGCGTGAAACTGACCGCGCTCACGAGGCTGGTGTGGTCGCTAAACTTCGCGGTCTCAAGACCGGAGGTCAAGTCCCACACGCGAGCGGTGCCGTCCATCCCGCCCGACGCGGCCCACTTGCCATCCGCACTGAGCGCGACCGACCACACGCTCGCGGTGTGGCCCACGAACCGCTTGATGTCGCGACGGCCTTCCACGTCGTAGTATCGCACGCTGCGGTCGCCACTGGCGACGATCGCTTTCCGTCCGTCCGCGGTGAACGCCCACTGGTTCGCGGAGTCGCCGCGCGCTTCGAGCGGGTCGAGTTCGCCGGTGTTGTCCTTCAAGGTCGGGCCGTTCAGGTTGGACTGATAGAGGCCGCCGAGTTGCAGTTCGCGCGCGATGTCGCCGAACGCTTGCAACCAGAGCTGGCGAGTGACGGTGCCGCCGGCGCGGAGAGAACCCACGTGTTTCACCATCGTGTCCGACTGACTGATGCGAGCGCGGAACTCGTCCGCGGTCAGCCCGACTTCGCTCGCGCCGGTGAGCAAATCAACGTCGGCTTCGTACTTCTGTGTGATGGTGCTGACGACCTCGTAGCGGCTCACCTTCGCACCGGTCTTCGCCACCGCGGTCGCGTACTTCTTGCCGTCTTCTTCCATCAACTTGAGCACTGCGTCCTTGCCGGGGTACAGCGCGCGAACCACATCGGCCTCTTCGCGCTTGAACGCTTTCGGGTTCTTGTTGAGGTGGTCGAGTACCTGATCCGCCTTCGGCAGAATCCCGGTCACGTGACACGACATACACGACACACCGGCCTCGACGGCTCGGTCCGGGCGCTTCGGGTCGCTCACGATGTTGAGCGGCCCCTTGTCTAGCCTGTTGTTGACCGCGTTGATGAGGTAGTACGCGTGCAGACCGTTGGGCAGCGCGAAGATGGCTTCGCCGCCTGCATGCTGGAACGGGTTCTCCGCGAGTCCGCCCGGTCCGAGCGGGAACGCGAAGATGTTTCGCCGATCCGGCAACAGCCCGCCGTTCACGCGATCGACGAGGTTCGCTTGTGGTTCGTCGAAGTCGTAGGTGCGCCAGTACATCCCCTGTGCCGAATCGTGGCGTTCGAGAATGCGGTTGAAGCGCGAGATGCCCGAACCGTTGAAGCCGACGCGAGAGACGCGTTCTTGCTTGATGTTCTCTGCAGCATCCACCCGGATCAACTTCTCCAAGTCGGCAAGGTTCGCCGGCAGTTGGAGTACGTCGTAGTAGAGCGGCGCACGCGACGCGGTCGCGACGAACCAGTCGGCGCGGACCAGCGGTTGCTTCGCGGCCGTGCCAACAGAAACCGCTCGCGCACTCACGGAGTCGTCGATCACGCCATACGGGTACTCTTGGAGGATGCGGTTCCAGATGGTCGCGTCCCACACGAACCAGCGCAGGTCGATGCGCAGAACGGTGCGGTTACCATCTATGGCGACGGGACTCACGATCTTCGACCCCCACGACAGACTGTTGACCAACTTCGCGAGCGCGTTGCGGTACGTCTGAAGCTCCTCGTCGGAGAGGCCAGCGTTGTAGAGGTGCGTGAGCGTGAAGTATCGCTGGAAGCGTCGGGCACGCTTGTCGAACGTTTCGAGATCGGTGAGGATCGCGGCGTAGATGTCGGGCTGCGTGACCGCGATTCGTGCCGCTTCTGTCTCACCGGTGGACGCGCCGGCTTCGATCCACTTCTTGAGCACCGCGACTTCGGCGGGAGACGGTCGCGGTTGTTCGTCGGGTGGCGGCATGGTGCCTTCGTCCACGCGCTTGTAAAGCCGACTGCCCTTGAGGTCGCCGGGCACGACGTGTTTGCGCGCGACGAGCTTCGCGAGGTCGGTGACGAAGTTCATCGACCCTTCGATGCTACCGTCCTGCCCGTGGCACCGGTAGCAGTGCGTCTTGAGTACGGCTTTCGCCTGTTGTGCGAGCTGCTTGTCGCCATCGGCGGCGCGCGCGTGCGAAGCGAAGACGAGCAGAGCGAGTATCGGGAAGAGAGTTGTGCGCATGTGGTCTTCCGGGGCGCGTGCGATCGCAGAGCCTCACCTATCCGACGTATCAGAACCGCGGGGCGATTGCCACAACGCGAATGTAACACGCGGTATCGAGAGAAGGAAGGCTGAGGGTGGGGTGGACAGACGGTCCGGCGCGAGGTGTCAGCGGGACCGAGGTGCCGGTTCGAGTGCGTGCGACTTGTGGAGGTGTGCGATGGCGGACGGGTTACCGGACGTTTCCGTGGAACAGTTAGACCACGTGATCCACGCGATGCGCCTCTCTGGTGAATTGGCCCGCCTGACTCCCCAGCAACTAACGAATATCGGCTACGCGCTCAAGGTGGCCGGACACCGCCACCTCCGGGATTTGAGCGGGGCAACGTACGACGACGGCCACTTAATCTCCTTACCACACCGCGGACTTCATGTCGGACCCGCGGTTCGTGGAGGCGTACCGTCTCGGGAAGGCAACCAACTCGTGGCTAGGGCACGACATTCCGTGGCGAGTCTACGTGCTGTGTTGGGCGGCAGCCCACGCTCTCCGCTTGGAGGGTGACTTCGTCGAGTGCGGGGTCAACCGTGGCGGCTTCTCTCGTGCGGTCACGGACTACGTCGCGTTCGACAAGCACCCCGGTCGGACCTTTTATTTGCTCGACACCTACTGCGGAATCCCGGAGCAAGACGGGGGTGAGGCCGCCGAACACTACACAGCCGCCTACCCGGACTGCTATGACGAGGTCTGCGCGACCTTCCGGCCGTTCCCTAACGTGCGGATCGTTCGCGGACGGGTTCCAGACACGCTTTTGCAAGTGCCTTCGGAACGGGTCGCTTACCTTTCCATCGATATGAACTGCGTGGGGCCAGAGATCGCGGCGGCAACTTACTTCTGGGACAAACTCGTTCCCGGTGCCGTCATTATTCTCGACGATTACGGGGCCGGCGTCTGGCACCGCGATCAGAGGCAGGCGTTTGATCGTTTCGCACAGGAGCGAGGGGTGGAGGTATTGACTCTCCCGACGTGCCAGGGGTTGATGCTGAAACCGTAACAGGTGTTCGGCAGCATCGCTCCCGAAACGCGAACAGGCTCGGACGCGGTCGCAGCACTCCGCCTACATCCACTCGGCTTTCACGCGAAGGGTTTCGCCCGCGGAGTATTCGAGCGGGACCGCGTCGCCGACCATCGTGAGCGGTTGAAGCACGGTCCCCATCCCGTCGATGAGCGCCGCGGTGCTCGGGTCGCGTGCGAACCGTAGTTCCGCGGCACCGCTGAAGCCCGCCGTTTCGAGCAGCGAACCGGCCACGGCGCGGTTCGCGCCTTCGCTTGCTTCACACGGCCGCAGACTCAGCAGCAACAGGCTCGGCATATCGACGTGTGCCAGCCAACCCGAGGTGCCGACCGCGGGCGCGCCTTTCTCCGTGAACACCACCGGCGACGGCGATACCCACCCCTGCGCGGTCTGCATCGGCACGTCGCGGTCGGTCGCGAGCAACAGGTCGAAAGAACGCGTCTGCTCGCCTTCGGGAACGAGGATCACATCAGCCATGCGCGAACCGTGGCGCTGGACAAACGGTAGCCCGCCGGTGAACAGGAACGACCGTTCCGCGCCGAGCCTGACTTCGAGATAGTCCGGCGAGACGGGCCGCGTGTAGCCGGTCTGCGCGTTCGCGCCGTTCACCCCGCGGAACAGCACGGCGCGGTCGTCGCGCCAGCCGAACCGCGCGCCGTAGAACGCGTGCCACGGGTAACCGCTCGGCTGGTGCTTGACGTCCAACTCGATGCGCAACTCCAACACGGGTCGGCCGAGCCACGCCCGCACGCGCTGCTTGAAAGTGGCTAACACTTCGTCGCGTTCGTCGATGAGGTCGCCGGTACTTACGATCTCGCCGAGCGCCGCCCCGCTGTTCGTTACGCGGACCTCACGCGCGATCATCTTGCTGCCCGGGTTGAACACCAACTGCTGACCGAATCGCGTGGCGCGCGTTCGCAGGTCGCGGAACGAGCGGATGCCGCCGGTGGTCGCGTCGATGTCGCACTCGATGAACTCGTTCCGCACGGTCAGGCCTTCCGCGAGCTTCATGCGCGGCTTGGGTTGCGCGGCGTTCCCGCCACGCGGCACCCACGCGAACCCCAGCGATGGCACTTCCACGACGAGGCGAGCGGTTGTTCCGCTGAACTCGGCCGCCTTCACCGGATCGATAACCGGGATCGCGCCGCGGAAGCCGTCGATTTCCAGTGCGACGCGACGCGTGAAGCCGCACGGGTTGAAGACCATTACGCCCGGTTGCCCGTCGGCGGATCGCACCTGAATGCGGTCTGCGAGTTTCTTCGCCCAGTGTGCTTCGAGTGCGGCGAGAGTTTCTTTTCCCTCTCCCCTTGTGGGAGAGGGTGTCGGCGCTTCGCCGACGGGTGAGGGGGAAAGTTGAGCGTGTGGAAACGCCTCCCGCACCCGGCTCGAAGACTCGCCACCCTCTCCCGCAAGGGGAGAGGGAAAAGACAATGCCCCGAAGTTCACGCCCCTGATTTCAATTGCATCTTCCACTTCAGCCAACTGGCGCAATGACTCATCGTCTTCGGGCACGGTCGGCGTGAGCGTGCGGAATAGTGCCGCGAGCGTGAACGTTGCGTCGATGCGCCGGCGCAGACGCAAGTGTCGCGGGAACCCGCCGACCGGTTCGGGGCGGTGTTGGTTCGTGACGCGTTCGTCGAGGTAGTCCGCGAAGAACTCGTCCGCCGATTGCACGCCGATGTAGTCGCCGCTCGTCGCCCCGTTGAAGTACCGGCTCAGGTTCGTCCACTCGCCGAATACCGGGGCGAGTTCGGTGAGCGCGAGCAAATCGTGATACGAAGCGAACGCAGGTTCGCCCGCGTGCTTCAATGACACCGTCGGCGCGGAGTCGTAGGTGGTTGCTTGGTGCAGGTGGTACACGAGGTTGAAGAACGTGTGCGGGTCGTGCGCCGGGTGCGGTTCGCGTGTGAACGCCTCAACCGCCTTGCCGTCGGGACTGGGCCAGTTGACTGCGGAGGAGCGGATGCTCGGAATCAACCCGCCGTCGGAACTGACCAGAACCGCGTGCTTGAACCCCATGTGCGTGAGCCAGCCCGGTAACTGCGGGTGGTACGCGCTCTTCTTGCGGCCGTACACCGCGGGTTCCACGCCGAAGAGCTTCTTCGCGGCGCGGCGGGCGGCGCGCAGGTTCCACAGTTGGCTCTCCACTGGCATGAGCGCGTCTTCGCGGTCGCGGTAGGAGCCGCAACACAGATCGACCGCTTGCGGCATGTCCGGCGGAACCTTTGCCTTCAGTTCCGCGAACCGCTCGGGCGCTTGCTCCGCAAGTTGCTCCAGCGTTTCGCCGGACGCGAGGACCGTGATCGGTAGCCCCGCCGCAAGCGAAGCCGGCCACTGGGCGTTGAGCTTCAATGGGTCGATGTGAACCCAGTCGAGCCAGTACATCGAGCCGGAGTACACCGGTTCGCGGCCCGCTTGCAGTTTTTCCGCGGCCAGTTTCAGGTGCGGTTTGTAGTCTTCGCCGCGCTCCAGTGTGTCGCGGGCCGCGACCACATCCGCCCAGAAACCGGGTGCGTCGAGCAGTTTCTCGTGGTCCATCGCTTCGTAGAGCGTATCGAGCATCGCGTAGCCATAGCCCAACCCCGCGAACAGCCTGACGGCTTCCGGTGAAGCATCAAAAAGTGAACCCGCGTGTGCCGGTTGGCCCGATTCGCGCAGCGCCGCGAGCAATCGCTCCAGTGTCTCGGTGCGCGACGCGGTGGCGCGGAGGACGATGGATTTCGCCTCTTCGACGCGTATGTTCCAGTCGTCCGGTTGGAACAGGTGCGGGCCTTCGGGCACGGCATACACGAATCCGGTGCGTGGCATGTCGTGGTCGTAGGAACTGGACACCTGCGGCGGCTGCGACGCGAACGCGAGCGCGGCCGGGTGCCACAGCGCGGCATACCCGTTGAGCCAAGCGGCGACCTCGTCCGGCGTCTGCTGGAGGGGGTACGAGGTCGCGAGCCGATACGACGAAAGCAGGTGGAGTTGGCGTTCTTCGCTCATGTGGTGTGTCTTGGCGAGCGGGGGCGTAAGTCCCCCGAGGCAACAGGGAAGGAATCGTCGCGCGAACCCGGTTATAGTACGGAAAGCCCCGCGCGAGACTGGAGCGCTGGTTCGGGGGACGCGCTGTGCTGAGAGGGCCGCCAATGACCGAAGCGGAATGGCTCGCGTGTGAAGATGTGGAAGCGGTCGCGGAGATGGTTTGGCAGACCGTCAGTGATCGGAAGGCGCAGTTGATTGCGTGTGGATGTTGTCGGCTCGCCTGGGATTGGTTGATTGACGAGCGGAGTCAAAAAGCAGTCGAGGTAAGCGAACGCTTCGCCGACAGTCTTGCGACCGACGACGAGTTAGGAAGGGCTGCTTGGTTCGCGGAAGCAGTGGTCTTTGCGTTGCACGCAAAGCAAGAACGCTACCAGCGGGAACAGAAGGCGATCCGAGACGGGTGGTTAGCCGCGGCGGATTCAGTCGAGGATGGTTTTCTCGTCAGACGCAACGGCCCTCCGATTTTGTTTAACGCCGCGATATCAGCGGCGAATTGTGCCGAGGCTACGACCTACAACCCGTCTTTCCGCGAATATCCGAACCCACTCTTCTCACTGGCGATTCTTCGCGACATCTTCGGCAACCCGTTCCGCCCCGTTGCCTTCTCTCCTTCGTGGCGCACGGACACCGCGTTGTCACTGGCTCGCGGCATCTACGACGAGCGCGCCTTTGATCGCATGCCGATCCTCGCGGACGCGCTTCAAGACGCGGGTTGCGATGACCTCGACGTGCTGAATCACTGTCGCGATGTGAAGCAGACGCACGTTCGCGGGTGTTGGGTCGTCGATTTGCTTTTGGAGAAGCGGTGACTGCGCGGCCGAGCAGACGTCCCGGAGCGGGATGCACGAAAGGAAACACAAGCGCGAAATCCGAAATTGAAGAGAAGACCTCGCTTGGTCTTGTTTCGGATTTCGCGCTTGTCTTGGTTTCGAATTTCTAGCGCCGCGGGTGGTCAGTTTCGCGGTTTTTTCGGCTTCAGTTCGACCGTGATCGTCACGTCGTTGGCCCCGGGCTTCACCTCGATCGTTAGCCCGGACGTGGACGCGTTGGCGTACTTGTCGAGCACCGGGAGCGCGTCCGGCCGTTCCGACTGACCCCGCCACCGCGCGTTCAGCGACACCTTGTTCACACCCACCGGCGCGCCGTCGCCGGGCTTGTTCGTGGTCAGTTCAAACCGGCCCTCGGCGTCCACCTCGCCGGTCGCCCCGATCGCCTTCCCGTCGGCCCCGGTCGCCTCGAACACCACCGAACACCCGACCAAATCCTTCGCTGGTTGCCCGTCCGAGTACACCAACTGCCCGCGGACTGGGGCCAGCCCGGAGCCTCCGCACCCCGCTGCCAGCACCGCGACGACCGTCAGTGCCCAACACGCACGCCTCATGTCCGCTCCGAATAATGAAAGTGAACCTGAAGGGCGACAAGACCTGGCGAAGGAGTTATAGTATCAGCATTCGCCTTATTCTCTTTTACGACTCATTGGCTTTCACTTTCTTTTCGGAGAATGGTCCATGTTCGCACGTCCTCCAAGGCGTGGGTTTACGCTCATTGAATTGCTGGTCGTGATCGCGATCATTGCGATTCTCATCGGGTTGTTGCTCCCCGCCGTCCAGAAGGTTCGCGACGCCGCCGCCCGAATGCAGTGTTCCAACAATCTCAAGCAGATCGGGCTGGCGTTCCACGGTCACAACGACGCCATCGGCAACTTGCCCACCACCCGCCTGGACAACCGGTACACGTGGCTGGTCGAGATCCTGCCGTACGTCGAGCAGGACGGCCTGCACAAGCAGTGGAACCTGGGTGCGGCGTTCAACACGCAGAACGCGGCCGCTCGCGAGACAGCCGTGAAAACGTACTTCTGCCCGGGCCGTCGCAGCCCGGCGGGTAACAACCTCAGCACCGACGTGATGGACAACACCACAACGGCGGCGAACGGGGTGGTGGCCGACTACGCGGCGTGCAGCGGCGATCCCGCGACCGGCGATTCGGGCGACTACTGGACGCTGATCGACACGTCGGTGACCCCGAACGTCGCTCGCCAGAGCCAAAACGGAGCGTTCCGGCTGGCGAACCCGTTCCCGAACAGCGGTGCGCTCCAAAAGGGCGTGGTCTTCGCGGAGATCAGCGACGGGCTAAGCAACACTGTATTCGCGGGCGAAAAGCACGTGCCGCTCGGTAGTTTCAACAGCCCGGGGGCGGGCGATGGCCCGGCGTACAACGGCGACAAAGGGTACTCGTTCCGGGCGCTGGGCGGTTCGTCGCTGATCGTTCGCGTGCCGACATCGACCGCGCGCGGGTTCGGTGGCCCGCACACCGGTGTGTGCAACTTCGTGCTGGGCGACGGCAGCGTCCGTGCGCTGCGAAACAGTTTGGACGGCACCGTTTTGGGGCGACTGGCGTCCCGCAACGACGGACTGCCCCTTACCGGTCTCGACTAACCAGGATTGAGTCGAAGCGAGTGAGGAATCAGGAGAAACGCGCAAAGCCATGCGATCGCAGTCGCATGGCTTCTTTCGTCTTGCTGGGATTCCTGACTCCTCACTCGCTTCGACTCAACCCGTCCTTACGACATCATGTCCTTGGCGACGCGGCCGTGGATGTCGGTGAGGCTGTAGTCGCGCCCGCCGTAGCGGTAGGTGAGCTTTTGGTGGTCGAGGCCGAGCAGGTGCAGCATCGTGGCGTGGATGTCGTGTTGGTGCATCTTGTCCTTCACCGCCTTGCCGCCGTGCTCGTCGGTCTCACCGTACCGGATGCCGCCCTTCACACCACCACCGGCCATCCACATGCTGAAGCCCGCGGAGTTGTGGTTGCGCCCGTCGGTCCCCTGGCCGGTCGGCGTGCGTCCGAACTCGCCGCCCCACACCACGAGCGTGTCTTTCAGCAAATCGCGCTGCTTCAGGTCTTGGAGCAACCCGGCGATGGGCACGTCGATCTGCCCGGCCAACTGTCCGACTCGCTGCTTCAGTCCGTTGTGCGTGTCCCAGTTGCCGTGCGCGATCTCGACGAACCGCACGCCGGCCTCGACCAGTCGCCGCGCCATCAAGCACTGCCGACCGAAGTTGTCGGTGCCGCCGCCCGCGCCCGCGGGCCTGTTGGGCTTCGCGTTCGCGCCCGCACCCTTGCCGCTGATGCCGTACATCTCCAAAGTCTTCGCGTTCTCTTTGGAGAGGTCGAGCACGTCGGGCAGCGCCTTCTGCATACGGAAGCCGAGTTCGTAGGAGTCGATCAGCCCTTCGACGGCCCGGTCCTTGCCGCCGCGGTCGAGCAGGTCGCGGTTCATCGCTTGAATCAGGTCGATCTGCCGGCGCTGCGCGTCGGCGGTGGTCGCGGGCGTCAGGTTGCCAATCTTCGCGGTGGCGACGTTGTCGCCGAGTTCGCCGATTCGCGTGGCCTGGTACGCGGCCGCGAGGAACGCGTTACCGTAGTTCTGCGCACCGCCGAGATCAGCCGGCGGGTTGATCGTGACGAACCCCGGCAGGTTCTGGTTCTCGCTGCCGAGACCGTACAGCACCCACGCACCGAGGCTCGGCCGCGTGAACCGGAACTCGCCGGTGTGCAACATGAGGAACCCTTGCGGGTGGTTCGGCACATCGGTGCAGACGCTGTTGATGAGACACAGGTCGTCGGCGTGCTTGGCAAGTTGCGGAAACACTTCGGAGATCGGCAGTCCGCTCTGACCCGAAGGGATGAACTTGAATGGCGACGCGAGCAGCGTGCCTCGGTTGCGGTCGCCGAGCGTGCCGTTACCGCTAATCGACTTGCCCGCGTCCTTCTCCAGCGCCGGCTTGTAGTCGAAGGTGTCGAGGTGACTGGGCGCGCCGCGCATACTCATGAAGATGACGCGTTTGGCCTTCGCCGGGAACATCGGGGCTTTCGGCGCGAGCGGGTTGGCCGCGCCGATCGCCTTCGCTTCGGCCGCGGCGGCCTCGGTGGCGAGCGCCGAGAACGCGAGATAACCGAACCCGCAGGATGCCGACTTCAGGGCCGCGCGGCGGGAAACTTGGGGCAGCATTGGCAAATCCTCTGGGGGTGAGTGTAAGTGAATCGCTCAGGCCCACTCGTTGCAACGAGTGGGCGTGTGAGCCTTGTTAGCGCACATACCTGAACTCCGCGCTGGCGAACAGCGCCTGGCAGAAACTGGCCCATGCTGCTTCGCCCATCTTTGGGTCGATGAGTTTCACATAGTTCGCGGCCCTCGCCACCTCTTCGGTGGTCGCGCCGCGCGAGAGCATCAGCCGGTACGCCAACTCCACGCGGCCAGCGTCGTCGAGCTTCGCGTCCGCGAGCAGGCGCCGTGCGGTCGCCTTCGACTGGCTCAGGATGAACGGGCTGTTCAGCAGGAACAGCGATTGCGCCGGCACGGTCGTTTCTTCGCGCGCCGCGACCACGAGGTTCGGGTTCGCCACGTCGAACAGCGCGAGCGATTCCGGCAGCGGCGCCCCACGCAGGATCGGTAGATACACGCTGCGGTAGCCGGCCTCCGCGGTCACCATCGGCGTCCGCTTCGCGTTGAAGTTCGCCGGGGCCAGTGACCCCTTCGGGGGCGTCGCACTCAGGTTGCCGCTTACGGTCATCACAGCGTCGCGGAACGCTTCCGCGTCGAGCCGGCGCGGCGCTTTGCGCCACATCAGGACGTTGTCCGGGTCGGCCTTCTCGTTCGCCGCGTCGAGCGACGCGGACAGTTGGTAACTGCGCGTCAGCACGACGGTGCGAATCAGTTTCTTCATACTCCAGCCATCGGCCACGAACTTCGTGGCGAGGTGGTCGAGCAGTTCGGGGTGCGTGACACGTTCGCCGAGGAAGCCGAAGTTGTCCGGGGAACGGCACAGCCCGTTGCCGAATAGATGCTGCCACACGCGGTTGGCCGCGACGCGGGCCGCGAGCGGGTTCTTCGGGTCGGTGAGCCACGTCGCGAGTTCGAGCCGGCCGCTCTGCGCGCGATTCACCTTCGGGGCTTCACTCAGGGTCGCGATGGTCACGAACCCGCGAGGCACGATCACGCCTTTCTTCGTGGAGTCTCCGCGCTCCGCGATGGCGGTGTCCACCGACTTCGGTGCGTCCTTCACGCCCATCGCCTGTTCGCCGTCGCTGAGCGTGTGAATGCCACCGGGGCCGGCGCCTTTCGCGCCCTTGACGGCGCCCCCACCAATCAGCATCTGCGTGCTATCGAAGAACCCGGCGACCGCGTAATACTCCTTCTGCGGGATCGGGTCAAATTTGTGGTCGTGGCACCGCGCGCACAACAGACTCATGCCGAGCACGGCGCGGCTGGTCACGTCCACCTGATCGGCAATCAGGTCCATGCGGTAGTCGGGGTTGTTCTGCGCTCGTGGCTTCGACGTGAGCGCGAGGAACCCGGTCGCGGTCAGCATCTCGTCGCGGTGCTTGGCATCGCGCGAAGGGAGGAGATCGCCGGCCACCTGTTCGCGAACAAACACGTCATAGGGCTTGTCCGCGTTGAGCGAGTTGATGACGTAGTCGCGGTACTTCCACGCGAGCGGAAACGGGGTGTTGTCAGCGTTCCCGTTGCTCTCGGCGTAGCGCGCGAGGTCGAGCCAGTACCGACCCCACCGTTCCCCGAACGCGCTTGACGCGAGCAACTTATCGACGAGCTTCTCGATCGCGTTAGGCGACTTGTCACTCACAGTTGCGGCGAGTTCTTCCGGTGTGGGCGGCAAACCGATCAGGTCGACGTAGAGCCGGCGGACGAGGGTGACGCGGTCTGCGTCGGCGACCGGGGTCAGCCCTTTCTCTTCCATCTTCGCAAGGACGAACCGGTCGATGTCAGTGCGCGGCCACACGGCAGCTTTCACCTTCGGCGCTGGCGGGTTCGCCACCGGCACGAGCGACCAGAACGTTTTCGCTTCGTCCGCGCTGAGACGCTTGTAGCCGGCACCGCCGGCGCGCGGGTCCGGGGCGCCCATCGCGACCCACTTCTCGAAGTCCGCGATCACGTTGTCCGCGAGCTTCTGCTTCGGCGGCATCTGCAGTTTGCTGTTGTTGTGCTTCAGCAGTTTCACGAGGAGGCTGGCGTCCGGTTTGCCAGGCACGACGGCCGGGCCGGTGTCGCCGCCCTTGAGGACGCCTTCGCGGGTATCGAGCAGCAGCCCGCCCTTGAGTTTCGCGGACTTCGCCGAGTGGCACTCGTAACACTGTTGCACGAGAACGGGGCGAATCTTGTTCTCGAAGAACTCGACGCCCTTTGCGTCGAGCTTCGGTTCCGGCTCCGCAGCGGTTCCGCGCGCGGCACTCAGCGCGAGGAGGCAGCCGAACAGCGCGGCGGAACGGAAGAGGAAGCGGTTCATCGTGTGGGCCTCTTGCGGTGCGAACGGCAACCGTCGAGGAATGAAACCCGGTGTGATCGTGAAGTACCGCGAGCGCCGGCGATCTTGTCCGACTGAATCCCGCGTGCGTGGCAGTCAGACACGACTTCGCGCGGCACCTTACAAACTCCATGCCGTGTCTGGCGGAACGCGGTGCGGGGTGGTAGTCTGGCATCAAGAGCCTCGTGCCCTCCCGCCAAACGACCCGCAAGTTTACCACGCGGACCAACTCATGCCCAAACTTTTCGCGATCCTGGTCGCGCTCAGTTTACCTGCGGTTGCTCTTGCTGGCGAGAACGCGAAGCCGCGCGGCGCGACCGAAACCGCGAAACGAATCGACGCGGAACTCGACGCCCACCTTACGAAGTCAAAGTTCGTCGCCACAGCGAAAGCCGACGACGCGGAGTTTCTCCGCCGCGCGTATCTCGACATCACCGGTCGTGTTCCCACCGCGAAGCAGGCGACCGCGTTCCTCGACTCGACCGAAGCCGACAAGCGCGCGAAGCTCATCGACGAACTGCTCGCGAGCGACAACTACGGCGAGCAGTTCGGGCGAGTGTGGCGCGACTGGATCGCACCCGCCGAACTACCGGGCGATGTCACTGGCGGGAACCAACCGGTGCAGGCCACGCTGAACATGGGCAAGTGGTTCGCGCAGCGGTTCAACGCCGGCGACGGCTGGGACGTAATCGTTCGCAAGGTGCTTACCGCCGACGGCACGCTGAAGGACCAACCGCAGGGGCTGTTCTTCTCACTAGTCGGCAACGACACCGGCAACCCCACGCCTGCCGGCGCGGCGCGAACGGTCGGCACGCTGTTCCTCGGGATGCAACTCCAGTGCGCCGAGTGCCACAACGACCCGTTCAAGCACTACACGCAGGCCGACTACTACGGGCTGGCCGCGTTCTTCCGCAACGTGTCGTGGAAGTTCAACGGTCGGTACTTCGACGCGGTGGGCGAAGGCGAACTCGCGGCCGGCACCGGCAAGGCCGCGACACCGCCGAAAGACAACGCCCCGGTCGGGTCGATCACCATTCCAAAGGGCGCGCTGAAGGGTGGCGGCAAGATCGTCCCCGGGAAGTTCCCCGAAGGTGACCCACTGAAGGCCGCATCCGATCAGGCGCTACGCCCGATCCTCGCGAACTGGCTCACGGCACCAGACAACCCGTTCTTCGCGCGGGCGTTCGTGAATCGCACGTGGGCGTACTTCTTCGCTCGCGGAATCGTCCACCCGATCGACGACATGCGCGACGAGAACCCGCCCACTCACCCGGAACTGCTGAAGTTGCTCACGGAAGAGTTCGTAACTTCGGGTTTCGACGTGAAGCACCTCGTGAAGTGTATCACGCTCACGAACGCATACCAGCGCACGAGCCGCCCCGCGAAGACGGACGCGCCGAAGCTGGTCGCCGCGTTCGGGCGCATGCCGGTGCGGGTGATGTCGGCCGACGCGTTTTACGACTCGTTGCGGCTTGCGCTCGCGGACCCGAACCTCGACATCCGCAACTACGACCCGAAGGAAGCACAGCGGTTCGGCGAGAGCAGCCCCGTGGGCACCGCGTACGACGAATTCGCGAAGTTGTTCGCGACCAACGAGGACGACGCGACTGATTTCACGTACGGCATCCCGCAGTTGCTCGCGCTGCTCAACCACCCCAAGCTCCGCACCGGCGGCAAAGCGGTGGACGATTTGCTGAAGACCAAACCGGAACCGAAGGCCGCTGTGACGGCGCTCTACCTGTCCACGCTTTCGCGCCGTCCGACGACGGAGGAACTCGACGAAGCAACGGCGTTCGTTCTGAAGTGCAAGGACGGGAAGAAGGCGTACAGCGGCGTGCTTTGGATGCTGGTGAATCGAAGCGAGTTCATGCTGGTACGCTGACGCCCCGCCGCAAGCAGCGAAAAAGAACAAGAAACCAGTTCGGAGTTCACGATGTCGCTCGAATCACTGGTGCGGCGCGATCTGCTCAAAGCCAGCGCCGCCGGCCTGCTGACGACGGTCGCGGTGCCGTGGTTCCACTCACTCTCTCGCGCGGCGGCTCGTGCGCCGGCCAAGAAACACAAGGCGTGCATTCTCCTGTGGATGGACGGCGGGCCAAGTCAGGCGCACACGTTCGACCCGAAGCCGGGCGGCGAGTATACCGCCGTTCAGACCGCGGTGCCCGGCGTTCGCGTCACGGACTGCTTGCCGAAAATGGCCGACGCGATGAAGGACGTGGCGCTGCTTCGCGGGATGACCACCACCGAGGGCGACCACTACCGCGCCAAGTACCTGCTGCACACCGGGTATTCGCGCGTCGGCGGGTTCGAGCACCCGGCGCTCGGGTGCATCGCGTCCGCGGAAATCGGTTCCGACACGAGCGAGATGCCGAACTTCGTCACCATCGACGCTGGGTTCGACAAGGGCAACGGCGGCCGACTCTACCGCTCTGTGCCGACGTACCTCGGCGTGAAACACGCGCCGCTCGCGGTCAGCGACCCCAACAAAGGTGTCGAGAACTTGACTGCTGCCGACAGCGACTTCGACGAGCAGTTGGAACTGCTTCGCCGCGCGGAGAGGCGGTTCGCTACCGAACTTCCCGCCGCACCGGTGCAGGCGAAGCAGACCGCACTCGAACGCGCCGTCACGCTCATGCGGTCGGAAAGAGCGAAAGCGTTCGACCTCGACAAAGAACCCCTGAAGACGCGAGACGCCTACGGCTCGCACAAGTTCGGCCGCGCGTGCCTCATGGCCCGGCGGCTGGTCGAAGCCGGCACCACGTTCGTCGAGATCTTCCACCGCGGGTGGGACGACCACGAAGGCGCCGGCAAGCGCATCAAAACACGGTGCGAGTGGATGGATCCGGCGATGGCAACGCTCATCACCGATCTGAAGGACCGGGGGTTGCTCGACAGCACGCTCGTGGTGTGGATGGGCGAGTTCGGGCGCTCGCCGGTGAAGGGCGACGGCCACTACGCTCGCGCCTGGACGACACTGCTCGCGGGCGGCGGCGTGAAGGGCGGGCGCGTCGTCGGCAAGACCGATGAGAAGGACAAGAACCCCGGCGGCACGGTGGTGGAGCGGCCCATCACGGCCCCGGACTTCTTCGCCACGATCTGTAAGACACTGGGCGTGGACGGGTCGAAGGAAGTGACCGCGCCCGGCGACCGGCCGATGCGCCTCGTGGACAAGAGCGGCAAACCGGTGGACGAACTCTTCGCGTGAACGAACCTCATCTCGAATCGCGTTCGGGTGTGATGCGGTGTCGGATCGAGCCGGTCACCTTCATGGGGAGTGGTTGGCCCGGTCGCGGCTCGATTGGTGGCCTTCTTATTTCTGGTAACAAAGTGTAACAATCGGTCGGCGTGGCAAACTCTCCACGCCGCCAGAACGTCGGGATGTGGTACCATCGGGCGGATTTGCGTTGCGACATTTCCTGCCCGTAAGGGCACTATTACTGAGGGCTTAGCATGTTTAGCACGAAGTGGCTGCTGTGGGGCGTTCCAGTGGCG
>CAMDQN010000017.1 GCA_945905925.1 Singulisphaera sp. GP187
TGCAATGTGGGGAATGGTTTGTGACTCAGGCGACCGAATAGTTTCAGCCATCAACCCGCATCCCACCCAAACGAAAACCGCTGAGTTTTCCAAGGTTTCCCGTGTCAAGCCCAAAGATGTCATGAACTGTCAGCCGTCAGGGAGCGAACGTTCACACACGCCCTGATGGTCGCGGCTCCGCTACGAATTTTTCTGAAAGCGCTCTCGACAATGGGTCCACCATACCGCTTTCCCACGTCCATGCCGTAGGGCACTTCACTCACGCGGTCGTCGATGATCACGCGTTGAGCGTTGCGTCGAACGGCTTCGCCAGGCACGCGCTTGCTGTCGTATTCAAGCGAGAGTGCCCAACGGAGCGGTTGCGCCGTCGGGCACCACGAACTGTTTCAAGTCATTTCCGGCGTCCGCGCGTTACTTCTGGTAGATCGGCAGGTAGTGTGTCGGGACGCTGAGAATCAGCACTGCGATGGAGGTCTGGTAGGAGGCGCCATAGGCGGCTTCCAGTCGCGGGTCGTACCACTCGCCGGTCGCTTTCTGATAACCCGGGGCGAGCAACTTGTCGCGCATCCGCTTGTAGTACTTCTCCCACTGCTCACCGCCGACCTGGTTCATCGCGTGGCACGCGTAGTAGTGGCCGTACCAATAGTGGGCGCGGTCGTCGCCGATTTTCTCCATGTACTCCACCGCTTGCTTGATTTCGTCCGCGTCGTACTCGCCGCACAGTTGGAGAACGCACACGCCCGCGGCCGTCCGCGCGTAGCCAGCGCCCGCCGAATACGGCTGGTACTTGTAGCCGCCCGTGCGCTTGTCGTAACACCGGTTCACGTACTTCAACGCGTCCTTCATCACCTTGTCGGGCACATGAATGCCCGCGTCCTTCGCCCCGCGCAGCGCCATCACCTGCATGATGGTCACGGAGATGTCCGCGCCGGTCGGGGACGGGTCGTAGCGCCACCCGCCCTCGTTGTTCTGCGTCTTGATGATGAGTTCGATCGCTCGCTTGGTGATCTTCTTCACGTCCTCGTCGCCGGTCATGCCGTAGGCCTGCGTAAGCGCGAGCGCGGCCATGCCGTGGCAGTACATGTTGCCGCCGCGGGCGCCGACCAAGTAACCGTCTTCGCGTGCGGTGGAGCACAGGTTGCGCACGCCCTTCGCGACCGCCTTGCCGTGATCGCCTTGGTTCGGCATGTGCCCGTTGGACATGAACGCGAGCAGCGTGAATCCGGTGATCGCGGTGTTGCCCCACGAGCCGTCGTTCTCTTGCTTGTCGGCGAGGTACTTGAGCGCCTTCTCGACTGCCTTCTTGGTGTCGTCGTCCATCTTCACGTTGTCCTTCGGGACAACGCCGATGGGTTTGGGCTCGTCGGCTTTCGGCGGCTGGGTGGCAGCGGGGGTGGCAAACAAGCCGCTGAGCGCGGCGGTCAGCATGGACAGGAAGAAGAAGCGACGCATGAGATGCTCCGAATCGAAATGAAGCGCGGGCGGGACGCCCACGGTCCCGGGGCAGAGAAAGGGCCGGTGAACCGACGCGTTCGGTTCCCGGCCCTCGGGGTTGTTAGCGGAACGTCACCACTGGCGGGTTACTTGCCGCCCGCGGTCGGGGCGCCGCCGGCCGGTTTGCCGTTCTTGATGTTGATGTTGTACTGCTTGATCAGTTCGCGGAACTCGGCCGGGAACTGGGTGTCGGTCGTCTGTTGAACCTTGTCGCGGTCCTTGTTGCGGAGCTTGATGAAGGCGCTGTCGCCGGTGGCGTTGTTGCCGGACGAGCCGGTGTTCTTCAACTTGTCGCCGCCGTTCATGTCGCCTTCACCCATCCCCATGTTCATGGGTTGACCCATTCCCATTCCCATTCCCATACCCATACCCATTCCCATACCCATTCCCATTCCCATACCCATACCCATTCCCATTCCCATACCCATACCCATTCCCATTCCCATACCCATACCCATTCCCATTCCCATTCCCATTCCCATTCCCATTCCCATTCCCATTCCGGCCATTGCCATCTGACCCATGCCGGGCTGCGCGCCCATCATGCCCTGAGCCATCGCCGCTTGGTTGAGGGCGTCGAGAGCCTGTTGAAGCCCCATTGCGGCCTGCTGCTGGTTCATCCCGGCCGGCCCGGGTTGACCCTGTTGCAGTTGGTCGCCAGCCTTCCCGAGTTGTTCGCCGGCTTTCTGCAACTGTCCCTGAACCGCCATCGGTGCATTCGCCTGGGCCTGTTGCAGCGCGGCCTGAGCAGCAGCGTTCGCCTGCTGCGACTCCTGGAGAGCCTTGGTCGCGTCGAGAACCTTCTGCTGATCTTTGGCGAGGTCGCCGGGGGTCTTGTTCATGGGCATTCCCATGCCACCCATGGGCATTCCCATACCCATCGGCATCCCCATGGGCATGCCTTTGTCCATGGGCATTCCCATACCCATGCCCTTGTCCATCGGCATACCCATGCCCTTGTCCATCGGCATGCCCATGCCCTTGTCCATCGGCATGCCCTTGTCCATTGGCATTCCCATCATGCCCATTGGCATGCCCATGGGTTGCATGGCGCCCTTCTTCAACTCGTCGAGTGCCTTCTGCTGGTTCTCGATGGCCTTGGGCAGGTCGCCTTTCTCGAGCGCCTTGGCGGCCATGTCGGCGGCCTTCGCGGCTTCGGGGAGGTTCTGTTTCTCGGCGGCCTTCGCGATCTCCTTCTGCAACTCCGCGATGTTCGGCTGGCCCATTGGCATCATCGCGGGATCCATCGGCATGCCCTTATCCATCATGTTGGCCATCGGCATGCCCTTGTCCATCATCGGGTTGAGGGCCATTTCCGCCATCATTGCCTTCTCGGCGGCCATGTTTGCCTGTTCGATGGCCTTGGCGAGTTGCTGAGCCGCTTGCTGCGGGTCCACCTTGTTCGGTTGGAGAGCGGCCTGGTCCGCAGCCTCCATACCCTTCTTCTCGTCAATCTTCTTCTGAACGTCCTTCGCGGCATCGGTGAGTTTGTCGGCTGCGTCTTTCGCCTTTTCGCCGCCCATCATCGGCATGTTCATGGCGAGGTCGTTCTTCGCGCCCTCTTGCTTCATGCCAGCTTCATCGACCTTCTTCGCGGCGTCCGGCGCGAGCTTCTCCAACTGCATCCCCACGTCCTTTGTCGGTGGGGTGAGGTTGTCCTGCTTCTTGGCGATGTCGCCGGTGTCGGGCTTCTTCGGGTCGTTTGCGGCCTTATCCGCGTCCTTCGCCACTTCCTTCTCGTTCTTCGCCAACTCTTCCAACTTGCCCTTCAACTCTTCGAGTTTGGCGATTTCGGCGCGACGCTCCTCGATAGCCTTCGCTTGTTTCTCAAGTTCGTCCTTTGCCTCCAACAGTGCCTTCAACGCGTCCTGCTGGTTCGGCTTGGCTTCGTTGGGTTGCTTGGCGTCGAGTTTGTCACCGGCCTGCTTCTGCGCGTCCACGGCCTTGTCGAGCGCCTTCTTGGCGTCGGTGTTCGGCGGGAGCGGGGTGTTGCGGAGTTCGTCGGTCTTCTTGGTCACGTCCTTCTGCGCGGTGGCCGCGTCAGGCGTGCGGTTCGGGTTCTCGGCCGCCTTGTCGGTCTTGGTGTTCGCTTCCTTCTGTTCCTTGATAATCTGATCGACCTGTTCGATGGCTTGCTTGGTTGCGGCCAGCGGATCGACCTTCGCGAGTTCGGCGGCGGCGATCTGCCGGTCGAGTTCGTCCTTCGCGGTCTTCAGCGCGTCGAGCGCCTTCTCCTGCGGTTCTTGGGCGCCTGCGATGTCCTTGGCGCGGAGCTTATCTTCAGCCTTCCACTGTTGCGTTTCGGCTGGCTTGATTGCGTCGGCGACTTCCGGGGCGACCTGTTCGGCAGCCTTGCGGGCGTCGCGGGTGGCGAACTCGGCCTTGGTCTGCTGGTTCGCGAGTTCGTTGGCACGAGCGGTCTTCGGGTCGGTGCCCTGACGACGAAGTTTGTCGATCTCGGCCTGATCTTGCTTCTCGGTGGTGTCCTTGTTCGCTTTCGTCTGCGCGTCGATGGCCTTGATCACTTCTTTCTGTGCGATCTTGAGCCCGTCGAGGCGGGTCGCCGGCGGGGTGCGGAGCGCGGCGGCGAGGTCTTTGAGTTCCTTCGCGTGGCGGCGCTGACGCTCGCCGGCGTCGAGGAAACTACCGGCCCGGAGGGCGGTCAGCGTGTTGTTCATGTCGGCGGACAACTTGATGCCGCGGGGCAGGGCTTCGGCCTTCTCGACGCGGGCGAGTTGCTCTGGCGTGAGGATCTTCTCCTCGGCCAGGCGCTTCACCTGCTTGAACACCGCGATGACTTCGTTGCGGAGATCGGCTTGCTCGTTGGCGAGTTCGTCGCGGTCATCGACCACGACCCCGCGTCGGGCCGGCAGCGTGCTGTTCGTGTGGGCTTCGGCGATCAGTTTGATCTGCTTCTCGGCGGCGCGCTCCAGACGCTCGGCGGCCTCGTCGAGGTTCTTGATCACGTCGAGTTGACCGAGCAGAACCTTGAGTTGGTTGATGACCTTCTGGCTCTCGGCGGCGGCGTCCAGTTGTTCCTTTGTCGCGTTCGCGGGGACCGCGACGGCCTTTTCGAGGTGGTCGAGGACCGCCTTGATTTCGGTTTCGCTCAACCCGCGGAGGTCTTCGGCGACGCCGCGGAGCATCTTCTGCTCAGCATTTGGGGCGAGCCGCTGGAACGTCATGGCGTCGAGCGTGGAGGACGTGCGGCGGGCCGCTTCGTCCACGCGAGCCTTGATCTTCTTCTGCTCGTCGCGCTGCTTGGCAGCGTCGACGGGCGTCTTGTCCTGGGACACGGCGAGCGGGACGATGGTTCCGAGCAGCATCAGCGCAGCCACGAACCAACTTCGGCGGGTAGTCATCGGCGGGCCTCCTTGAGGCGGGTGGGGTGCGGAGAGAAGCACCCCGGTGAGAATTTTTTAAGTATCCAATCATCGCAATCGG
This sequence comes from Singulisphaera sp. GP187, assembly GCA_945905925.1. GTDB lineage: Bacteria > Planctomycetota > Planctomycetia > Gemmatales > Gemmataceae > Gemmata. The sequence goes on from CAMDQN010000017.1 coordinate 4,939, forward strand.
AAAGCAATCGGAAATTATTCAGGATGTTACTTGGGCGTTGCAGGATTGGTAGTTTGGTTAGCCGGAAGCCGAAAGCGAGCGTCGCGTTCGGCTTCCCAAACTACCTCCAACGATTATTTCTTGGGCGGTGTTGTGGTCTGCTTGAACACGTTCGCCTGGTCAGAGGCGAGGTCGCGCAACTTGTCCTGGAGTCGTTTGTTCTGCTCGTCTCGCATTTTGATCGCTTGACCGGCGTCCTCGCCGTTGACCACGATCTTGCGGCGGGCCTCCTTCGTGTAGCCGGGTGCGCGACCGGGGATAGGGTTCTTGTCGAACACTTCCACAAATAATTCAACCGTGTCGCCGACCTCAAGTTTCGCGGTCGTGAAGGTTCCGTCCGGTTGCGGGAGCTTTTTTAATAGTCCGTCGATCTCGAACATGTAGCGCCCCCCGGCTTCCATCCCCGCGGGTTCGGTGTCCGGCGCGGCCGACGGGAACGAGTAAAACTCGATGTTCACGCGGAACCGGTCCAGTTTGCTCAGTTTGAACCAGGACTGCTCGAACAAACCCAGGTCGGGGACGTACGCGCCCACCGTTTTCAGGTCCGCCACGACCGGTTTGAGCGTGAGCCGGGTGAACAGTTTGCCCTCCGGGTCTTGCCGCGGGTGCTGGATGTCCTGAAGCTCCTTCGAGTAGGCGTCCGGGGCGACACCCTTCGGAATGACGCGGTACGCGACGTTCGCCCGGCTGATGCCCTGTTCCGACCGGGCGTGGTAAATCACCATGACGCGCCCACCTTCCGCGAGCGGCAACCGATCGCCCCACTCGTGTGCGACCTTCGCTTCCGGGCGGCCGTCGTAGTCCTCCGGGTCCGGGTGGCGCGTCGATTCGGGCATGAACGTGACGACCGGTGCGCGGTCCTCCAACATGCGAACGTTACGGCGAATGGGCACCGAGTTCACGAACCCGCGATCATCCACGAGTTCGAGCCGGTAGCCGATCATGGTCCCCGTGGTTGGGAATAGCCACACAGCGGACTTGCGGTCGGCGGACAGGTCGCGCGGGGCGTGGAAGTCCGCGGGTCCGTCGCGTTTCGCATTGTGTGCGTAATCCTTTTCGTGGATGCCGTCGCGCACAATGGGAATCAGGCGTGCCTTCTGGAGCGGCTTGTTGAACTTCGCTTCGACGAGGATTTGCGACATCGGGAGCGCGTCGTTGATCTCGCCGCGAGTCCAGCCGTCGTTCTTGCGGACGAACGGGGCGCCGCCAGTCTGTGTGCCGAGGAACTTTGGCAGCCATTGCTCGGCGGTGATCGCGTCGCTGTCGCTGTTCAGTTGGGGCGGCGCCTCGAACCGGACGCGACCGGATTCGCGGGTGCGCCCGTTGTCGAGTCTGGCGGTGAAACTGAAGTCGAGCGACGACGGGGGGAGCCTGGTCACGAAGTACGCGACCTCGGATTCGCCCTCAACGTTGCCGTCGTAGACGAGGTCGTAGCTCTCTTCCGGCTGGCCGTCCGGTTCGACGCGCAGGCGCCCGATTGTCGAAGTATCGAACGTGCCGGTCACCTTGTACCGGACTTCCACCTCCGCGCCGCTTGGCCACACCTCTTGCGAAACGTTCCGCAAGTGGATGCTTCGCGGGATTTCGACGTTCAGGAGCAACTGGCGCTTTAGGAGTACGGTGGCCAGGTCGGGTTTCCACAGCGCGTAGGCGCTCCACCCGAGCAGCACCGGCACCACGATAAGCCCCGCGAACAGGAGTCGGGTGAAGTCGACGAGCGTGAGGAGGTTATGTTTGGCGGCCAACTCGCCAGCTTCGCGTGTGACCTCCGCGATGAGAACCTTCGACATGCCCTGCGTGCGCGCCGTCGGGCGGTTGAGTTGCACCGCGGTGACGAGCCGGTGCCCGAACGCGGGGATGGCTTTCTCAGCCTGGCTCGCGAGTTCGTCCACCGGGGGAGTGCGACGCCACGGACGCACGAGTAAGAAGTGCACGAGGCCGAGGCCGATGAAAATCTGCCCGCCGGTCATCAGGACGCGGAGCCACTTCGGGGAATCGTCGATGACCGCGGGGGCCGGGACGCGGAACCCGTGATCGAGCCGGAGGTGGTCGGTGAACCAGCGTTCTTCGGCCGTCGGCGCCGGCCCAGGCGCGAAGACCCAGGTCGCTTTGAGGAACTTGCGCCAGGTTTCGGAGCCGAGGTAGCGATCGGCCATCCAGTCCGTGATGCAGGCCATTGTGAGCAGCAGGCCGACGACCGCGACCCACCGCGCACCGCCCCACGCGAGCCGGATTAACTGCTCCGTGAACCGCCAGCGTTTCAGTTGTCCGAGTAGGTGTGTCATGAATCGTGTTTGGTGTTTTGGTGTTTTGGTGTTTTGGTGTTTCGTGTTTGGTGTTTGGTGTTTGGTGTTTGGTAAGCCGCAAGCCGGAGGCGAGCGTCACCAGTGCCACGAAACACGAAACACCAAACACCAAACCACAAAACACCAAACACTAACTCAGGCCGTTGAACTTCCGCAGGAACCATTCGAGCGACAGCAGCCCGATGAGCAGGAACAGCGCCCAGCGGTTCCACATGATTAGCTCGTCGCGGCGCGTGAAATTCGCGTACTGTGGCTTCACTTCGGCCGGCAGCGTGTGCAGGTCTTCCTCGTGATAGAACTTGCCCGGCTTGTCGGCCGCGCCGCTGTCGGCGGCGAGTTTCATCAGGTTGGCTTCCGCCAGCCCGCCGGGTGCCTGCTCGTGGTCTGGCGGCAGACTCACGCGGTACTCCAGGTTCGCCGGTGACCGGTTGTTGGGCGCGACGGCGAGTTTGTATCGGCCCGCCTGGTTGAACGGCAACGGCGACACGTACTCGCCGTCCTGCCCGTGCAACTTCCGCAACTTCACGGTCGTGAACTTGTCCTTGTCGTTCTGGTCCGCGTCGATCTTCTCAAGGATCGCGTCGATCTCCTCCGCCGTGAACGGCTTGAAGTTCTCGTCGAGGATGCGGGCGTAAACCTGACCGCTCTTGCCCTGCTGCGGTTCGAGCGTGTCGAGCGAAACTTGCGTGAGCTTCGTGCCCACCATGCGAGGCACGCCGGCCTGATAAACGCACTGGCTCCAGAACCGACCGAAGTATTTGTCTGACTCGTTGAACCGCCACTTCCAGGTGTCGTCGAACGCGCAGAACAGGACGTAGCCCTTGCCGTAGTAGTGCCCCGCGAGCAGTGGCATCGGCTTGTTGTCTGGCTCCGGCGTGCGCGCTGTCGGGTGAACCAGGAACGTCTCCGCCCCCGGCTTCAGCCGCGTTACGGGGTAGTACCACTCGATGGGCTGAAGTTGCTTCTTCTTCTCGACGCGGGTCGGATCGACTGGCGCCGGGGGCGGGTCGTTCGGACCGGCCCTGAGCGTGCGCCCCCACAGTTCCGCGTTGTCGAGCGGGTCGTCTTCGAGCGAGACGAGTGGGTTTCGCGTTGCGTTTGGCGCGAGCGCCGGGGTGAACGGTTGGTAGTACCGGCCCTCCGGCGGCTGAATCGGGAACTTCACCTGCTTCAACTCGACCGGCAGCACGTCGGCGATCGACGCCTGGCCCTTCTCCGCGTCGAGCCACCCGCCGGGGCCGTTCCACTTCCCCGCGATGTGAACCATGCCGCCGCCTTCTGCGACGAACTCCTTGATCACCTGTTGCTGCTCGCGTGTGAAGAACTTGCCCGGCACGTCGCCGACGATGAGCAAGTCGTATTCGTTGATGAGCTTGCGAAACTCTTCGCGCTCCAGCGTGAGTTGCCCGTTGAGCTGGCGCGTGAACTCGGTCAGCCATGGGTAGCCGGCCTTCATTGCTTCGCGGTCGCCTTCGGTGAGGAAGAACCTCGCGTCCACGCGGCGATCGCGCAGCAGCGCGCGCTGGAGGAACTGGAAGTCTTTTCTTGGCAACCCGTCCAGCACCAGCACCTTCAACTTCTTGGTGACGACCTGCGTGGGCTTGGTGACAGCGTCCGTGAGCGTGTCGAGTGTGACACCGCCGGCGCCCACGCCGGGCGTCACGGTCACGGTCACGTTGATCTCCTGCTTCTTCGCGGTTGCGTCTTCCTTCGTGGGCGTGAAGGTCAGCACTTCGCGGATGTCGTCGCCTTCGCGCACCGGGATGCCGCGTTTGGCCGCGACTTCGCGGTCACCGAACTTCACCACGATATCGACCTTGCCGTCGGCCACGGCCTTGACCGCGTAGCGCACGGGAATGGACACGATGTCGTCGAGGAACACGGACTCCGGCACGCTCGCGTCGCGGAGTTTCAGTTGGCCGAACGAGGAACTTCCGACGCCATAGATGTACAGCGGAATCCGGCGCTCGCGGTACTTCTCGGCGAGTTCGATGAAGCTCTTGTCGCTGGCGTTCTCGCGTCCGTCGGTAACGATGACCACTGCGGCGGGTAGATCGTTGTCGTCGCGGTTGATCAACTCGAAGGCCGCGTTCACGATCGCGGTTCGCGGCTGGTCGGCGGTTACGTCCTTGATCCACGCGGTATCGATGGAGTCGCGCCCGCCACGGCTGGAACCGAACGTGGAGACTTCGAGCGGGCCGACCTTCTTGAGCTTGTTCAGCAGATCGAGTTTCGGATTGGTGAGGGCCGCGCGCGCGACCTCGATTCGCGACGGGGGCCAGGTGGCCATTTTCTTCTGGTCGACCTTGTGTTTCTCAAGCGTGGGGTCGAACGATTCGGACGGGAACGGCTTTCCCGGCTCGAGGAGGTCGAACGCGAGCGCGGCGCGCCACTGGTCGTCCGAGTTGGGCCGCGGGTCTTTTTGACCCATGCTTTCTGACACGTCGATGAGTACCGCGATGGAGCGGGGCCGGTCGCCGCCGCTCTCGCTGACCCACACCGGGCGCAGCAGCAGGAACGCGACGACGAGCAGGATCGTCATGCGCACGCCCGCGAGCACGATCCTACGGAACGCGTCGAGGCGCCCGGATTCGAGTGCGTACAGCACCCCGACGGCGGCGACCCCGGCTAGCCCCAACAAGAGTGCCAGCCACGTGGGGAACCAGCCGCGCCGTTGCATTTCGGCGAACAACGGGGCGTATGCGAACAGGTGCGTCATATGTCCTTCTCGCCCTACTTCGTTGCCTTCGGTTTTGTCTTCCCCTCTCCCCTTGCGGGAGGGGTGGCCGCGCTTCGCGGACGGGTGAGGGGGAAGGCTAACACGGACGACGCGAAGCTGTTTTAACGCGCGTCGCTTTCCCCTCACACGTCCGCGAAGCGCGGACACCCCTCCCGCAAGGGGAGAGGGCAAACCCCGAACCTCACTTCGCGCGCCCGCAGGACCACGCCCACGTCGCCTCGACGATGAGCAGGAACAGCAGGAACAGCAGCACCCACTCGGTCCACTCGCCCTTGGTGCGGCGGTCACGTACCGCGGTCTCGGTGCCGGCCCCAGCCTGGATGATCGTCGGCCGGAAGCCGAGTAACTTCTCCAGATCGCCATCGGAAATCACGTCGAGGTTTTCCGTCTCGCGAAGGTCCGGATTCACCGCGAACGTGATGCCGTCAATCTCCGGCGCGCCGATGGGCACGATCGCGTACTCGCCGGCCACGAGCGAATCGTTGGTGCTCACGGACGGTTTCTGCCCGGCCTCGGCCTTCGCTTCCCCGATCTTCACGCGGGGACGCACCTTCTCGCCCGGTTTCGCACCGCGGGGCCGCGGTTTCACCAGTTCGAATCCCGGCGCGGTCACGTTCGGGAACCACGTCAGCGTGTCGCCAGCCATCCGTGTGCCGCCGGGAACCTTGCGCCCGGTCAGGTGCGCGACGATGTACGTCGTCATTGGGATCGCGAGTTGTCCGTCGGACATCATGCGACTCCCCCACGCCTCGTCCAGCGCGGTCGCGAAGAAGATCACCTCGCCCTCGCCGAACACGCGCGACGTGACTAGCGGCTTGCCGTCGGTCGTGCGCACCAGGACTCGGGAACCGGCCGCGCCAGGCGCCGTTTCGTCCAGTTGGACCAGACGCGTGCAGGTCGCACGACGGAGCCAGTCCGTGTACGGCTTTACCTGTCCGAACACGGAGTTCTCGTCGATGCTCTCTCCAGCCGTCACGAACGGGGTCGCGTCGGTGGTGTTCCAGTGTTCGTTCGGCGCCGGCCGCAACGGAATCGGTAACAGTCCCTCGCCGCCGAGGACGCGGTTGTACGCGTCAGCCTGGACCCGGTCGCCGCAGCCGATGACCAACCCGCCACCGTGTTTCACGAACTCGGTGAGCTTCTTCACGAACGCCGGCGATAGCCCCGTCAGCGGGTCGTCGGTACGGGCCTGTGCGTTGAGCAGGTACACGATGTCCTTGCCCGCGAGCTTGTCCGGGCCGACTTCGTGCGGAAGGATCGATTCCGTGTCGATGAAGTACTTTTCGATTTTGTCTTTGTCGCGCTCGGCGTCGAACGGAACCAGCGCCTTGCGCGCGAACCAGTCGCCCGCGTCGGTCGCCGGCAGCCCCGCGAACGGGTACGCTACGAGCAGCACGCGGACCTTTTCGCGCACGCCGACGATCTTGTAGAGCACGTTGTCGCCTTCGATCCCGTCGCCATCCACGTACACCGCGAGGAGCCGCGATCCTGCTTCGTCGAGGCTCCCAGTAAGGGTGACTTCCGCGTTCGCGCCGGGGTCGATCTGCTCGACCGACACCACGTTTTCGACCGCCTTGCCGTCGAGTTCGAGCGACACCTTTACGTTGCGGATTTGCTCGCGGCCCGTGTTGCGGACCGTGACCACGAACGGTACGCGGGTCCGGGTGTGCGGGATCGCGGCGAGCAACTTCACGTCGATGACGGAGACGTTCGAGATCTTGCGTTCCGGGTTGCCGCACCGGATGAACACGAGATTCGCCTTCGCCTTGATCTCCTCGCACTTCGCGCGAACGGCCCCCTGCTGCCGCTCGAACCCGACCTTCTGCATGTCGGAGAAGACGTAAATCTCCTTCGCCGGAGCGGTGCCGGTTTCGGCCGCGGCGAGCGCCTCGTTCAACCCCGGGAGGAAGTCCGTGGAGAGGCTACTCACTTCGAGGGACTGGATGAGCTGTTTCGCCTGGTCGCGGTTGTATCGCGAAACCGGACCAAGCAGATTGGCGCGGTCGGAGCAGGAATAGACCTGCACGCTCGACTTGTTGGGAAGCGTTTCGAGAACAGCAATCGCGGCGTCTTTGGCGCGTTCGAGCCGGGTCTTCTCGCCGTCGCGTGCGGACATGCTGTACGACGTATCGAACACGAACACGGCATCGATGGTCTCGCTACTGCCCGCGGAAGAAACGTTCTCCCAACCCGGCCTGGCGATCGCGAGCGCGAGAAGAATGAGCGCGAGGCACCGCAATAGCAGCAGCAGCCACTCCTGGAACTTGAGGCGCCGGCTGGTCTGCTCGATGGCCTCCTTGAGGAACTTCATTGGCGCCCACGGGAGCGGCTTGTACCGCGCGCGGTAGAAGAAGTGCAGCGCGATCGGGACCGTGATCGCGGCTGCACCGAGCATCATTAACGGGGCCAGTAACGTCATCGCGTGTGAACCTTAATCGTTGTCTGCGAGCGGCGATCGGGTCGGTTACTTCTTCTTCAGGTGTAGCACGAGCACGGGCGTTTCGCGGGTTGTCGGCTTCGGCATCATCACCGGCTTGAACTCGGTCGGTCGGCCCGCGCTTGGGCCGGACGGTAAGGCGATCACGATCTCGTCGCCCTCGAACTTGTAGATCGCCCGGGGTGGCGGGTGCGTAAACGTCGTGACGGACTGCTTGCCGTACTTGGAGCCGTGAATCTCGTGCTTCCGCGGCTCACGGCTGTCTTTTCCTTCGGTCCCGATGGAGCTCACCTGACGCGGGGATTTCGTCGCGTCTTCGATCTTCCTATCGACGGTGAGGACGATACGGCGAACGCACGCATGGGCAGGCTCCTCGGGATCACTTCTTGGTGCCGGGCCGGTAGGTTGCCGTGGTCGGAGTGCCGCGATACGGCCGGTCGATTTTCGCCGGCGGCGTGTCGTTCTTTTTCAGCGTGATAACGGTGATGCCGGGCACCATCGGTTTGCCCGGTCCGAACTCGTCTTTGCGAGCCTTGAACTCGGCCGGCTTCTGAGTCATGTCGTCGTCGTAGTGCGCCACGACGAGCGTGTCGCCCTCGAACTTGTAGATCCATTGTCGCGTTTGCATTTCGCGATTCTCGGGCGTGGCGGCGGAACTCGTTCGCCTCGTGCCGGGGTGACTGGCCCGCGACGGCACGGCGTCGCGCATCCGGGATAGCGACATCACCTTCGGGTTCGCGGTCGTATCCAGAGTGAATGTCTCGGGCTCCTCGTCGCGCTCCTGGTCGCGCAAGACGATGAGTTTGTTACCCTCGAATCGGATGCGAATGCCCGCCATTTGGTCTTGCATCCTCTTCTTCTCTTCGCCGCGAAGGTTCTCGGCGCGGCCGTCTTCGACAAACTCGATGCTCCACGACCCCTGGAGGCGGTCCTGGTCGGTGGTCGTGACGTCCGCCGAGGGCGTCGTCGGTTCCGTCTTCTTCTTGCAACCGGTGCCGAACGCGGCTCCGGCAACGAGAATCGCGAACAGGGCGAACGTGCGCATCGGTTGGTTCTCACCAGGGTCGTTCGAGGAGCCACACCGGGTCGCCATCGGTCGCGTCGAACGAGGTTGGGCGGGGCAAGGGGTTCGGCGCGACCAGCAGTTTCACCGTACCGTCTTGGATCAAGTAGATCCCGCGGAGCGTGACCGGTGTGAACTCTTCGCCGACACGTTTCTCCAGTCGTGGGTTGTCGTTGGGGGCGAGTTGCACGAGGTCGATCTCTTTCGGGTTCGCGTCCGGGCGGAGCGTCATCGTGTAGCGGTTCTGCGGCTTGTCCCCGACCAGCCACACCCACCGGTCGCCGGTCACGCGCACGGTGATTGGTGGTTGCTTCTCACGCTCGGCGAGAGTGAGCCGCCACTCGCCCTGGAACCGGCTGGCGTCGTCGCGTTGGCGCAGCGCGAAGTACAGGATCGCAAACGCAAACGCCCCGACGACGGCGACCAGAACGAGGGCGAGCCGGCGCGAAGAACCTCTCCCCCCAACCCCCTCCCCTACGAAGGGAGGGGGAGCCTGCATTGCTTCCCCTCCCTTCTTAGGGGAGGGGGTTGGGGGGAGAGGTTCTTCCGCCGTCATCGGCGCCCCGTTTGCAGCCGGCGCACGAGATACTCCGAAAGCGAGATGTCGAGCGGCCGGTTGGTGAGCATCTGCACGTAGTCCACGCCGCTCCCATCGCACCCTCTTTGGATGTCCGCGAGGTACTTCTTCACGATGCGGAGGTACGCCGGACGCAGCAAGTGCGGGCGTGTCATGAGTTCTTCGAACCCTTCCAGCCCGATGAAGCGGATGTTGCCGTCGAGCGGGAACTGCACTTCGTCAGGGTGCAGGATGTGGAACAGAATCACCTCGTGTCCACGGAATCGCAGGTGCCGAAGTGCCGCGAGAATCGGTTCGAGGTCTTCGAGGCAGTCGGAGATCAGACACACGATCCCACGCCGGCTGATCCGGTCCGCGACTTCATCGAGCAGCGGCCCGATCGCGGTGCGGTCGCGGGGTTGAGTGTCTTCGAGCGTGTGTGTGATCGCGTTGATGTGGGCCATTGAACTGCTCGACGGCAGTTCCGCGACCCAACTCGTATTGAAGATCCGCAGGCTGACCGCGTCGCGCTGGCGGACGGTCAGGAACGCGAGCGACGCGGTCAGCAGTTTCGCGAACTCCAGTTTGTTCGTGTCGCCGCGACCATACCGCATCGAGTTACTGCCGTCGAGCAGGAGGTGACACAGGAAGTTGGTTTCCTGTTCGTACTGCTTGATGGTGTAGCGTTCGGAGCGGCCGTAGCTCTTCCAGTCGATGTGCCTGATGTCGTCGCCAGGGACGTATTCGCGGTGTTGAACGAACTCGACCGAGAAGCCCTTGTAGGGGCTTTTGTGGTCGCCGACGCGCAGTCCCTCAACCACCTGCCGGGCTTTGAGGCCCAGGGCTTCGGCGCGGGACAGGACTTTGGGATCGAGGTAGGAAGGCATCGTTGGTCGTGTTTGGTGTTTCGTATGTGGTGTTTCGGATGTTGGTTAGCCGCAAGCCGAAGGCGAGCGTGGATGTCCGCGCTCGCCTTCGGCTTGCGGCTAACCAGACACCTTTAAGCAGCCACGGCCTTCGCCGCGCTCTTCACCAGTTGGCGAATGACCTCGTCGATGGTGACGCCTTCGCTCTGCGCGGCGAAGTTGAGGATGAGTCGGTGTCGCAGGATCGGCGTGGCGACCGCGACGATGTCGTCGCCGGCCACGTGGTTCGCCCCGCGAAGCAGCGCGTGCGCCTTCGCCGCGAGGATCAGGTTCATGCTCGCACGTGGGCCGGCGCCCCACGTCAGCCACTTCTGCACGAACTCGGCCGCTTCCGGGGTGCCCGGCCGCGACAGCCGCGTGATCCGCTTCGCGAAGTGGAACACCTTGTCCGAAACTGGCACGCGGCGCACGATGTGCTGCAACCCGATGATGTCTTCACCGGTGAGTACCGGGTTCACGGTCACCTTCGTGTCCGAGGTGCCCATCCGCATGATCTGTTCTTCTTCCGCGTCGGTCGGGTAATCGACCTTGATGAGGAACAGGAACCGGTCGAGCTGCGCCTCGGGCAGCGGGTAAGTACCTTCCTGTTCGATTGGGTTCTGCGTGGCGAGTACGAAGAACGGGTTGGGCATCGGGTGATCGATGCCGCCGATAGAGGCTTTCCGCTCCTGCATTGCTTCGAGAAGTGCGGCTTGCGTCTTCGGCGGTGTGCGGTTGATTTCGTCAGCCAGCACGATGTTCGCGAAGATCGGCCCAGCCATGAACTTGAACATGCGCTCCCGCGTCACCGGGTCGTCCTGGATGACTTCCGAGCCGGTGATGTCCGACGGCATCAGGTCGGGGGTGAACTGAATCCGCTTGAACTTGAGGTCGAGCGCCTGAGCCAGCGTGGAGACCATGAGCGTCTTCGCCAGTCCCGGCACACCCATCAAGAGCGCGTGACTGCGGCAGAAGATCGCCATGAGCAGTTCATCGACCACCTTCTCCTGACCGACGATGATCTTGCCGATTTCCTTCTTCAATTTCTGGTGCGCGGCCCGAAGTTTCTCGATCATCTCAACGTCGTTTTCCACGGTTGGCGCTCACGGTTTGCGGATCGGGTGATTGTAAAGGCAGTCGTTCGGAGAAAAGCGGTTGGCGGGTAGGGCACTATCTAACCACACAAGACGAACCGACGCAAAGGATTAAACTTAAACCTCGTCGGAAAAGTAGTGGCCCGAAGAACCCCTCTCCAACCCCTCCCCTAAGAATGGAGGGACTTCAGCATTTAGCCCCTCCATTCTTAGGGGAGGGGTTCTTCTGTTACTCTCCGAAGCCGTTGGGGTGGGTCTTGTGCCAGCGCCATGCGGTTCCGAGGATCGATTTCAGGTTGTCGTACTTCGCGGACCAGCCGAGTTCTTTGCGAATTTTGCTCGCGTCGGCCACGAGCACGGGCGGGTCGCCGGCGCGGCGCGGACCTTCCTTGACCGGCACCTTCAGGCCGGTTACCTCTTCGACGGTCGCGATCACTTCGCGCACGCTGTACCCGCGACCGATTCCCACATTGTACGCGAGTTTCGTCCCCGGCCCGATTTTGCCGAGCGCGAGGACGTGCGCGGCGGCCAGATCATCGACGTGGATGTAGTCGCGAACGCAGGTGCCGTCGGGCGTGGGGTAGTCGGTGCCGAACACAGTAACGTGCGGAATCTTCCCGGCCGCGGCCTGGAACACGAGCGGGATCAGGTGCGGCTCCGGTGTGTGGTCTTCGCCGATGGTGCCGTCTTCCGCGGCCCCGGCCGCATTGAAGTACCGCAACGCGCAGAACCCAAAGGGATACGCCCCGGCGTAGTCCGCAAGCGCTCGCTCGAACGCGAGCTTCGTGTTGCCATAGGGGCTCACTGGCAACTGCTTCTCGTCCTCGGTGATCGGCACCGTGTTAGTCACGCCATAGGTCGCGCAGGTGCTGGAGAAGACGAACTTTTGCACGCCGTTGCGCCTGCACCGGTCGAGCAGTTGCAGTGAGTAAATGAGGTTGTTGGTGTAGTATTTCGCGGGGTTCGTGATGGACTCGCCAACATACGCGAACGCGGCGAAGTGAACGACCGCTTCGATGCGGTTGACCACGAGCAGGTTATCGACGTGGTCGATGTCGCGGAGGTCGCCGACGACGAGGTTCGCGGCCGGGACCGCCTGCCGGTGGCCGAATTCGAGGCTGTCGTACGCGGTGACTTCGTGCCCGGCGGCGAGCAGTTGCCGGACCGTGTGTGAGCCGATGTAGCCGGCCCCGCCAGTGACCAAAATGCGCATGAGAGTGTTTAGTGTTTCGTGTTTGGTGTTCAGTACGGCAGTTGTACGGCGCGAAGGATGAGGCGAAAGCCGTCTTCACTAAACACTACACCCCAAACACGGCCTTAACTGGTGATGCCCTTCGTGATGGTCAGGAAGATGTGCTGGATGTTGATTTCTTCTTCGCGGAAGCTGTGGAGTTTGAACTTGTCGGCGATGAGCCGTTCCGGGATGAAACTGCCGTCTTCCAGACCGGCGCGGAGTGCGACGCGAATGAGACGCGTTTTTGGGTCGATTGCGGCGAGGGCGACTTCTTTGAACGCGCTGAGTTTGGGCAGTGCTTCTGCGTTGCGGTCGCCGACCGAGACGAGGAAGATGCGCCCGCCACGCACCTTGCGGACCTCGTTCTCGGCCTCCTCGACGGTGCCGTTGAAGATCAACTTGCCGCGCTCGATGATGCCGAGCGTGTTGCAGATTTCGGCCAGTTCCGGGAGGATGTGCGACGAGAGCATGATCGTCTTGCGCTCCTGGCGGAGTCGTTTAATCAGTTCTTGCATCTCGATGCGCGCTCGCGGGTCGAGACCACTGGCGGGTTCGTCGAGCAGCAACACCTGCGGGTCGTGGAGCAGCACGCGGGCCAAGCCGAGGCGCTGCGTCATCCCGCGACTGAGGCTCGTCACGAGCGCGTCGCGCTTGTAGCCGAGATCGACGTAGTCGAGAACTTGCTCGACTTTCTTCTTGCGTTCCGTGCCCTGGATGCGATACGCGGCGGCGAAGAATTCGAGGTACTCGGTGACCTTCATGTCGTCGTACACGCCGAATGCGTCCGGCATGTACCCGATCGCGCGGCGGATTTCCTTCGACCCAGTGTAGATCGAGTGTCCGCACACGGTCGCCTCGCCCCAACTCGGGTTGAGGAGCGTGGCGAGCATTCGCATGGTGGTGGTTTTGCCGGCCCCGTTCGGGCCGATGAAGCCGTACACGTCGCCCGGTTCGAGCTTCAGAGACAGCCGTTCCACCGCGAACAGCTCGCCGTATTTCTTCGTCAGGTCGCGGCACTCGATCATGGCTCGCTTCGCTCGCTGTGTTTGATGTTTGGTGTTTCGTGTTTGGTGTACGAGGTATGCGAACTGAACTCGCACTGGTTCGAGGACGAAACACCAAACACCAAACACTAACGGACGGGAATGTAAAACCGGACCCACGTTTCCTGGCGCGCGGTGCCGGGGGTCGGGCGGCGCTCGCCGGAACCCGGGAGCGATTTCAGCCACAACTTCGCGGGCGCGTTCGGGCCGGTGAGGACGCCTTCGGCTGGGCCGAGCGGCGGCGCGACGCGGCCTACGACAATTACTTCGTCGCGGTTCTCAGGCGAGAGCCGCCACGATTGATCCAGCCGCCGGAACGACGCGTTTCGTGCGGTCACGCCTTCGTCGTTCCGCAACGAACCTTCGTGAAACAGCATCCCCATCAGCGGGAGCGGTCCGGTGCTCGCCGCTTGTTGCTGCCGCTGCACGTTCTTCTGCCCCGGTCGCTCCGCGTAGGACTGCACGAGGCTGAGTAGCGGCTCCAACTTCGCGTTCGTCTGGAGCCACTGCGTCGAGGGCGTGCCCTGATCGAGAACCAACCGCACCGGGTAACCGCGAACGATCACCTCGCCCGGGAGCGGGTACGCTTGGCCCGCGTAGAACGCGACGCAGTCTGTCAGCTCTGGCAGCGGCAAGTTGTGGGTGAACGTGCCGATCGCTTTCGTCCGGTCGCCCGGCGGGTGAACGAGGTTCGATGTGAACCGGAATGGTACACCGGGCAGTTCAAAGAGAGGGTCCAAACGAGCCGACCAGTTCGCGGAGAACGACTTCGTGGACCACACCTGAATCGGCACGTTCTCCAGACCGTTCGCGCCGGCCGCGTACTTGCGGCGTGTGAGACCGGCGCGCCCGACTCGCGGCGCGCCGATCGACGCGACCACTGTGCCTTCGGGCTGTTCTTCCGTGCTCCACCCGTCGCCGGGCGTCACACCGACCGCGTACGAGTCGATGCGCGGGCTGAACACCGTGAACCACGTCGTACCGTAGATTCGCGCCGATGCCGGGTCCACGTCCACCACGTCGAGTTTGTTCACTTTCAGTTCACGGCCCTTCACGGCGGACGCGGAGAGGTACGCGAGCACGCTGACCGTTATTACGATGATCGGGAACGTGATCCAGGTGAGTTCGAGCCGCCCCAGAACTCGCTTGAGGAAGTAATACTCGATCGGTCCGATTAACAGGATGTACAGCACGATGAGGACCGCGACCCAGCCGAACGACACCACCGGCACGCCGTCGAACGTGTCGTTGTGCGTTCGCAGTGCGACAGCGGCTTCGTCCTCGTCTTCGGTCATGCTGCCGGGGGGACGCGGTTTGCCTTCGCCCGCATTCGACGCGCGATTCGCGCCGGCTTCGCGCAGTACGAAGTCCCAGAATTCCTTCCGCGCACCGAACTCGGCGAACGGGGAACCGTCGAGGTCGAACCCGACGACCGTGACGCGCCCGAGGCCGAGGGCGCTTTGCACCACGACCGGTTCGCGAGTGTCCTCGGATCGTCCCGGCGGCGGAATGAGTACGCGGGCTGCCTTCCCCAGTTGCGGAACGAAGTTCGCCATTGGGAACGTCGCCCCCCGCGCGCCGATCGCGCCGCTCGCGGTGTTCGCTTGCCCCACACCCACGGACCACACCAACCCCACGACCTCCACCTGCCGCACCGGCGCGGAACTGATCAACGGGAACGATAGCATCGGCTTCAGTGCGAACGGGAGCAGCGGCTCCAGCGCGGGAAGTTGCGCGACGATCGCGGCGCTTGTGCCGACGGAGGTCACGATGCGCCCGCCGCGGCGTACCCATTCGAGCAGCGCCTCGCGTTTCTGCTTGTTTGCGGGCGTCGCGTCGTCGCCGAAGAGTTGCTTCACAAATTCGGGCGTGCCGGTGTTCAGCATGACGAGGTCCGCGGCTTCGTAGCCGTACCAGCGGTCGGGAAGTTGCGCCACGCTTGCGATGTGCGCGAGTTCGACGCGGCCGGCGCGGAGCGATCCGGTTTCGGCCGGTGCGGTCGCGGGCTTGGGTAACTCGAAGCCGGCCGGGGCCCGGCCCAGCGCGAGGACGACGTATTGAAGCGGTTCGCGCGGTCGTACGCGGGCGCGGAACGGTTCGGACAGTGCGACCCCCTTCGCGGTGCGCACGGTGGCGGTGACTTCGCTTGCTGCGCCGCCGGGCCGAACGTAGCCGATCGTGCTGCGGTCGCTCGCGAGGTTCAGCGGGATCGTGAAGGTGGTGGTGACTTCGTCCGCATCGGGCGCTTCGATGACGAGTTCCGCTGGCTCGGTCACGTCGCCGAGTATTTCGAGTTGAACGTGGACGGGCGCCCACGCGCCGAACTTCGCGACGTGCGCGTCGTCGCGCCCGGTTGGGAATCCGACCGTGACGCCGGTGATCTTCACCTTGTCTTTGGCGAACGCGGGCGTGGCGAATATCAGGAGTACGAACGCGACCGCGAGAATGCGCCCGATGGTGGCCGCCGTTGACATGAATCGTCTCGTCTGTGTTCTTGGTGAGTGGGGGCTGATGCCCCCGCTCGCCTTTGGACAGGCTCACGGCTTTGCCGCAACGCACGCGCACGGCGTTGCGTGGCATTTGGGACAACCGGTACCGTATTTGCGCCGCATCGCGTCTTCGAGGTCCACGCCCGCGATGTTCGCGAGGGTCGCCAGCCACGCCAACACGTCCGCGAACTCCAGCGCGAGGTTACCGGCGTCCGTCGCGCGGTCGCGGAGCGCGGCCGACAACTCGCCGACCTCCTCCATGAACCACATGAACGTGCCTTCGGCGCCGCGCGTGCCGTCCTTTGCGCCGAACAGTTCGCGAATACGCGCTTGCACGTCCCGGAGGGTCATCGGCGGTCGCGTGGGTTCCGTCACGCACACGATTCTACGACCGCGCGCGCCCGACGGCAGCGGGGCATCACTGATACGCGGAGCGAAGGGCGGGAGTTCGGTTTGCTTGATGACTTGCGAGTTTACGACTGAGGGAGTTCGAGGCGGAAGCACGCGCCCGGCGCGCCATCGGCCGGGCGATACGCGACCGTGCCGCCCAGCACTTCCGCCCACTGCTTCGCCAGCGCCAGACCTAGACCCGCGCCGCCGGCGGTGGTCTCCGCCCTCGTGCCGCGGCGGAACGGCTTGAAGATTGATTTTCGCTCGTTCGCGGGAACGCCGGCGCCGCGGTCTTCCACCTCGAAGATCACGCGGTTCGAGCCGTCCGGTTTGGCCCACAGCCAGATGCGTTTGTCGTCGGCGTCGCGCGTGTACTTGCGGGCGTTGTCGATCAGGTTGCCGACAATCTGCTGAACCATCGCCAGGTCGGTGCAGACTTCCAGATCGGCTGGGAGTGTCGAGATGACCACCAGTACCTTGTCGTCGGCCGCAACGCGATCCGCCCACGTCTTCTGCAACTGGTCGAGCAACTCGCCGACCTTCACTGGCTTCAGGTCGCCGTTCTTGCGGCGCTTTTCGAGTTTCGCGAAGTCCAGCACGTTGTCGATGAGCCGGTGTAACCGGTCGGACTCGGTCGCGAGCGTGTTCAGGTACTCTTGCCGCTTCGCCTCGTCGTGAATCATGCCACTGGTGAGCAGGTCGAGGTACAAGCGGAGCGACGTGAGCGGAGTGCGAAGCTCGTGCGTGACGGCCGACACGAACCTGATGCGGCGCTCCGCGAGGTCGATGAGTGACCACCCGCTGAGGCCGACCGCCGTGAACGCGATGAACGCCGCGATCCATACCAGCACCAACCCGAACCGGAGCGGCGTCCACCCGCAGGGTGGCAGTTCGGCGGTGGGTCCGGGATCGAGCTGCACGGGGAGAGCGGTCATCGCGCGATCCGGCGACACGCCATGCGGGTTCTTCACCGGGACGAGCTTCGCGTCTGGGAACAAGTCTTTCACTTCGTCCTTGAGCACCAACTCCAGTTTGGACCAGTCGAGGATCACACCCTGATAGACCGACTTGTTGTCGAGCCGCGCGATGCGCACGAGCACGAGCGTTTCGGTGCCGTCGGCGGCGGTGATCCACTGCGGGCGCATCGAGCCGAGGTGGATGTTGACCGCTGGCGGGCCGACGAGTGCGTTGTTCCCGAAGTTGTTGTTCTGAATCGCGTTCGTGAAGTTCTTCGCGGGGGCCGGACGATCTTCCGCGGGCGGGACCAATCGCGGCGCGAAGAAGTCGTGCGCGCCTTTGGCGAGGCTCCACGGCGCGGTGAACAGCATCTGCGCTTCGATTCGCGCGAGTTTTCGGCACTCGTCGGTGACTTCGTCGAGGCACCGCCGGCGTTCAAGGCCCAACCGCAAGGTCGCGAGGTGTTCCGAGAAGGTGCCGCGGAACTGCTCCGTCTGCACCTTCTTCATCGTGTCGATCGCCTTCGCGTTCTCGGCTTCTTTCCTGGTTTTTTCGTTCACCGGGTCGGCCGTTGCGCCGGCCTTACTGGGTGCGAACGGCCTCTTGCCGTCCTTGCTGTTCTTGTCGTTGTCGCCGCCGATTCCGGGCGGTACGGTGGGCACCCCACCCGGACCGGGAAGCGGCACGTCGGGCGCCATCGGCACCCCGGTGAGCGGGTTGCCGGTATTCGGCGGTTTCGGGTCGGGGTTAAGTTGGTTTTGCTGATAGCCTTTGCCGTAGGGGTATTCGAGGCCCGCGTTCTTGGACTCCTGAATCGCACGCTGGATGGTGCCCGCGCGGTTCAAGTAATCGGTGCGCCCTCGGTCGTTCTCCGGCACCTGCGAGAAGCCGCCGCGCCCGACACCCGCGCTTGGCGCCTGAGCGACCGGCGCCGGTGGCAGACCCGGTCCCGGCATCTGCGGTATGGGTGGCACCGGAGAGGTTTGCACCGTGGGCACCTCTTTCTTCGCGCCCGGCAGATCGTTGTCGCGCAGATTGTTGGCGACCGCGTCGCGGCGCTTGAACTCCCACCCGAACATGCGGAAGGAATTGGAGGTCGCGTCGAGCGGCGGAAGCCCGCTGACAGGTCCCATGTCCGGCGGCGGAGGCGGCTTGGGGAGCGAACTCGGAGCGTACTGCTGCAACGAGTCGGTGGTGAACAGCGGGACCGCGAACGGGGGCGAATCGGCGGGGATGGCTCGCTCGCGCGCCGCGAGCAGGTCACACGTCCAGTTCGCCGGGTGCTTCGCGCGGACGCCATCGAGTGCGTTCGCGCGTTCCGTGGTGTCGTTCCGCAACGGCAGTTCGGGCCACGCGAGTTTCACGCGGTCGCGCGCCTCGGGCACGAGTACTTGCGGCGAGTCCCACCCGGTCGCGGGGTCGAGTTGCACGTGCAGTTTCATCCAGTCGGGGAACGGCGCCGCGAGCAGTGGCGTGGGGCCGTTGGTGGAACCCGAAAGTGGATCAGCCGAGGTGTAGTGGTAGAACGGGCGGCTGTCTTCGACGCCGAGCGCGGGGAGCATGCGCCCGTCGAGGCGCCACAGTGCGACGCGCAGGTTGTTCCCGAGTTCCGCTTGCGCGGCGGCTTCGCGCTGGGCCTGTTCGACGCGCAGGGCGACGATTGTGACCCAGCCCAGACCCGCGAACACGAGGGCGGCGACGAGGAAGAACACAACTGGACCGCCGACCGGACCGAGCAAACGCCGGGACATTTCGTTCTCCGTCTCGAGTCCGCGGGTCTCAAGTCCCAAGTCGAAGATTCTGCTCCGTGTCTTCGGCTTGAGACTTTACGACTTGAGACTTGTGACTTCTTCCGGGACGGTAAGCGCGGGTCCGGCCATGTACCCGTGCGCGCGTACCGTGACAATGGCCTCGGGCTGATCGTCGCCCGTGGCCGGGTCTTTGAGTTTGGCCCGCAGTCGGGCCACGTGCATATCGACGGCACGCGTTTCGAGTCCCGCGGTGCCGATCCCCCAGACGCGGGAGAGGAGTTCTTCGCGGGACACCGCGCGCTCGCGGTTGCACACCAGATACTTTAACAGCGCCGCTTCTGTTTCTGACAGATCAGCGCGGGAACTGTCCGCCCATCTGATCTCGCGGCGCAGAAGATCGATTGTCCCGGTGCCGACCTCGACCAACCGTACATCGGGCACCGCCCGCATCGTGCGCCGCAGAATCGCTTCGACCCTCGCGATCAGTTCCTTCGCGGAGAATGGTTTCACAACGTAATCGTCGGCGCCCATTTTGAGACCGCGAACGCGATCGTCTTCGCTGCCGCGGGCCGTGAGCAGAATGACCGGGCGTGTTGGGTTGGTGCGGCGCAGTTCGCTCAGCACTTCCAGCCCGTCGCGCTTCGGAAGCATGATGTCGAGCAGCACCAAATCGACGCCCGCGGCGCCGGCCTCGCGCAGCCCGACGGCGCCGTCGGCGGCTTCCGTGACCTCGTAACCGCTGAGCCGGAGAGCGTCGGACACCCCGCGGCGGATGGCCGGCTCGTCTTCCACCACTACGATGCGTGCCTTCGGCATGGGATCACCGAACCTCGGGGACGGGGCCGGAACTAGCGGTCAGAAGGGAGACGAGTATCGCGGGCCTCTGTTGACGCGATTTTCGGCTTTTCCGCAGCCGGTTTCTTGGTCCCGCGTTCGTACTCACTTTTTCTGAGCCGCCGAGAGTACGACGTCGAACACACCCGTTTCGATTGTCGCTCCGCCTACTTTCACCCCTTCCAGTGCGACCACCAGTGACGCTTTGATGAACTCGTCCTTCGCGTTGAGCGGATCGCCCTTGAAGTACAGTTGGGTAACGAGGTTCGTGTATCCGGCTTTGCGCACGAGGTAATGAATGTGCGACGGGCGCCAGGCGTTCGGCCCGGTCTGGTACGGTCCGGGGTGAATCGTCTCGAACTCGTAGTACCCGGTCTCGTCGGTCAGCACTCGCGTGCGGTTCACGTAGACGCCCTTCGCGGGCGGCCTCTTCGGGTCGTCGTTGTCGTACCGCCCGTCGGCGTCGGCCTGCCAGATGTCCAGCACCGCGTTGACCAGCGGCTTCTTCGTGTCGAACCCCCACACCCGACCGCGAATCACCAGCGTGATGCCTTTCGCCAGCGGCGGGGTGGCCTTCGCCCGGTACGGCGCGCCTTCGCGGAAGTATGGACCGAGGATATTCTCTTCCGTGGGTTTCACGTTTCCCGGCAGCGCTCCCGGTACCACGAACGGCAGCGGCGAGTCGGCGAATGCCTGATACTCCGGGTAGCGCTTCAGCGTGCCGCTGGACAGCGTAGGCAGTGCATCGGCCCTGAGCGTGAGTGCGGCGGTGCCGGCCGTGGCCAGACCGCCCAGGATCACTTCGCGGCGGGAAACGGGCATTGCGAACTCCTTTTCTTGGCGAGCGGGGGGGTAAGCCCCGTGATTCAACGCAATCGCAACCTTGCGTTTGGAGGTCCATGAGGGGGCTTACGCGCCCCGCTCGCCAAGAGCAAGTTCACTTCGCCAGGAACCCGCCGATGTTTACATTCTTGTCGAGTTCCATCTTGAACTCGTAGTCGATGAACAACGACTTCTCGCCGTGCTGCTTCGGGTCGATGGTCACGTCCCAGCGCAGCAACCCGCGTGCCTTCTCATCGCGGACGTACAGCGCGTCGGTACTCAGTTCCGGCTTCGGGTTGATCAGGTTGATCGCGATCGTCTGTGCCGTTTCCGCGTGCGGCGTGCGGTCCCACACTTGCACCGGCACCGGCGTCGTCTTGTAGCTCGACAGCATGGTCCGGTATTTGAAGGTGAGAACCTGGTTGCCGCCCTGCGTGGTGCGGGTCTTGTCCACCAGGATGCGCGACACCTGCAACTGCGGATCGACGCCGAAGCCGACCGTGAACGGCTTGCCGGCCGCAACCAGAGGCAACCGCGTCTGACCTACGAAGTCGCCGTTGAGGTACATCGTCGCGTCGCCGGGGAGCAGCACGTACTCGCTGTTGTTGATGAGGTCCGCGAGCCGGTACACGTTGGGCGTCAGGATCGGCACGGCCTTGTAGTAGAACTTCGGCGTCAGGTCGACCTTGGCGATCTCGATCACCTGCTCGTCGTTGCGGCTCGGGATCGTGAGACGCGTCGGGAGCTTGTAAGTCACGCTCGGGCCTTCACCGACGGCGCCCGCGGGCGCGGCGGCGGAGATTATCATCTCTTCCTTCGGGGTGAAGAGGTCGCGGAACTGCTCCAGCGCGGCCGCGTTGTTGGCGAGGTCGCCGGCCTTCTGTTCGTTCTTCTCGCGGTAGTTCTGGGCCACCTGACCGCGCAGGTCCTTCGACAACTTGTCCAGGTCACGCGCGTATTCGGTCGCGCTGGGCATTTGCGCGCCGCCGAAGCCGCCGCCGGGGCCGGGGAGACCGGGCTGCGACGGCTTCTGGGCCGGGACTGGGATGCCGGTCGTCGGATCGACCGGGACCGCCGCGACAGCACCGACCGGGCTGATGTTCACCGCGAGGGCTTTCAGATCCGGCGGGGCCGCGTTCAACAGCGGTTGCGCGGTCGAGAGTGTGATGAACGCGTTGACCCAGTCCTCGCCGGTGCGCTGGTCGATCGCGGCCTGGTACTCGGCCACGACCGGGTCTTTGTCCTTCCCGGTGGCGCGGAACTTGTACTGCGGACGCCACGACGCGCTACTGACCAGGTAGTTTAGTTTCACCGTTCCGCCGCCAACCTTCTTATCGAGCAGAATCACCGCGTCGCGCTCGGTGCGAACGCTCCCGCCGGACCGCTCGGCGAGCAGGCGCTGCGTGAACGCGATCTTCGCCTGAATATCTTCGAGCTGTTGCTTGACGAGGAGTTGCTCTTTCGTCCGCTTGGCGCGGTCCTCTTGCACGAACTTCGCCAGCGCGATGATCTTCTCCGGGTCGAGCATGCCCTTGTCGGTGACATTGTCGAGCGCCTTCGCGGTGAATCCTTCGAGTTTGTCGAGCAACTTCAGGTTCTCGCCCATCGCCTTGAGGTCGGACTCTAGCGCCTGGGACTTCGTCTGGAGCGTCTTGATTTCGGCATCGAGTTTGCGAACTTCTTCGCGGGTGTCTTCGGCGATGGCCCGCGTGCGGTAACGGACGCTGAGGACGCGGATGTTGTCGTTCCCCTCCGCGTAGAGAGAGCTTTGCATCGTGAGCGGCGGCATCGGGGAGACGACGACTTCCGTGAGGCCGGCGGCGTCGGGCACGGTGACTTCACGCGTGATGAGCGCGGTGTTCGCGTACACCGTGACCGCGGTCACCTTGCTGGGCGAGGGTTTCACCGTGTCGGCCTTGTCCTGTGCGCCGCTTCGCGCGGCGGAGGTGAAGAACGCAAGCCCGAGAGCGAGAACCGAGAGCCGGAGGAACATGAGCATGGACTCCAGAGGTCAGTGGCGAGTGGTCAGCAGAATGTGGGCAGGGGCAGAAAGAGAAGACAGCAGATAGTGTGCCGTGGTTTTCTACCCACTGCACACTATCTGCGGACCACGAACGGATTACTTCTTCTCTGGTGCGACGTCGAAGCCCTTGGCCTTGGCCTGGTCGCGGATGACCGATTTGAACGCGTCGTCGAGCGCCTTCTCGCCGTCCGTCTTCGGCTTCTTGGCGAGATCCTCGTCGATCTTCTTCTGACGCGACGCCGACAACTCCGCGATCTTCTTCTGGAGTTCGGCTCGCTCTTCGGCCTTCTTCTTCAGGTATGCGAGCCGTTCTTCCGGCTTGATCTTCTTCAACTCGTCGCACAGGTCTTCTTCCTTCACTTTCGTGATGTCGAAGTCCTTCTCCTTCATCTTGTCCACGAGATCCCAGGTGCTGTTGCGGTAGAGTGCGCCGGCTTTCGTGACGCTCCGCTCGATGGCGGCAGTCGGGGCGGCGCCCGGCGCGGCGGGTACGCCGCCCGCGTTCTTGTCTTGCGCGTACTGATTGTCGGCCTTCGCCTTGCCGTCCTTGCCGTAGGCGACGTAGGTCCTGTTCAGTTGCTCGCCCAGTTTGATGATCTGATCGTCGAACTCGGTCTTCACCACCACTTGAGCCGCCGCCCGGTTCTGGTCGATGTTGACGTGCCGGCCGCCGCAGTTCTCGGCGAACGCGGCCCACGCCGGGATTTCGCTGTCCTGACCGTATTTGCAGTAGATCGTGTTGACGACGATCCCGGCCTTCTTCGCCATCACCGCGACATCGTCGAGTTGAACCACTTTGTCCTGGTTCACAGCTTCGTTACCGCACACGAAGACGATCTTCAGCGCGCCTTTTTCGGCACTCCATTTCTGGTCTTCAATCGCGGTCTTGGTGACGCGTGCGACCAGTTCGTCGCCGCCGCCGGTCTTCAGCGCGTTAAGCATCTTGTAGACTTCGTCGAGGTCTTCGGTGAGATCGACCTCCTTGTTGACCCAACCCTTCTTGGCGTCGTATTTGTTGGCGCCGTACGCGTAGAGGCCGACGCGTAGTTGCGGGGTCGGTTTGATGCGGGCCAGTTCGTTCACCACGTTCCAGAGTTGAATCTTCGCGGAGTCGATCAAGCCGTTCATGCTGCCGGACACGTCGAGGCAGATGACGATGTCGATGGGTTTGCCGGTTTCAGCGGCGGCGGGCTTGGCGACATCGACCGGTTGTTTGGGTTCTTCGGCAGCCAGTGGGAGCGCGACGCCGAGCGCCAGAGCGACGACCGCCGCAAGTGCGGCGAGACGGAGAGCGAGTGACATGTAAACCTCCAAAGAGCGATGGCGGATACGGGTGCGGGCGCAGTAGCCCGCTTCGTCATATCCGACGAGATTGTAAGCGAATTGGCTTGCGGGGGGTGTAACGCTTCGGTAACTGCTGTGGTGGAAGCAGGATGAGGGAGAACACGATTGGTTTTAGCCCGGAAGGGGCTAAAACCAGAACACGTCTGCGGTCCCGCGTTTCCTCACTTCTTCAACACCTTGATCTCGACCTTGCGGAATTCACACGGGTGGCTCTCGGCTTGCAGCGAAATGTACCCTTCTTCGAGCAGCAGTTTGGTCTCGTCCTTGATGAGCTTCTTCGCGTCCGCGTCCTTCGGGTCGAGTTGCGGCTTCTCGTACTGCATCACCAACTCGCCCTCGACGAAGTGCTTCACGGTGCCGGAGCCGTTCACTTCGATCTCCGCAGTTACCCACACGTCGCCGTTGTAGGTCTTCGACTTCGAGTTCGTGCAGTGCGTCGTGAAGAGCTTGCCGTCCAGCACGATGTTCGTGCCGGGCGAACACATGTTGTTCGTCGTGCGGTTACCCTTGCCCAACCCGCCGAGGAACTGCGCCTCGATCGACACCGGGAACTTCTGTTCCTTCGCCATTGTTTTCGGATCCTGGCAGTGGAACATGATGCCGCTGTTGCGGATCGCCCAGCCCTCGCCGCCTTTGCATTGCTCGCCGACGAACCGGTACTCCACCTTGAGCCGGTAGTGTGAGAACTTGTCCTTGTAGAAGATGTGCCCGAACTTGCCGCCGAAATCTTTGTACTTGTCGTAGCTCACCTTCATCACGCCGTCCTCGACGCGGAACGTGTCCGCGTGGTTGTCGCCGAGTTCGTAGCCGGTGATCTTGGGGGTCCAGCCGTCCATGTTCTTGCCGTTGAACAGCGGCACCCAGCCGTCTTTGGGTTCGTCGGCGGCCGGAGCGCTCGGCAGCGGTGCGATTGCGGCGGCGCAAAGCAATGCGAACATGGGGACGGCAAGAGGGGAGATGAGGGCACGCATGAGAGATGGCTCGTGTTGACGGAAAGTGAACCCCGCCATCAGTGTACGGCGCAGCCCACGACCGGTCGGAATAACAGATTTTGGAGTTGCGACCGGTCCTTCCCGGCGTGACTATTTGAAGTGAGACGCGAAGGCGAACTTGTCGCTGACTTTCACTCTGTCACGATAATGCTGTATTCACACACCTCGCCGTTGTTGTCGGCGGGCGTGAAAATCCTACCCGCCCACACCACGAGGATTGCGTCGTGAGTTTTCGTACCAAGTCGCCTGGGTCGAAGAACCGCTCCGTGGCCCGCCTCTGGCTCGAACCGCTCGAAGACCGCTCGCTGCCCGCGCCGTTCACGGCCGGGAACCTGGTGATCTACCGCATCGGCGACGGCAGCGCCACACTGAACGCCGCCGCGACGGCGGTGTTCCTGGATGAGTACCAGACAACAGGACTGGCCCAAACTCCCGTACAGTCGATCGCGGCCCCGACCGCGGACAGCGGTTCCAACCAGACCCTCACCGCGAGTTGGGCCACGACCGGGACCGCCACCGCGGAAGGGTTGTTGACTCGCTCCGTCGACGGCCAATACCTCATTTTCACCGGTTACGATGCGGCAACAGGGACGACCAGCGTCGCCACATCCTCGTCGCTTACCACCGCGCGCGTCGTCGGTCGCGTTGCCGCGTCCGGTATCATCGACACCTCCACCACCACAACGGGTTTAACCGCCAGCATCCGCGGGGCAACGAGTACGAATGGCACCGACATCTGGCTGACGGGGTCCACCGGCGGCGTGATCTACACGACCTTCGGAGGGAGTGGGGCCGGCACCGCCGTGAGTACCGCGCCGTCCAACCTGCGCGCGGTTTCAATCTTTGACGGGCAACTCTACATCTCAACGCAGTCTGGCTCGACGATCCGGATCGGTTCGGTGGGGACGGGCACCCCAACAACGGCTGGGCAGACGATCACCAACATCCCCGGTGGTCCGACGTCCGTCGCGGGCAACGGCTTCTTCTTCGCGGACCTGAGCAGTAGCGTGGCGGGCGTCGATACGCTCTACATCGCCGATGTCGGCGAAGGCATTCACAAATACTCTTTGACGAGTACGGGAGGAAATTGGGGATCGAACAGTCCCGTCGCACTGCTCAACGTCAGCGGCATTACGGGCGTCGTGAACGGTTCGACCGTCTCTCTCTACGCGACGACCCCCACCTCGCTGGTGTCGCTGACTGATTCGACCGGCCACAACGGCTCCGTCCTTAGCCTGTCAACCACGACACTCGCCACCGCCACTACGAACACAACGTTCCGCGGGGTGGCGTTCGCGCCCGTCGCGCCCGCCGCGCCCACCGCGGGCACCCCGACGGTCACAAACGCGACGACAGTCGAAGACATTCAGAGCAGCGGTGGTCTGGTCATCACCGCGAGCACGACCTCCGGCGACGGGACCACGCACTACAAGGTCACAGGCATCAGCAACGGCACGCTGTACCAGAACGACGGGACGACCGCGATCAGCAACGGCACGTTCATCACGAAATCGCAGGGCGCAGCGGGTCTGAAGTTCACCCCCGCCTCGAACCTGAACAGCCCCGGCAGCGTCTTCAGTTTCAAGGTCCAGGCCTCGACCACCAATACCGACGCCGGGTTGGGCGGCAGCGAGGCGACGGCCACCATCACCGTCAACTCGGTTAACGACGCGCCGTCGGGTGCGAACAAGACGGTGACGACGAACGAGAACACCGCCTTCACGTTCGCCGCCGCCGACTTCGGGTTCACCGACCCGAACGACTCCCCCGCGAACACCCTGCTGGCGGTGAAGATCGCGACACTGCCGGCGCTCGGCACGCTGACGAACAACGGCAGTCCCGTCACCGCCGGCGCCAGCATCTCTGTGGCGGACCTCAACGGCGGTCTGCTAGTGTTCACGCCCGCAACTAACGCCAGCGGCAGCCCCTTCACCACCTTCACTTTCCAGGTGCAGGACGCCGGCGGCACCGCGAGCACTGGGGTCGATCTCGACCAGACGCCGAACACCATCACGATCAACGTGACCGCAGTGGCCGACAACTCGCCGGTGATTACGAGTAACGGTGCCGGCCCTTCGGCGCTGGTGAACGTGGCGGAGAACACGACTGCGGTGACCACGGTCACGGCAACGGACGCGGACATCCCGGCGCAGACGTTCACTTACTCCC
The DNA here is from genome assembly GCA_945905925.1 of Singulisphaera sp. GP187. GTDB lineage: Bacteria > Planctomycetota > Planctomycetia > Gemmatales > Gemmataceae > Gemmata. The sequence goes on from CAMDQN010000017.1 coordinate 32,127, forward strand.
TCAGCGGCGCGGACGCCTTGAAGTTCAACATCTCGACCTCTGGCGTCCTCACCTTCGTCACAGCGCCGGACTTCGAGAGCCCGACCGATGCGGGCCCGAACAACGTCTACGATGTGATCGTGACCGTGACCGACAGCGGTTCCCCGGCGCTCACTGACACCCAGGCGTTGGCAGTGGCCGTGACCGCAGTGAATGACAACGCGCCGGTGATTGCGAGCAACGGTGCCGGCCCTTCGGCGCTGGTGAACGTGGCGGAGAACATGACTGCGGTGACCACGGTTACGCAGACCGACACGGACATGCCGGCGCAGACGTTCACTTACTCGCTGAGTGGCACGGACGCCTTGAAGTTCAGCATCTCGACCTCTGGCGTCCTCACTTTCGCCACTGCACCGGACTTCGAGAACCCGACCGATGCGGGCCCGAACAACGTCTACGACGTGACCGTGACCGTGACCGACAGTGGTTCCCCGTCGCTCGCCGATAGTCAGACGCTCGCGGTCACCGTGACCAATGTCAACGACGTGCCGGCAGGCGTGGACAAGATCATCACCGCTACGGAGGACGTGGACTACGTATTCAGTGTCACCGACTTCCTGTTGACCGACGCGAACGATTCACCGGCGAACACGCTCGCCGGGGTGAAGCTCGCCTCGCTGCCGGCGCTTGGTGTGCTCAGGAACAACGGTGTGCCCCTGCTCGCTGGGGATACCGTGTCGCTCGCGGGCATCACGGTGGGGAACTTCACGTATCGCGGCGCGCTGAACGGGAACGGCAGCCCGTACACGACGTTTACCTTCCAGGTACAAGACAACGGCGGCACGAGCAACGGCGGCATCGATCTCGACCCAACGCCGAACACGATCACCGTGAATGTGACCCCGGTGAACGACGAGCCGTCGTTCACCGCGTCGAACCCGCCGGCGGTCGACGAGGACGCGCTCCCGCAGACGGTGACTGGGTTCGTGAGCGTCTTCAGCCCCGGCCCCGCCAACGAATCGGGCCAGACGGTTTCCTCATATGCCGTGGGCGTTACCGGAATGACGGGGAACCTGATGTTCACCACCGCGCCGGCCATCGATCCGAGCGGGGTGCTGACCTATGAGGTTGCCCCGAACACGAACGGCACGGCGACCATCGAGGTGACGGTCACCGATAGCGGGAGCGGCACCGCGCCGAACGCGAACACCACCGCCGCGCAGACGTTCATGATCACCGTGACCGCGATCAACGACGAGCCGTCGGTCACACTGGCGAGTAGCGCCCTCACCGTCGCGCAGGACAGCGGCGCGTTTAGTCAGAACGGTTTCGCGACGTTCGCGCCCGGTGGCGGCGCCGATGAGGTAGGCCAGACGCCGACCTACACGCTCACCAACACGAACAACGCGCTGTTCAGCAGCCAGCCGACGATCGACGCGACGGGCAGCCTTGCGTTCGCGACAGCACCCGGGGCGAGCGGCACCGCAGTCGTCACGGTGAACGTCATGGACAGCGGGTCGAACGCGGCCCCGAATGACAACACCGGGGCCCCGAATCTGTTCACCATCATCGTGACCCCGGCTCCGGTGGTCACTGCTCCAGCGGTGCGCGCGCAGCTCATCGTGATGGGGACGGACGCGGGAACACCGGCGACCGTGCACGTGCTCGACGCGACCACTCACGCCGTGGTTCGCGAGATCGTGCCGTTCGCTGGGTTCATGGGCGGGGTCCGGGTGGCGCTCGGCGACGTGAACGGCGACGATCGAGACGACGTGATTGTGGGAACCGCGACCGGCGGGTCGCACGTGAAGGTGTTCGACGGTGTCAGTGGCGCTGAGGTTCAGTCGTTCTTCGCGTTCGAGGGGTTCACGGGTGGTATCGCTGTGGCGGCCGGCGACGTGAACGGCGACGGTCGAGACGACGTGATTGTGGGAACCGCGACGGGCGCGTCGCACGTGAAAGTGTTCGACGGCGTCAGTGGCGCTGTGGTTCAGTCGTTCTTCGCGTTTGAAGGGTTCACGGGCGGGGTGAAGGTCGCGGCTGGGGACGTGAACGGCGACGGGAAGGCCGACATCGCGGTTCTGGCCGGGCCGGGCGGCAACGGGCACGTGAAGGTGTTCGATGCCGTGTCGAGCGTGCTGGTTGGCTCGTTCCTCGGTTACACGAGTTACACGGGCGAGATCGATCTCGCGGTCGGCGACGTGACCGGCGACGGGTTCGGTGAGGTCATCACGACCGCGCAGAACCCGACGGAGGGCACGCACGTGAAGGCGTTCGACACGCAGGGCGAGACCGTGCGGAGTTTCTTCGCGCCGACCACAGTCGATACGGTCGCGACTGAACCGGGTTTCCGGCGGACCGCCACGTTTCCGGTCGCGCCGACGGGGAACGCCCGCGTCGGCGCAGCGGACCTGGACGGCGACCGGGTCGCGGACTACCTGCTCGTCAGCGTGTCCGGCACAGGGACGAGCCAACTCGTTCTGGTGAACGGGGCAACCGGGGTCACGAGCACCGAGTCCGTCTTCGACGCGCTGGACGGAATCGGCGTCTATGTCGATGTGAACTGAGTGGACTGTTTAGCCGCAGGCGAGTTCGCCAGTCCCACGTAGAACTGGCGCGCTCGCCTGCGGCTAACCTGCTTTCAGAGTTACCGAACCAACAAGAAGTCTTTGCTGTTGAGCAGCGCCCACATCAGGTCTTGCGCGCCGGCGGTGCGGTTCTCGCTCGCCTTCAGGAAGTCCAGACCGAGTTCCAGTTCCTTCACGTTCGGATGCCGCGCCAGAGACCACAGGTAGATTTCCTTCACCAATTCCTCGTCGGTCGTCTTCTTCGCGAGCAGCAGGGCCGGGCGGGCCGCTGGGTTCTGCACGCGGCCCAGGATGCTCTTACCGTTGAGGAAGTGCAGTGCCTGGAGCATGTTCGAGCCGTTGTCGCGCTCGCACTCGCACGCATCCATCCGCTGCGGCTTCCCGAACAACCGGAGGAAGATGTTCTCCACACTCGCGTCAGGGAGTTGCGCGGCCCGGAACCCGTTGGGCAACCCCTCCGAAATCGCGGTTGCCTGCACGAGGGAATCGAGCAGCGCTTCGGCCGGGACGCGCCGCGGGATTGCGTGCGAGAAGTTCTGGTCGTCGGCCTTGTTGCTCGCGTTCGGCACGCCGGTCCGCTGGTACGTCTGCGAAGTGACGATGCGGCGCATGAGGTGTCGGGTGTCGAAGCCACTTTGTACGAAGTCCGCGGTCAGCGCGTCGAGCAGTGCCGGATTGATGGGCGGGTTCGTGCTGCGGATGTCGTCCACGGGGTCGATGATGCCGCGATGGAAGAAGTAGCTCCAGTAGCGGTTCACGATGCCGCGCGCGAAGAACGGGTTTTTCGCGTCGGTGAGCCACTTTGCGTAAGACTCGCGGCGGTCCACACCGGCTTCGAGGTTCGGTTCGTCGCCACCGAGGAACCGTGGTGGTTGCACGCGCCCGCTCCGCGGGTTGGTCGCGGATCCGGCCGCGACGTTGAGCGTGACGACCTTCGTGTTCGCGACGCCGGGCGCACGCGGGTCTTGCTTCGCCGCGACTTGCGTGAAGAAACTCGCAAGACCGAAGTAGTCCGCCTGCGTCCAGTTCTCCATTGGGTGCGAGTGACATCGCGCGCACAGCATCCGCACGCCGCAGAACACCTGCGTCACGCGCTCGACAGTGTCGTTCGTGTCCTTGCTGATGGTGAGGTACACGCTCGCGGGGTCGTCCGTGATGCCGCCCTTCGCGGTGAGGAGTTGCTTCGCGAACTTGTCCATCGGGGTGTTCGACGAGATTGCGCTCCGAATGAACTCGCGGAACTGGAACAGCGCGGGCGCGCTCACGGAGGTGCGCGAGTTCTGGAGCAAATCACCCCACTTCAACGACCAGTGATCCACGAACTCCGGTCGCTCGAAGAGCGTGTCGACGACCTTCTCGCGCTTCTTTGGGTCTTTGTCCGCGAGGAACGCCCGCACCTCGTCCGGCTTCGGCTGAAGCCCGATCAGGTCGAGGTACGCGCGGCGCAGAAACTCCTCGTCGCCCGCGAGGCCGCTCGACGCGATCTTGAGCCGGTTCAGTTTCTCGATGATGGGCTTGTCGATGACGTTGTCGGGAACGGGCGTGGGCGTGAACGGGCCGGTCTCGCTCAGTGTGGTGACGCCGGTGGCCGCGAAGGTGCGCTCGAACCGACCAATGACGGCGGTTTCACCGGCGACCACGGCTGTGACTTTCCCATCGTCGTCCACCGCCGCGAAGCGGTCGTTGTTCACCGCGAAGAGTCCCAGACGGGTCACGTCCCGCTTGGTGCCGTCGGTGTATTCGGCGATCAGTTGGACGCGGTGCGACTGGCCCGGCTTCAGCACGAGTTTGTTGGGCACCATTGTGACACCGACAACCTGCGCCGTGTCCTTCACGTCAGACGGCGCGCCTTGCCTAATCCAGTTGTTGAAGATGGTGTCGGAGAGCGAACCGCGAGCGAACCGTGAGCCGCCTTCGTGGAGCGCATCGCCGCGCGCCTTCGCGACGAGCAGGCTGCTACCGGGAACCTGGAAGTTCACGCGGCGCCCGGCGGAATCCTTCACGACGGCAAAGAAGTCCGGCTCCGGGTCTGCACCGCGGAGCGAGAGCTTGAAGCCGTTCTTGCCGAGCGAGTACCCGTGGCACGCGCCCGCGTTGCACCCAGCCCGCGTGAACACCGGCATCACCTCGTGGCGGAAACTGATCGGCGGTTCCTTATCGGGTAGCGAGACAGTGACCGGCACGACGAACGACTTGCCGTTCGCGGTGACGGTGATCTTCGCGGTTCCGCTGCTGACGGGTTTCACCCAACCGGCTTCGACCGTCGCGACCTTCGCATTGTCACTCGCGAAAGTGGCAGTGTCTCGCAGGTCGAGTGAGTAGCCGTCGGGGGAAGTACCAAGAACCTGAATCGCGTGAGGTTGCCGGTGCTGCTTGATCTCGATGGCAGATGGCGACACCGACACTGAAGCAACGGGGTCCGCCGCGCCGAGCGGGAACGGCAGCATCGCGACGAGCAGAACGGCGGAGAGGCGGGTCATGGTGGGCTACCTGTTGTGCTGGGCGGTGTCTTCTTGTGCCGCTTGCGGCTTCGCGGGCAGTTTCCCCGCGAAGCCGCAAGCGGCACAAGATAATTGGTATCACTTCGGCGGCGGGATCACGTTCAGGGTCACTTCCACATCGCGCCCCTTGACTCGCACGGCGGGCAACTTCGGGTCGATCGCGGTCGCGGAGAGCTTCAGTTTCGCGTCGCCAAGTGGTGTCGTTACGGGGAGCGTCAGTTTGAACACGAACGCGGTTTCGCCCGCCTTCACGGTTATCGGCGCAGGAACCGGCACGCCGGCGGGCACGCCCGTCAGTGACACCGCGATGTCACCGGCGAAGCCGTTCAGTCGCTCGACGGCGCCCTTCACCTCGACCATTGCGCCGGTCTTGGTGTCGAGTTTTGCATCGATCTTGGCGCTCGCGAGTTTCATCGCGACCGGCAGTTTCACGGGGAGTGTTCGCACTGAGGTGACCGCGTTAGCAAGCACCCGTTGCTTGTCGGCCGAGAGCAATTCGGCCAGCACCGCGACCTGATACGCGTCGGCCGGCAGATCGACCGGAATGAGGAGAGGAACGTCGCCTTCGCTCACCTTCGCGCCGAACTCGGTGGGCCGCTCGACGCGGAGGGCGTTTGCCACGACCGGTTGGTTGTTCACCACCGGAGTCGTTTGATTGGTGAGCAGCGTGAGACGCACCGGGGACGCGACATCGGTTCGCGTGAGCTTCACCGGCAGCGCGAGTTTTCCGCCAGGCGAAAGTCCCGCGCCTGGTGGAAGACTCTTCCAGTCGATGCTGAAGTCGGCGGTTTTGGCGGAGGTCGGCGCGACCGCGAACTCGGTCGCGAGCCACGGTTGCAGGCGTTCGAGCGGGTGACCCTTGAGGGTTACCGGTTGCTCAGTCGGACCACTGCGCCCCTTCCACGCGAGCAACCCCGCGGGCACTTCCCCGGTCGAGGTCACGGTGACGAGCGCGCCTTCGGCGTCGGGCGCGATCGTCGCGCCTTCGAGCTTCACGCCTGCGGGCAAGCCGTCGGCAAGAAGGTCGATCTTGCCCACAAAGCCGCGGCGCTCGACGAACACCGGCACGACGGCCTTTCCGCCGGCGGGCAAACTCAGCCGTTGAAGCGGCGTCGTGAGGCGGAAGTCGCCGAGTCCTTCGCCCTTCAAGGGATCGACCGTGAGCCGGTAATGACCCCGTGCACCGCCGCGCTTTTGCGAATCGATCACGCAGACCGTGATCGCGGTCACCTTGTCCGGCACTGTGTATTCCAGCACGGGGTCGAGCGTGCCGGGCGAGTCTTCGGCTTGCGCGAGCGTGGCGCCCATGTCGTTGCGGATCACGAGCGCGGCATCGACGTGCGAACCGAGGCGCTCCGCGAACACCTCGAACCGCACCTTCGTGTTCGGGATCACCGCGACGCTGTAGCGGTCTTCGCTCTCGCCCATCAGTTTGCCGGACACCGCGATTCGCCCGGCGGGAAGTTCTTGCGGCTTGCCCGGCTTCGCGGAGGCGTTCACCTCCTCGAACTCCTGGCGCGTGCTGTATTCCACAAACGGCCGCGGGCCGGTCCACGAGCCGTCCTTCGGCCACGGCAGCGCGACGATGGTTCCCTTCGTGTTCGGCACCGCGACCTGCTCGAACCGCGTCCCGATCAACTCCACGGTCTTCCGGTTCTTGTCGATCGCGGGCGGGAACACCTGATCGACGAACGCGAAGTCCCCGATTTTGAGCCGGAAGTTACCGGGCGCGGGCCCGGCGTACTCCGCGTCGTGAAGCGCGACGGTGTACGTGCCGTCGGCCGGGAGAGTCGCGGTGAGTCGCGTATCGCCACTGAGCGCGGGCTTGCCCCATGCCCATTCGATCTGGAGTTTCTTGGCGTTGTAGAGGTGAATGACCGGCCGAAGTTTGCCGCCGAGACGCTGCGATTCGACCTCCACTGTGATCTTCTGGCCAGTCTTGCCGGTGAACGTCGTTTCCAGCACCGCGCTGCCGGTGAGTGTGCCGTGCAGCGCGACCGGCAGCGTTTCGACCTTCACCGCGAACGGCAGTTGCGGCAGCGCGTCCACGCCGATGACCGTAGGCAGACTCACGCCGCCGTCGGTGACGATGCGGAGGTGATGCAATCCCGGTGTTGTGGCTTCGAGTGTGACCTCGAACACCACGAGTTTGTCGGTGTTGCCTGGCTTGAGTGCTTGTTTCGCGGGGAAGGGCAGGAGCAGTTTTGGTGTTTTGCCGAGGTCGTCGCCGGTCACGGTGACGGTGGTGGTGCCGTTAGTCTGAAGGCCGCGCACGTTGATCTCGCGCACCGTCGGTTCGGCCGCCGTCAGCCGGAGCGTGAGTACGAGAAGAGCGACACAGGAGAGAATGCGAGGTGTGGTCATGAGCGTTGGCGAACCCCGGCCGCAAGGCCCGGGGTGTCGCAGAGCGGGTGTTCCGCGGGCGGGATGGGTTGGTATCGCGCCCCGGCCTTGCGGCCGGGGTGCGCCAAGTGGGTCACATGAACAACTGGCGGATTGGTTCGGCTTCGACCAACCGCACGGGCCGGTCGCCGATGCCGGGCATCATCGTGGCGTCGAGGTTGATGCCCATACCGTGGTACAGCGACGCGAGCATCTGTGGCGGTTCCACCGGCGTATCGATCGGCCGGCTACCGATCTTGTCCGTAGCACCGATGACCTGACCGCCCTTGAAGTTCCCGCCCGCGAAGAAGTTCGTCCACGCGGCCGGGTAGTGGTCGCGTCCGCTCTTGCCGTTCAGTCGCGGCGTGCGCCCGAACTCGCTGAACACCGCGACCACCGTTTCTTCCAGCATCCCGCGTTCGGCGAGGTCCGTGATGAGTGCCGTGAACGCCCAGTCGAACTGCGGGCACAGGAACCGTTCGTAGTCCGAGTAGGTGTTGTTCAACCCGCCACCATCGGCGTGCATGTCCCAGCACGAGAGCCCGAACACCGTGTCGAAGTGGTTAACGGTGACGAACCGCACTCCGCCTTCGATTAACCTCCGCGCCATCAGGCACGACTGGCCGAACGTGTTGCGACCGTAGCGATCGCGGGTCTTGTCCGGTTCGTCGGCGAGGTTGAACGCTTTCTTGGCTTCTGGCGAAGTTAACAGCCGGAAGGCACGCTGGTACGCCGCGTCGTGTTCGCCGACGGCCCGCGTTTCGGTGTGCTTTTGCAACTCATCGACCTGTTCGAGCAACCGCTTGCGGGCATCTAAGCGAGAGGCGGATTCGCCGGCGGGCACTTCGAGGTCACCGATCTTGAACTTCGGCAGTGCTGGGTCCGCGTTCAGGAAGAACGGTTCGTGCGCGCTGCCGAGGTATCCGGCGGTCTGCCCGTGCAGCGGGCCGGCACCGGTGTTCCCGATCGGACTGGGGAGGATCACGTTCGCGGGCAGGTCACCTTTCGCGCCGAAGACACGCGAGATCACGCTCCCGATGTGCGGCTTCATGCTGTCCGCGTTGAAGTCGTGACCGGTCATCATCCAGCGCTGGCCGTTCTCGTGCGTCGCGCCCGTCTTGTGATGGAGGCTCCTGACCAGCGCAACCCGATCCATCATCTTCGCCATCAGCGGGAAGTGTTCGCAGATTTGAATGCCGTTGACGTTCGTCTTGATCGGCTTGAACTTGCCGCGCACTTCCGCGGGCGCGTCAGGCTTCATGTCCCAGGTGTCGAGCGCGCCAGGCGAGCCGACAAGGAATAACGTGATGCAGTTCTTGATCTTGGCTTTGTTCGCGTCCGCGGCGCCGGCCTGTTGCAGCCGGAAGAACGTGGGCAATGCGAGCGCGCCGGCACCCGCGGCGCCGGCGGTGAGGAAACTGCGGCGCGAAGGTCCTTCGCAGAGCGGAACCTTCTCGTTGCCGATGTTGAGCATTGGCCCGCTCCTTTAGATGGTGTAAGTGACGGCATTGGAAATCACGACGAACTTGCTGACGGTGTATTCGCCGGCGGGGTTCTTCGCGTAGTTCACGTACTTGAACTGCTCCAACACGATCTCGTAGACGCCGGGCGTCGTGTCCGGGTGTTCGTAGGTGTGTTCGCCACGGGCCGGCGCGGTGCCGATTTCCTTGCCGTCTCGCTTGACGACCCATCGCAGTTGGAGACCCCAGTCTCCACTCACGTCAGTGCGCGCCACCATGCGCCCTTTGAGACGCAGTTCGGCTTTGGGCGTGGCGTCGAACTTCTGTTCCATGGGAACGGCTCCTCGCGGCGGGAATGACGGTGGGAAGGATTCGCGGAAGCTTACAGGTGGGAGACCCTGGTGAGAGTCGTATGAAGAGCCTACTCTGGCGTTGGTCGCGTTGCAAGCGATTCCTTAGATTCTGCGCGGCGCTACGCGTGGAACGTGGACAAACGTTCCACGTGGAACGTTGTTTGGAGCTACGAACGTTCCGAAACAAGTCGTTTTCGAGGGGATCCGTCATGATCGCTGGACGAATCGCGACCGTCACGCCGGTGTCTGAAGAGTCCGCGACTGGTAAGGTCGCGATGATCTTCGCCGACATTAAAGCGACGAAGAACATTACCTTCGTGCCGAATCTGTGGCGGGTTCTGGCGACCAACCCGGACCACCTTGAACTGGTGTGGTCGCGGTTGAAACTGATCATGCACCCGGAGGCGTGTGGTCGCGCTTCAAAACTGGATCCGCTGACGCGCGAAATTATTGCCCTCGCGGTGAGCGCGACGAACGGCTGTGCGTACTGCGTGAACTCGCACACCACGGCCGTGCGGAAACTCGGTCTGGACGTGGAGGCGCTCGGCGAAGTGATGGCCGTTGTGGGGTTGTTCAACAGCACGAACGCGATCGCGGAAGGGTATCAGGTGGAACCCGACATCCTTCCGCCTCTGGAGTGAACGCGTACTATGCTCGTGGCATGAAACGCATCCCGTTCATCGCCGTCGTGTTCCTGGCCGGTTGCGCCGATGCGCCGTCGCTCTCGGACGCGGATCGCATTTTGGGCGATTGGGTGGTGGTCGATTTCCATTCGCCGAAGGCGACGGAGGATCGCAGCCAGCTTCACAAGCTCGCGATTATTTCGGAGGGCACGTGGTCGGAGCAATTCCAGGGTGAGACGTTCGAGGACTTCGAGTACACGCTCGACCCGAACAAGTTCCCGAAGGAACTGAACCTCACGTTCACCGGTTCGGACGGGAAGCGGTTAACGGTTCGCGCGATCTACGAGGTACTCGACGACGACCGCTTGCGGGTGTGTTTCGGCTCGCCGCCGGTTGTAAGGACGAATGGGAAGGTAGAGCGCGTGGAGAGCGTGCGCCCGACTGCGTTCGCGCCGAAGGACGGTCCGCTCATCCGCTACCACCGCAAGACGAAGTGAGGCGAGAAACCTTCGCCCGCGAAACTGCGGAACGCGTTCTGCCGCTTGCGGCGTTGCGGGCGCTTTTGGGGAACTCCAATCGATTGCCCTGTCAATCGTTTTCACCCTCCTGCGGTCAGCGCTTTCGGTTCGCCCATCGCGCCGAACTTGCGCAGGAACACCAGGAACTGCTCCATCAGGCTTGACGGGTTCCCAGCGTGGCCCTCGATTGTCACCGCGTCGCGGGTCACGTTGATCTTGCCCGCGAAGCCGGTCAGCGCGATCACCGCCGCGCCCAGGTCGCTCGCGATACTCACCTTCACGCCCTCAGGCGGCGCGTCTTCGATGCGGTCCACGAAGTCGGCCACATCCACCGGCACCGCGAACTCGAACACCAACTTGTCGAACATCGTTCCGAACACATTGCGGAAACCTTCACCCCGCACGAAATCCGGCCCAGAGAGGCGGCTCACCTCACGGCGCCAGACTATTTCCGACGGGTCGTCTTCGTGGACACTCAGCGACACCGTGTACTCGAAGTCCGGCGTGCGGATGAAACCCATCCCGTCGCGTTCGGCGGACACGTCGAGGTCTTTCCGCTTGTAGCCGAACGTCTCGCGAACCATGTCGAACGTGTTGTCGAGATCGGCCTTGATGTCGGCCGTCGCGATACGGTTCACGTACTTTCGCGCCCACTCGTTCGCGCGATCGGGAATCGGCTGGCCCTTGCGGTAGCCCGTGAGGTTCTTCACGTCGCTTCGGCTCTCGGCGCGGAACACGACGCGCCTCATGCGCGTCGGGTCGAGCAGGTCGCCACCTGGACCGAGCAACTTGTCCAACTCCGCGACAACCGCGGCACCGTTTGCTTCGCCGTAAAGCGTTGGCGTTTGCTCCTGCTGTGTTTCGTAGGTGCGGCGTAGCGTTCGCGGCACGGCGTCCGCAAGGAACTCCTGAAGTGCTGCTGCGGTAAACGTCCCGTCCTTGCTCACGCCCGTGCGTGTCTTGCCGGTGAACGCTTCGATGAGGTGGTGCCGCCAGATGCCGTGCCTGAGTTGAGCGGACTCGAAGGAACGCTCGCCTTCGGTGCACGCTGTCAAGCCCACGCACTTCGGCGACTTCTCAAGTAAAGCCGCGAGTTCCGCGTCATCGAGGCCCGGATGCACCAACTTGTTCTCCGCGAGGCTGAGCGGGTCGATGTCGAGGAGTACGGTGATTTCCTTCGCTTTCACTTTGCCGAGCGCCGCGAAGAGATCGGCTACCGACAACGCCGTTTCGAGCGGGTCGAGGGCGATGGTGTCGGCGCACGCGATGTACCCGCGACCCTTCACGTTGAAGCCGCGCGATACGATCAGCACGAGCAGCGATCCCGCGTCGCCCGCGATTTTGGGAAGCCGTTTCAGAGTGGCTTCGATGACGGCTTTCGTGGTGCGGTGCGCCGCGAGCAGCGTGCATCGCTCTTGCGCGTAGCCAACGGCGGGCAGCGCACGAAGCAACTCGGCGCAGTCGGCCGCCGCGTACTGCACGAGCGGCCCGGCTTCAAAGAACGTTTCGACTGCTACCAAGAACGCGGCACGGTTCGGCACGAAGCACCCCAATTGTTGTGGTGGGGGGATTCTACCGTGAAGCGGGAGTGCGATACGAGGTGAGTGGCCAGAGTGCAGGGAGTTGCCCGAGCACGCCTGTGTGGGACACGCACCTATTGGTTCGCGATCTCGGCGCAGATGGTTCGGCGCCGGGCTACGGTTCACGTTGAGGTGATACACATTTCCTGAAACGTACTCGCCGCGGGCCGTCAACGCCCAACGGTCAGCACGTGCGGCGTCTTCTCGACGTTACCAGCCGCGTCCTCGGCCAGCGCCGTCAGTTTGACCGCACCGGTCTTCGTGCCATCGAGCGTGATCTCCCACGCACCGCCGGTTCCGAGTTTCGCGTCCTTGCCATTCACCGTCACTCGCTTCAACGGGCCGTTGTCCGAGGTGGTGCCTCGCACGCTGAACTTTTCTCCGTCCTTGCGAACGTCGGTGACGACGGTGGTAGGCGGTAACTTGTCGAGTGGATCCAGCTTTGCGACTTCGACCTCAGGCCCGGCGAACGCGGTACCGCCGGCCCCGGTGCCCTGCGGGAAGCCGGGGAGTCGCGTGCGATTCAACTGCCCAATGGCGCGGTAGTCGTCCAGACCCGCCATCGTGTACTTCCCGCTGATCCCCGTGAACCGCACGTCCCGGTAATCGTGCCCGACGAACCGCGACCGATACACCTCGTAGCCGCAGTGGTGGATGCGCAACCCGTCAATGCGCACGTGCGGAACATCAACCGTGTACCCGCGCCCGCTGAACCAGACCTTCATGTCGCGAACCACGAACGGGTGGTCCCGCTCGGGACCGACGCCCCCGGAGTCTTGACCGAGATTCAAGCCGTAGGTGCCGATGTGGTGCGCCTCGTTGCCGTCGAACCTGACGAACGGCATGGTGCGGATGTCCACGGCCTCGCGTTGGCCGTTCTGCTGACGGACGCTCAGCCTCAGGTCGAACGGCTCCGGGCGCGGCTCGCCCTTCTTGGGTTTCACGAACGGCCCCGCTTGCGGCGTTGCCTCGAAGCGAAACCCGTACCCGTCGCACTCGGCCGCGACGTTCCCCGTGAACGTGTTGTGGCTGTTAGCCCACCAGAACCCGGCCCCCTCGTTCTTGTCGAACGGCAGCGGTTGCTTCGGGAGCGCCGCACCTTCGCGCGCCTGAACCGCGAGGTTTCGATCGAACACGTTGTAAACCTCGGTGCCATCTTCGAGGAAGAATCCGTGCCCGGTGCTCTGGTAGCCGACGCAGTCGCGAACGACCATGTACTCAGTGCCGTGAACGGTGACCCAGCGGTTGTGGCTGTCCCAGACGGACGCGCCGACCACCGACGAGCCGCGCATCGTGTCGCGGCACAGGTGGAAGTGGATCGGGTAGCGCCCGAGCACGCCCTTCTTGCCGAGGTGCCGGAACTCCGCGAAGTGAATGCTCCCGGCCGAACCCGCGTGGTACATCGTGTGGCCCCGCACACCGTCTGGCGAAGCCGATTCGACGACGACGTTCCTGGTCAAGTTCGCCACCTCGGCGCGGAACTCTCCTTCGCCAGCACGACGCGATTCGAGCGGCTGGTTTAGTGTGATTTTCGCCTCGTCGATCGCGCGAATCGTGTGAACCTCCGTCCCCCGACTCCCGAACGAAGCCGCCGACGTGGTCACGATGACGCGGTCGCCGACGCGCCAGCCGGTCACCGCTTCGCTCAGCGTCAGTTCGGCCCCGGTCGCGTCCTTGCCGAGCTTCACCCACGTGCGAGACAGCGGTTGCCCGTGGAAGTCCATGCGCCCGCCACAACAGACGATCGAGGGACACGATTCCTTGTCCATGCCATCGATGTAGTGCAGCCGAATCGTGGCGGTTTTCCCCGCGGCGATGGGGGTGCCGGGTGCGCCGACGAGCAGCGCCGGTCGGCCGTCACAGCACAGACACGCGACCGTCGCGGGCCGACCGGTGCTGGGTTTCGTGTCCGCGGGGTGGGTGGCGCAATCGAAGCCGGTTTCGTCGAGTTCCTCGCCGTGCTGAATCTTGATCAGGCCGACGTTCAGTTCGGTGTTCTTGTCCGGGGCGAAGGTCAGCGTTCCGACGACGAACAGCGAGCGGATCACCGCGTCCGACTTCGCGTCGTAGGTGACCGTGTGTCCCTCGCGCACCAGCACTTTGTCGCCGGTCGCGGGCACCTTGCCGTCAACCCAGGTGCTGCCGTCGGACCAGTTGCCGGACTTCGCGGACTTGGCCACGTTCGGCGCCGCGTGCGCGCTGGCGGGGAACAGGAGCAAGAGCGCAACGAAAAGGGACAGACGCATTGCGAGCCTCGCGGAGGAGGAATAGGCGCACACGATGATATGCCGCGAGAGGCGCGATTGGGTTGGCAATTCTGCCGAATGTGGCCAAATGTGGTTCGAACGCAGGCCGTCAAATCGCCGGAGACCGCAGACGCGGGGTATCACCTTGGGCGCGGTCCCCGGGCACGATACATGGGCGCCTGGGCAGATGTCGCGATATCTATCTGGATCGCGCCCGAAACCATGAACTCATTCAACCCTCGCGTTCCGTGACTGCTCCTGACTCTCGCGATCGCCGCGCCGAACGCTGCCCGTGCTGCCGACATCGGTATCATTTCCCCGGCCGAGGCGAAGCAGTTGACTGAGGACGGCGACGTGGTCAGGCGGCCGATCGTCCTCGACACACGCGGCTACGAGGACTACTTCCGCGGCCACCTGCCAACGGCACACCACCTGGACTTCGACACCCTTCGCGGCACGGACAACGCCCCGTACAGTACTCGCCACGCGATTCGGGTTTCCCGTCTCGACCACGTACGCACTCGTCGGCGCGCTCGCTGGTGCGGGGCTGGCGAGCATGGGTGCGGCGGCGCACTGGCGGAAGGTCGGTGAAATCCTGCTGGCGTGGGTCAGCACCGCGCCGTGCGGGGCCGCGCTCGCGGCGCTCGCGTATGCGGTGATCCACCTCGTGTGACGAATGTGACCAGTGAACGTGAAGTTGGTGGGTGGAAACGCACCACATAGCGAGTGCGATCTGACGGTCTGGGTGGTATTCTAATCTTCAACGGGTTCGCGCGGAACAGCGCCGGTTCCGCCGAACGGACGTCGTGGCACACCCCGGAGCGCCCCGTGCTTGCTCTCATCGACAACACCGCTCCGCTCGCGACCCGCGTTTCGCGCCGGGAGTGGCTCCGCGTTGGCGGATTGAGCGCGATCGGGTTGTCGCTCCCGGCGCTGTTGGGTGCGAGCGGCCACGCGCCTGCCGCGCCGACGCTCGCGAACGACCTCGGCTCGACGTTCGGTCGAGCGAAGAACTGCATTTTCCTGTGGTTGCAGGGCGGGCCACCGCAGCACGAGACGTTCGACCCGAAGCCGGACGCGCCGGTCGAAATCCGCGGGCTGTTCAAGCCGATCGCCACGAACGTCCCAGGAATCCGCTTCTGCGAACTCCTGCCGCGCACCGCTGGCCACGCGGACAAACTCGCCGTCGTCCGGTCGCTCTCCACTCGCGACGACAACCACGACGTGAGCGGGTACTGGCTGCTCACCGGTTACCCCTACGGTCCCGGCAGCGCGCGCCAGATCAAGCCGAGCGACTGGCCCTACTTCGGTTCCGTCGTCAAGATGCTGAAGCCGAGCGAGAAGTTGCCTGCGCTCACGTCGGTCTGGATTCCAGACGTGATGCGCCTGAACGACAACGTGACCCCGGCCGGGCAGACCGCCGGGTTCCTCGGGAAGCAGTGGGAACCGACGCGGTTCGTCGGCGACCCGGCCGTGCCCGACTACCACATCGAGGGACTGGGGCTGACCGGCGACCTGACCAGGGTCCGCGTGGACGGGCGCCGCGAGCTACTGAGTGGACTGGACCGGTCCTTCTCGAAGGCTGGGCGGAGCGAAGCGGTCGAAACCTGGGATCGGCTCTCCCACCACGCCCTCGATCTCGTCACATCGGGGAAAGCACGCGCCGCGTTCGATCTCCGCCGGGAAACCGACAAGACCCGCGATCGTTATGGCCGGTACACGTGGGGCCAGTCGTGCCTCCTGGCTCGACGGCTGATCGAGGCCGGGGTGCGCCTCGTTCACGTCAACTGGGCGCGCGACCCGGGCGACTCGGCGGTGGACAACCCCCTCTGGGACACGCACGCCCAGAACGCCGACCGGCTTCAGGACTCGCTGTGCCCGATGTTCGACGTGACGTTCGACGCGCTGATGACCGACCTCGCGGACCGTGGGCTGCTGGCGGAAACGCTCGTCGTGGTGATCGGTGAGTTCGGGCGCACGCCAAAGATCAACAAGCAGGGCGGACGCGACCACTGGGGACACGTCTTCAGCACGGCGCTCGCCGGCGCCGGCATCCGTGGCGGGCAAGTGATCGGAGCGAGCGACAAGAACGGCGCGTACCCGGCTTCGGACCCGATCCGGGGCGGCGACTTCACGGCGACGATCTTTCATCTGCTCGGCATCGACCCGAACGGCATGTTCCGCGACAAGGCCAACCGACCGCACCCGATCACGAAGGGCGAGCCGATCGTCGCGGCGCTGGGGACCGGTCCAGTGACCACTGCGCGCTGCGCGCCGGGTGGGAATGTCGCCTTCGTGCCGCCCTACGATTCCAGTCTGATCCTCGATATCGAGTTCGACGCGAAACTCCCTCTGGTACCGCCGACTCCGCCTTCGCGCGCGAAGGGGTGGCGGGCCGAACCAATCTGGAACGGGAAGGCCGCCAACGGCTTCGCGATCCGCAAGGAATCAGGCGGTGTCGTGGTGGGGTACGGGCTTGGAAATGCGAATTCGGGTGCTGTGGTCGCGGTCGGAATCCGTGGCGTGCTGGCACAAGAGATCCGCAACGCTCGCGGCGGTCAGTACACGTTCACGGTCGAGGCAGATGGTGAGGCAAGTTCGGCGGACGAGTTCGAGAAGTTCTTCCTCGCGAATTTTTCCTGTCGTCTGGTTCTGTTCCGGTTCCGCGACGCGGCCAAGGATCCGCGAGCGGTCGATGAACTGGCCTCGGTGGAGTTCCTACCGGAGTACGGCAAGGTCGGCCGTTTCCAACTCGACCGGTTCCTCGGTTCGCGCGGCGGCGGGGCAAACTTCTCGATCGGCAACGGCCTGGGGGTTGCGGTGGTCGTGGCGAAGAAGACACCCGGTCCTCTGACGTTCCCCAAGAACGAGCCACGCCGCGCGGCCGTCCGCGTCCGTTCGGTGAAGCTCGAATTCGGCGCTGCTCCGCGCGACGAGAACAACACGGCATGAGCGCCATGGTTGGTGTTGTCTGTGTTGTCGCGGTGCAGGTGGGCCGCCTGCACCACGAAAAGACACCCCCCATCGGATTGTGAATCAACTCAGGCCGGACAACTTGCCGGTGCCGTCGCCTAGCCCGGTCACCTTGAGTTCCATGCGGTCGAGCATCGACAACCACAGGTTGTTCAGCGGTGTTTCCTTCGCGTATCGGATGTGGCGCCCGGTCTTCAGCGTACCGCAACCGCCGCCCGCCAGGAGGATGGGCAGGTCGTCGTGGTTGTGCGCGTTGCCGTCCGAGTTGCCGCTGCCGTAAGCGATCATTGAGTGGTCGAGAAGATTCCCGTCGCCTTCCTTGACGCCCTTCAGTTTCTCCAGCAGGTACGCGAGTTGCGACACGTGGAACTTGTTGATGTCGCGAATCTTCGCTTTCTTCTCGGGCTTGTTGTCGTGGTGCGAAAGTTCGTGGTGCGCCTCGTTCACACCCACCATTGGGTACGTCTTGTTGCTCCCCTCGTTCGCGAGCACGAAGGTAACGACTCGCGTCACGTCGGACTGGAACGCGAGCGCGATGAGGTCGTACATCATGCGGACGTGTTCGTCGTACTTCGCGGGGATGCTGGTGGGCGCCTTGTAATCCGGCGTCTTCACTGGCGGCAGTTTCTCGGCTCGCTCGATGCGCTGCTCGATGTCGCGCACCGCGGAGAGGTACTCGTCGAGCTTCCGCTTGTCGCTCGCGCCGAGTTTTACTTCGAGGTCTTTGGAGTCTTCGCGAACGAAGTCCAGTACGCTCTTGCGTTTCGCGTCCTGTGCGGCGCGTTCGGCCGGCGGCTTCGTGGAGAACAGCCGCTCGAAGACGATCTTCGGGCTGACTTCCTTCGGCAGCGGTTGCGTGGCGGAGCGCCACGACATCGTTGAAGAGTAGACGCAGCTGTAACCGGAGTCGCAGTTGCCGGCCATCGCGCCGTGTTCGCCGCCGAGTTCGAGTGACGGCAGTCGCGTCCGGTCTGCCAGTCGCGCCGCGGCCACCTGATCGACCGAGATGCCGGCCCGGATGTCGGTGCCGTCGGTCTTCTTCGCCTGGGTGCCGGTGAGGAACGCGCCCAGTGCGCGGGCGTGGTCGCCACCACCGTCGCCGTGTGCTCGTGCCTTGTCCGCGGTCAGCCCCGTTAGTACGAGCACCTGATCGCGCACCGGCTTGAGCGGTTCGAGGATCGCCGGCAGGTCGAAGTCTTTGCCTTCGGCCTTTGGCGTCCAGTCGGCCATGTTCTTGCCGTTGGGCACGTAGCAGAAGCACATGCGGTTCGGCGCGGGCGACTTGGTGTCGCCACCGGCGCCCCACGCGTTCACCGGCCCCATCGCTTCGAGCCACGGCAGCGCGAGCGAGACGCCAAGCCCCTTGAGGGCGGTCCGGCGGGAAATCGTGGGCATGGTCGTTAATCTCCAAAGGCGGAACGGTGTCTTTGTTTGCCCCTCCCCTTGCGGGAGAGGGCAATACCAATCACTGGCCCTTCCCGCGTCTCATGCGGAACGGGTCGCTCTTCACCAGTTCGGTCACGAGCGCGGAGAACTTGTAGTCGTTCTTCGCTAGCGCGTCTGTGATCGTATCGACGGCGCGGCGGTCGTAGAACTCCAGTCCGCGACCGAGCGCGTAGGTCAGCATCTTCTCGGTCAAGCACTTCGCGAACAAATCCTTTTTGCCCAGGAGCACGTTCTTCAGTTCCGCGGGGCCGGTGAACTTCACATTGCCCGGCAACTCCCCGCTCGAATCAATCGGCGCGTCACCGTCCTTCGTGCGGTAGCCGCCGAGCGCGTCGAAGTTCTCCAGACCGAAGCCGAGTCCGTCCATCTTCGCGTGGCAGTTCGCGCACGCCGGGTTCGCACGGTGCGCTTCCATCTGCTGGCGCAGTGTGCCCGCGGTGACCGGCTTGCCGTCCTTCTCCAATTCCGGCACGTTCGGCGGCGGGGGTGGCGGGGGCGTTCCCAACAGTTGTTCCAGAACGTAGCGTCCGCGCTTCACCGGCGACGTGCGGCCCGGGTTCGAGGTTACCGTCAAGACGCTCGCTTGTGTGAGGACGCCGCCTCGGTTCGTGCCCTTCAAATCGACGCGAACGAAGTCCTCGTTGTTGCGGAACTTCAGACCCTTCGGGCCGGTCGCGAGACCGTAGTGCCTGGCGAGCGGAGCATTCACATAAGTGAAATCGGCTTCCAAGATGTCGAGGATGCGACGGTCCTCGCGGATAATCTCTCCGAAAAAGAGATTCGTCTCCTTCAGCATCGCGGAGCGGAGTTGTTCGTTGAACTGCGGGAACTTCTTCGGGTCCGGCTGCGCGTTCTTCAGCGGTTGAAGCTGGAGCCACTGCATCACGAAGTTATCCACGAGCGCGGTTGCGCGCGGGTCGCGCAGCATGCGCTTCACCTGAGCGTCGATGTTCGCGGTGAGTTGCTTCTTCGCGGCGAGGTCGAACAACTCCTGATCGGGCATGCTCGACCAGAGGAAGTACGACATACGCGACGCGAGTTGATACTCGTCAAGCGGCTTTGGCGAGCCGGGAGCGTCAGCGACCGGAGTGTTATCCAACTCCACCCGGAACAAGAATTTCGGCGACACGAGTGTAGCGGTCATCGCGAGTTGCATCGCGGCTTCCCACTTCTCGCCCTTCGCGATTGCGGCGTCCGCGAGTTTCAACAACCGGTCGAGTTCGTCCTTCGTCACGGGTCGGCGGTACGCGCGAGTTGCGAATCGTTCGAGCACTTCGCGCGAACGATCCGCGACCGGCTTCTTTTCGTCGCACGCGAGCAGTTTGCGGTGCGTCGCCGGGCGGCTGTCGAGCGGGCCGGTGAGCGACATGTAGCGGACATAGAGCGTCGGAGCCGGTTCGCCGTCTTCGGGTTTCACCAGCGCGACCGCGAGTTTGTCGAGACCGATGTCCGCGGGAACCTCGACGCGGAACGTGTCGCCCGCTTTCTCCACGCGTGACTTCACTTCCAGCGTCTTCAGAATGATGAACGGCCGCAGGTTCTTCACCGCGGCGCCCGCGAGCGCGTCCGCTTCGGCGTCGGTGGCCGCGCCCTTTGCGTCCTTGTCGCACCCGGCGAGAATAGCGACCTTCACCGGTTTGGTGCCGGTCGTCTCGACGTACACCGTGGTCTGCGCGTTGTACACACCGTCGCGTGGCAGGTTGTTGAACCGCGTGAAGATCGGGCCGGTTTCGACCGGCGTGCCGTCCTTCTTGAAGATCACGACGCGGTGATTGTTCTTCATCGGGATGTTCGGACCGGCCGGTTCGGTGAACTGCGTGCCGACACCGCGCGACGCGGGCGGTGGCGGAACCGGTGTGACCGCGCGCGCCATGATCGTTTCGGCCGCCGCGAGGTAGCGCTCGAGCAGCACCGGCGGGAGCGTGAGCACGTCGCCGATGTTGTCGAAACCGTGGCCGACATCGTCGGAGGGGAAGTCTTCGGCTGGGTTGAAGTCGATGCCGACGAGGTCGCGGACGGTGTTGTTGTACTCGTTGCGGTTGAGCCGCCGCATCGTGACGCGACCGGGGTCCGGCTTCGCGGTGCGGTCGTGCTTCTCGAACACATCGCTCACAACCTTCGTGAACGCGTCTCGCTCACCCACGGCGGGTTGCGGCTTCCCCTGCGGCGGCATCTCGCCGGACTTCAGCGCGTCGAGAACGCGCAGCCACGTCTTGCGGTCCTTCAATAGCGCCACGTCGTCGGCGTACTTGTCGAGCGCGAGATCGGCCTTCGCCTTCTCGCCCGAGTGACACGCAAGGCAGTACTTCTTGAGGAACGCGACGCCGTCGGTCTTGAACACGGGTTCCGCTTTGGGCTGCGCGGCGACCCTGAGCGGTTCCGGGACGCAGAAGAAGTACACGACCGCGACCAGCGCGACCGGCAGCAGAAGGAACTCGCGGCGCACGCGCATCGGGTTGTCCGTGAGGCGGGGAGCGGTTTGTTCGTGGAGAGGGCATCCGGCGGTACGTTCAGGATACCATTCGATTCCGCACGCGACCAATCCAAACCTGTCGGACACCACGATGAACGCGAAAACCCCGCGGGCGAACCCGCGGGGTTTTCTGTGGTTCAAGAATCCGAACGGTACGTGCGTTACGACGCGGTTCCGACCGCGGGCATCGGACCGGCGGGGTTCTCCGCGCGTGCGATCTGCTCGCCGCGCGACGGCAGCCGGACCTTCCACGCGAGCCGGCAGATCACCAGCGCGCGGATCACTAACCAACTCAGGTCGAACTGCCACCACCGGAGACCGTGCCGGGCCGACAGCGGGAACGCGTGGTGGTTGTTGTGCCACCCCTCGCCCAGCGCCACGATCCCGACGAACAGATTGTTCCGGCTCTCGTCGCCGCACGCGTAGGTTTTACTGCCCCACAGGTGGCAGATCGAGTTCACGCTCCAGGTTGCGTGGTGGCCGAGCAGGATGCGAACCAACCCGCCCCAGATGAAACCGGTGATGGCGCCTTGCCAGCCGCCGAAGCACAGCCCGATCACCGAGGGGACGAGGACGCCGATAAACGCCCATAGCGGGAACAGCGCGCTCACGGTGCGGATCACGCGGTCGCGT
This sequence comes from Singulisphaera sp. GP187, assembly GCA_945905925.1. Taxonomy (GTDB): domain Bacteria; phylum Planctomycetota; class Planctomycetia; order Gemmatales; family Gemmataceae; genus Gemmata. The sequence continues at coordinate 53,882 of CAMDQN010000017.1, forward strand.
CGCCAGTCGCCGGCGTAGCGGTCGAGGTCGTCGGGCATCGGGGTGAATGCCCAGCCGATGTGCGAGTGCCAGAACCCCGCGAGCCAGCCCTTCAGTCCGCGCGTGTGCGGGTATGGCGAGTGCGGGTCGCCCTCCTTGTCGCTGTGTTGGTGGTGCAACCGGTGCCGCCCGACCCAGTCGAGCAGCGGTCCCTGAAAGGACATGGACCCGCACGCGGCGAGAAGAACCTGGATAGGACGCACGGTCTGGAACGAGCGGTGCGTAAACAGCCGGTGGAACCCGACTGTGATGCCAAGCATTGACGCCAGGTACATCCCGACGAGCAACCCGAAATCGACCCACCCGAAGCCCCAACCCCACGCCAAGTACATTCCCACACCCAGGCCCACCAGCGGAACCGTGACCCCGATGAACGTCGTCACGAACGACATCACCTTGCGCCCGGTGCTGTACAACTGCGGCGGCGGTGGAAGGATCGGTTCGGGAACTGGCTCGTTCGGAGGAGACGGAGAAACGCTCGGCAAACTGGTGTCGGACGGAGTAGGCAAAGTTGGGGTTCCCGATAGAAGTGAAGACGCCTACTCGACGGGAAGCGAGTCCCGGTAGCTGGCGCCCGAAGTAGCGGGCGAGGGGCGGCGACACTCGCCGCCCCCAAAATGATTTAGCTCAAACGCGACTGTTTAGTAGCGGCGACCGCCACCACCGCCGCCACCGCCGTAACCACCACCGCCGCCACCACCGCCGCCGCCGCCGTAGCCGCCACCGCCGCCACCGCGACGGCCACCGCCACCGCCACCGCTACCGCCACCGCCACCCTCCTTCGGGCGGGCCTCATTCACCGTCAGCGGGCGGCCTTCGATGACCTGTCCGTGCATCCCGGTGATGGCGGCTTGGGCCTCTTGATCGGTGCCCATCTCGACGAAGCCGAAGCCCTTCGAGCGGCCAGTGTCACGGTCCATGATCACCTGGGCCGAAACGACGGCGCCATACGGGGTGAACATGTCTTGCAGTTGTGAGTCGGTGACGCCCCAACTCAGGTTGCCGACATACAATTTCTTACCCACGACGAACTCTCCCGCGGCCCGGTCCCGGCCGCTTCTTGAATCTACTTCCCGCGCGGGACCGCGAGCGGGGACGAACGAACTGGCGAGTGGGTGAACCACCGCTGGCAACACCTGTCGGGCGATCCCGGCCCACGTGGTCCGGGACTCTTCGAGCGGGAGAAGCGAGCGTTCGGCGTCGGTCAACGGATCAACTCCGTTGGTTGTGGTAGACTTTATCAGGATGAACGGCCCGTCGCGCGATGATTTTTCGCGAAATCTTTCCGCGTGTGTCAAGCCCGGTTTTCGCGCTGTGGTGGTATAGGTAAGAGACGCTGACCCTGATAGGACAGCGACCGACGTGTATCTCGTCTACGGGCCGAACGCTCGCGAAGCCGCAAGCGGCTTACGCGTCGCCCAGATACTCCGGCACTTTGGTTCGTAGGTGTTCGATCTCCTGGTGCGTTTCGCCGAGGTAAGCGAGCAACCGCAGATCGTCCTTCGTCACGGCGCCTCCGCTGAACAGCCACGAGCGCACGCGGAACAGCTTGTAGAGCTTCACCAGTTTGCGGTCGCTGATGAAAATCTTGTCCTCGCGAACGAGCGTCTTCACGAGCCGCTGGAACTCCTTGAACACGTCCGCCGGGAAGAACCGGTGACGGTCGTTCTCCTCCTCCCCGCGACCGTCGCCCGTCTTTCGCGAGAACAGGTGCGTCATGTACCGGTTCGCCTTCAGGAAGTCTTCGAGGGTCGCGTGCCCCTCCACCCACGGCTTCTGGTTCAAACCTTTATTGGCTTCGCCTTGAAGGCCCGCATCGATCAACTCGGAGAAATATTCCTCCTGCACGCTGCGGCTCTGGACCTTCAGCACAAACCGGTCCTTGAGCGCAGCGAGTTCGCCTTGCTCCGGGATTTCGTTCGTCGCGGCGAACATGATCCGCAACGGCACCGGTTCTGGCTTGCCCTCCTGGTAGAACTTCTTCTCGTTGATGATCGTGAGAAGGATGTTCAGGATGGCGGAGTTCGACTTGAAGATTTCGTCGAGGAACACGAGCTTCGCGGTCGGCAGTTTGCCCTCCTTCCGGCGGATGTACTTGCCGTCGCGAAGTTCCCTGATGTCGATGGCGCCGATGATTTCGCTCGGTTCGGTGAACCGCGTGAGCATGTATTCGAAGTAATCGCCCTGCTCGATCCCGAGCGCGTCCTTGAATTTCACGACGATGTCAGACTTGGCGGTTCCGGGCGGGCCGATGAGCAATAAGGGTTCTTGCGCGACGGCCGCGACGCACATCAGGTCGATGATCTCTTGCTTGTTCACGAAGAACCGCCCGAGCGACTCGCGAAAGCGATTAACCCGCTTGCGGATCGTTTCGGCTTCCGATTGCAGGTCCGCGAGCGACAGTTCTTCGGGGTTCACGGTGGGCTGGGCTTTGGCGGCAGGCGGCATGGCTGATCGGCTTCCGTGAGTGTAGATGAAAGACAGTGCGTGCGGGCACTGGCGCGGTTCGCGTGGTTCGGATGCTTCCAGGGGAATGATAAGGGGTTTGGCGTGCGGTGGGAATGTCGGCGGGCGACGCGATTCGGGTTGATTCCTTTCGCGCCAGAGCTTATCAGTTCCGGTTCCGAACGATGTTGGAGCCGTGCCGATGGTGCCGAGCCTGAACCCAGTTGTCGCGCGGCTGCCCGCGGGCGCCGCAGATTCGTTCGCGGGAAAATTCACCGATCTCGCCTGTCAGCGCGTCGCGTGCGTTCTCATTCTCACATCGGTCGTACTCCACATCGCGTACCTGATTATTGGTTGCCCGCTCGACCTCGCACCGGACGAGGCGCACTACTGGCAGTGGTCGCGCCACCTCGCGTGGAGCTACTACAGCAAGGGGCCGCTGGTCGCGTGGCTCATCCGCGCGTCGTGCGAAGTGTTCGGGCCGCTCAGCAACGCGCTGATTGGTTCGCCGATGTTCGCGGTGCGCCTACCGGCGGTGGCGTGCCACGCGGCGCTGCTCGCGGGCTGGTATGTCCTCGCGGCTTCAACGCTGAAGAGTCATCGGGCGGCGCTCGCAACTGTGGCGCTGGCAATGACGCTTCCGCCGGTGATCGCGGGCGCGGTTCTGATGACCATCGACCCGCCGTTCCTCGCGTGCTGGTGCTGGGCCGCGATCGGCGTGTGGAAGGGGTTGCGGCTGGAAGAACCTCTCCCCCCAACCCCCTCCCCTAAGAAGGGAGGGGGAGCCGGACTTTCTCCCCCTCCCTTCTTAGGGGAGGGGGTTGGGGGGAGAGGTTCTTCCCTGCGCTGGTGGCTGCTCGCAGCCGTGTGTTCCGCGTGTGGCGTGATGGCGAAGTACCCGATGGTGCTGCTCCCGTGCGGTGTGTTCGGCTACTTGCTCTTCACGCGGCGCTCTGAGTTGACGCGTCCGGGCTTCTGGCTGTTCGTTCTCGGCTCCGTTGTGGGATTGGTGCCGGTTCTGATCTGGAACGCGACGAACGACTGGGTCACGTTCCGGCACGTCGGCACGCAAGCGGCCGGCACCGGCGGAAGCGGGATTCGGTGGTTCGGGCCACTCACCTACGCGGCCGGGCAGTTCGCGTTTTTGATCGGCGTGTGGTTCGTGGTGTGGGTCGCCGCCGCGTGGCGGGCGCGCCGGGCAACCGACTCGGCCACGGCTTTTCTGTGGTGGACCTCGGTGCCGGTGTGGTTCGTGTTCGCGGTCGCGAGCTTCAAAGCGTCCGGGCAGATCAACTGGCCGGCCGCAGCCTACGTCACCGGGTTCGTGCTGTGCGTCGCGTGGGTGCGCGACCAACTTGCGGGGCCGAACCACAAGTACGTCGCGCGCCTGGTGAGCGTTGGCATCGCCATCGGCCTCGCGCTCTCGGCACTTGTGCATTTCCCCGGGTTGATGCGGTCGGCACTGGCAAGCGCCGCCGGATCACCGACGGAGAAAGACCCAACCCCAATCCGCAAGTTCGACCCGACGGCGCGGCTCCGCGGGTGGAAGACACTCGCGACCGAAGTGGACGTGATTCGTGATCGCGTGCGATCCGAGACCGGTGAAGAACCACTCGTTGCGGGGACCGTGTGGAACGTGCCCGGCGAACTGGGCGTGTATTGCAAGGGCCACCCGGAGACGTATTCGTTCGGCCTCGCGATGGCCGACCGGCACTCGCAGTACGACATGTGGCACCCGAATCCCGTTGCCGACGCGCAAGCATTTCGCGGGCGCACGTTCGTGTTCGTCGGGGACGGACTCCCCGCCGACACCAAAGTCTTCGATCGCGTGGAACTGGCGATAATCGTCGTTCACCGCGAAGAGGGCGTCCCGGTGGCGGTCTGGTGGGTGTGGGTCGGGCATGGGTTCCGGGGATTCCCCGAGAAGCCGCTCGCGCCCGGCACTAAACGCTATTAACCCGCGCACGCGGATAATTCAATCAAGCGGTGACAGAGTGGGTACTGTGGGGTATTGGTCGTTGACATGCGCGTCTTGCGCTCTGAGTTGGAACCGGACCGGGACCTTGACGGACTACGAACGGCAGGCAATTGAGTCCCGACCGTGTTCGGGGTGCGGTGCGTACACCCTCAGATGCTCCGAACCGCGCCCTAATACGACCCGGCGCGACACGCGGGATGCCGCCCGCCCGCGCCGGGCCGCTTAAACGCGAACACAATTTGGCTTCAGTCTTTCAAAGTAGTAGGCACACTCCGAGTGCCGTGGCAAAGCGAGTCAGAAACGCGATGCGTTCTTGAGTTGCGAAGCCACGTCACTCGGAGTGTGCCTACTACTTTGAAAGACTCGGCGTTTTCGCGTCTGGTACAATCACTTCAAGTTACCGCACCCCGGAGCCGCACCATGAAACGCTGGCCGCTCGCCGTCGGGTTCCTCTCGCTCGGTCTTGCGGCGGGAATGTTCGCCACGCCACAACTCGCCAGCCAGCCCGCGGTGCCAAAACTCGATGCGCCCTTACCGGGGCGTGAGTGGCAATCGTTCTCGCCCGTCGTGAAGCGTGTCCTTCCGGGTGTGGTGTGCATCGAAGGCAAGGGCCGCGCGAAGCATGCCGCGGGCGAAGGCACCGACCCCGGCTTCGGCTCCGGTGTACTCATCGACGCGTCCGGCGTCATCCTTACGAACAACCACGTCGTCGCGGACCTCGACTCGGTCGAAGTCACGCTCGCCGACGGCCGCAAGTTCACCACTGCCGACATCCGACGCGACCCGAAGACCGACCTCGCGCTCGTGAAGATCGAATCGAAAGACCCCCTACCTTTTCTCGAATTCGGCGACAGCGACGCGATGGAGGTCGGTGATCGCGTCCTCGCTGTGGGCGCGCCATTCGGCCTCACGGGTTCGGTCACGAGCGGCATCGTGAGCGCGAAGAGCCGCAACAACCTGAAGCTGAATGCGTTCGAGGACTTCATCCAGACGGACGCCGCGATGAATCCCGGCAACAGCGGTGGACCGCTCGTGAACCTCGACGGCCGGGTGATCGGTCTGACATCAGCGATCAAGACTCGCACAGGCGGGTTCCAGGGTGTGGGCCTCGCGGTTTCCAGCAATCTTGCGAAGAAGATCGCTGACGACCTGCTCAAGAACGGCGTGGTGCGCCGTGCCTCTTTCGGCATCCTGGTGCGCGACCTCGACGCCGAGAGTGCCAAGAAAGCCGGTGCGAAGAACACCGAGGGTGTGGTGGTCACGAAGGTGTTCGACGATTCGCCCGCCGCGAAAGCCGGCGTCGTGATCGGCGACGTGATTACGAAGATCAACGGCGAGGCAGTGAAAGATTCGCGAGACGTGCAGAAGGTCACCGCGGCGTTACCGTTCAACGATGTGGTGGACGTGTTTCTGTGGCGCGACGGCAAGTTCTACGTCGGTAAAGTGAAGGTCGAAGAGGAACGCCAGGTGCTGAAGCCCGAAACGCCACCGGCTCCGAGCGGCGCGACCGCGGGCACGGTCGGGCTGACGCTGCTCGACCTCACGCCCGAATCCGTGAAGAAGAACGGGTGGCCGATGGGTCTCAAGGGCGCCGCGATCACCGACGTGAAGAAGAACAGCCTCGCGGATCAATCCGGCCTTGCACGTGGGCTGATCGTGCTGAAGGTGGACAAGACGGTTGTCACATCGGCCGCGACCTTCGACCAGGCGCTCCAGCAAGCGGACACCGAAAAAGGCGCGTTGCTGCACGTGCTTCGCGCAAACGGTGACGTGGACTTCATCGTCTTGAGAGTGAAGTGAGTTCGTTACCATCGTGCCAAGCCAGTCGTCAGCAGGTCGCGGTTTAGCGTCAGACCCGGAGGGGCTGTCTGCCCACCGCCAGAGACCCATCCAATGATTCCCTTACCCACGATCGACGCGCTCGATGCGGTGACCATTCCCGTTACGTGTCCGGTCTCATGGGACGCGATGCGCGGCGACAGCCGCACGCGGTTCTGCGACCAGTGCAGCCAGAGCGTTCACGACGTGAGCGAACTCACCCGCACCGAAGCGCTGGAGTTGCTCGCCGACGGTGACAAGTTGCCGTGCCTTCGCATCTACAAGCGGCAGGACGGGCGCGTGATGACCGCCGACTGCGCCACGAAGCGCGATCGCGCCTGGAAGTGGCTGCACAATCGCTCGAAGTGGGCCGCGGCGCTCTTCGCGCTCGTGTTCTTCGCGGGGTGCGGAGCTAACTCAGGCGAGCCGAAGTGCGTGATGGGAGACGTCCCGGCACCGCTCACGCCGAAGTACGTGACGGAACAGAGTGCCCAGAGCATCGTCGAAGGAATCACTTCCGAAGCGCGAACGCGATAGCATCTCTTGGCGAGCGGGGGGCGTAAGCCCTCCGCTCGCCAAGATTCAATGCTCGCGTATGTTACCATCTGCCTATCTTTCGTAGCTTCTCAACCCCTTCAAGGCGTTCATCATGAAACGCTCGCTCCGGTTCGCACTGCTCGCGGCGGTGGGGCTATTCGCCCCTGCCAGCGCGAAAGCCCAACCCGACGCGACCGACACGCGGTTGCTCACCATGCCGGCCGTGAGCGCGAAGAACATCGCGTTCATCTACGCCGAAGACCTGTGGGTCGCCAATCTCGATGGCAAGAACCCCAGACGGCTCACCACCGACCTCGGCCTCGAATCCAACCCGGTGTTCACGCCGGACGGACAGACCATCGCGTTCAGCGCGCAGTACGACGGCAACACCGACGTGTACACCATCCCGCTCGCGGGCGGCACACCGACGCGACTCACCTCGCACCCGTCGCCGGACACGGTGCGCGGGTTCACGCCAGACGGCAAGAGCGTGCTGTTCTCGTCGGCGAGGCACGTTTACAGCAACCGCTATCAGCAACTTTTCACGGTGCCGCTCACCGGAGGAATGCCGACTCAACTCCCCATTCCTTGGGGCTTCGAGGCGGTGTACTCGCCGGACGGCGACTTCATCGCGTACACGCCGGTGCGCGACGTCACGTTCCAGTGGAAGCACTATCGCGGCGGCACGCACTCGCGCATCTGGATCTACAACGTCAAGACGCATGATGTGACCGAAATCTCGCAGCCAAAGGACCGGTGCAACGACCTCGATCCAAACTGGATCGGACACACGCTGTATTTCCGCTCGGACCGCGCCGGCGAGTACAACGTGTTCGCGTATGACACCGACAACAAGGACGTGAAACAACTCACCAAGTACAAGGACTTCCCAGTTCTCGACATCAACACCGACGGCAAGCAACTCATCTTCGAGCAGACCGGTTACCTGCACCTGATGACCCCGCCGATGACGGAGAGCACGCGGTTGAAAGTCGGCATTGCTACTGACAATGGCGAAGCCCGCGCGCGGTTCGCGAAGGGCGCGAAGTACGTTCGCGACGTGAGTATTTCGCCAAGCGGCTCGCGCGTCGCGGTGGAGTTCCGCGGCGAGATTGTGACTGTTCCGGCCGAGAAGGGCGATGCCCGCATCCTCACCAACACCGCCGATACGCACGAACGCAACCCCGCGTGGTCGCCGGACGGCAAGACGATCGCGTACTTCTCCGACGCTGGCGGCGAGTACCAGATGGTTCTCGCACCGCAATCCGGCAAAGGCGAAGCGAGGAAGGTGAAGCTCACCGGCAGCGGCTTCTACTTCAATCCGATCTGGTCGCGCGACTCCAAGAAGATTCTCTTCCGCGACAACTCGCAAACCGTGTTCTGGCTCGATGTCGAAACGAGCAAGATCACGAAGATCGTGGAGCCACGGCACGGGTTGGGTCAAGGGCTGAAGCCGTCGAGTTGGTCGCCGGATTCAAAGTGGGTCACCTACGCGATCAACACCCCGGCGCAGATTTCGCGCGTCTACGCCTACTCGCTCGAACAGAACAAGTCCACCGCGATCACCGACGGCTTGACCGAAGCGACGGAACCCACGTTCGATGCGAGTGGGAAGTACCTGTACTTTCTCGCTTCCGACGACACCGGGATGAGCAAACACCGGTTCAGTCAGTCGGCCGCGGACAGTCGCAACCCGCGCTGGTCGATCAACCTCGTGGTGCTGAACAAGAACCTGCCGAGTCCGTTCCTGCGCGAGAGCGACGAAGAAAAAGGCGACGGCGAAAAGCCCACACCCAAGATCGAACCAAAGAAGGACGCGGCGTTCGCGATCGACTTCGCGGACATCGACCAGCGTATCCTGTCGTTCCCGCTACCGACCGGTAGTTATGCCGGACTCAACGCCGGGAGCGCGGGGCAAATCTTCTATGTGACGCGACCGGAACCTGGCGCCGGGGCCGGACCCGTTGGCGCTACGCTGTTCCGCTACGACCTCGACCGCAAGCGCGCGACGCTGGTGCAAGCGGGCGTGCAAGGCTACGAACTCACGCCCGACGGCCGCAAGCTCTTGTACAGCACCGGCGGCGGCAACTGGTTCATCACGTCATCGACCGGAGGTGGCGGCACGCCGGTTGGCGCGCGTCCGCCGACAGCGCCGGCCCCGATCGCTGGCGGCGACGGCAAGGTGAACTTCGACGGCATCGAGGTTCGCGTCGAGCCGCGTGCGGAGTGGAAGCAAATCTTCGAGGAGGCGTGGCGCATCAACCGCGACTTCTTCTACGACCCGAACATGCACGGCGCCGACTGGCCCGCCATGAAGAAGAAGTACGAAGTATTCCTCCCGCACCTGACGAGCAGCGCCGATCTCTATCGAGTGATCCGGTGGATGCTGTCGGAACTCGCGGTCGGGCACAGCTACATCACGAGCTTCGGCGAACGCACCTTCGAGCGCAAGACCGTGCCCGGCGGGTTGCTCGGTGCGGACTTCGAGTTGTCCGGCGACCGCTACAAGTTCAAGAAGATTTACGGCGGCCTCAACTGGAGCGCGACGATGCGTTCACCGCTCACCGCGCCGGGCGTGAACGTGAAGGAAGGCGAGTTCCTGCTCGCGGTCAACGGCAAGGAACTGAAAGCGCCGACGGAAATCTACGCGCTGTTCGAGAACACTGCGGGCAAACTCACGGAACTGACCGTCGGCCCGAACGCGGACGGCACCAAGTCGCGCACCGTCAGCGTGGAGCCGATCGCGAGCGAGTACAACCTCCGCAACATGGACTGGGTGGAAGGAAACTTGAAGAAGGTCGAGAAAGCGACCGGCGGGAAGGTCGGGTACGTTCACGTGCGCGACACTGCGGCCGGCGGCATGGCCGACTTCAAGCGGTACTTCTTCCCGCAAGTCGATAAGGACGCGCTCATCATCGACGAACGGTTCAACAGCGGCGGGCAGATCGCGGACTACTACATCGACATTCTGCGCCGTCCGTTCGCATCGTACTGGGCGCCGCGCTACGGTGCGGACAACCGCTCGCCGAGTGCCGCGGTCTTCGGCCCGAAGGTGATGATCATCGACGAAGGCGCCGGCAGCGGCGGCGACATGTTGCCGTGGATGTTCCGCAAGTTCGGCGTTGGCCCGCTGGTCGGCAAACGCACCTGGGGCGGGCTGGTCGGCATTTCGGGCTACCCGGAACTCATGGACGGCGGCCGCGTGACCGCGCCGGGCTTCGCGATCTGGTCGCCGGAGGGCGGATTCATCGTGGAGAACGAGGGCGTCGCGCCCGACCACGACGTGACGATGTGGCCGAAAGACGTGATCGCCGGCAAAGACCCGCAGTTGGAGAAGGCGATCGAGCTGGCGCTGGAAGCCCTGAAGAAGAATCCGCCGAAGAAGGACGTGCGCCCGGAGTACCCGAAACGCGCGACGCCGCAACCGTAAGCGTTTTGTAGGGTGGGCACTGCCCACCACGCGGAACCAACCACGAGCGCGAACAAAACGAAACCCGCCGGGTGAGGATCGATCCTCACCCGGCGGGTTTCGCATGGTGGGCAGTGCCCACCCTACAAGGTTACTGCCGGGCGGCGCCCTTTACCTTCATCTGGATCGAGTAGAAGCCGGTGCCGGCGGTGATGAATAGCGTCTTCCCGTCCTTGCCGCCGAAGCACACGTTGGTTGTTCCTTCGGGCACGTCGATCGCGGTCACCTTCTTGCCGGTCTTGTCGTAGATCGTCACGAACTTGCCCAACGTGAAGTACACGTTCCCCGCGTCATCCATGGTCATGCCGTCGGAGCCTTGCGCGCAGAACTGCTTGCGGTTCTTTAACGCGCCGTCCTTCTCGACGTCGTACTGGTACGTCTTGCCGGCACCGATGTCGGCGACGTACAGCGTCTTGCCGTCCGGCGTGCCGATGATGCCATTAGGTTGCTTGATGTCGCCACCATCGGCGCGGCTCAGTTTGCCGTCCGCTGACATGAAGTACACCGCTTGCTTGTCCTGCTCGATCGGGCCGCGCTTCCAGTAGCCTCGCTTGTAGAACGGGTCGGTGAAGAACAAGCTGCCGTCGTCGCGCACCCAGATGTCGTTGGGGCCATTCAGCAGTTTGCCGCCGAAGTCCTTCACGACCACCGTCTTTTCTTTCGTCTTCACGTCGATCTTCCACAGCTCGTTCTTCTCGTCGGCGCACGCCCACAGCGTGCCGTTCTTGTCGAACGCGAGGCCGTTCGAGCGCCCGGCCGGTTCCAGGAACGTGGTGAGTTTGCCGTCTGTGCTCCATTTCAGAATCTTGTCGTTCGGCTGATCGGTGAAATAGACGTTGCCCTCCGCGTCGGGCGCTGGGCCTTCGGTAAACTTGAAGCCGCCCGCGAGCTTTTCGAGCTTCGCGCCGGGCGCGACCGGTGAATCGCCTTCGGCCTTCGCTGCGGTGAGGAAGCCTTCGGTGCGCATCCATTCTTCGCAGCGCTTCGGCCAGGTGGTGTGCGGCTTCTCGCCGGCGCGCATCCCGAATCCATGCCCGCCACCGGAGTAGACGTGCAGTTCGGCGGTCACGCTGGCCTTCTTCAGCGCGGACATCATCTTCAGGCTACCGTCGAGCGGGCCGTTATCGTTGTAAGCCAGCGCGAAGAAGCACGGCGGCGTGTCCTTCGATACGCGAATCTCGGGCGCGAGCTTCTCCTTGTCGATCTTGTCCACCATGCCGCCGGGGTAGATCAGCACCGCGAAGTCCGGCCGGCAACTCAGTTTGTCGGTGTCGTCGAGCGATTCGTAGGAGCGCTTGTCGAAGTTGGTCGCGGACCACGCGGTGAGGTGCCCGCCCGCGGAGAACCCGAGCATCCCAACGCGATTCGGATCGATGCCCCAATCTTTCGCGTTCGCGCGTGTCACGCTGATCGCGCGCTGCGCGTCTTGAAGTGCCCCCAAAGGCGGTTCGCCTTTCGGGGATTCTGCGCGGCGCGGCACGCGGTACTTCAGCACGACACCAGTCACGCCGATGGATTGCAGCCACTCGCCGACCATCGTGCCTTCGTGTTCCCACGCGAGGTTGTTGTAACCGCCGCCGGGCGCGATCACGACCGCAGCGCCGGTGTTCTTGTCCTTCGTGGGCCGGTAGACGGTGATGGTCGGCTTCGAGACGTTGGTGATGGAGGAGATACCGCCGCTCTTGCCAACGGTGGCTTTCTCCTCACCGACGTTACCCTTCTCGCCCGGTGCGGCTTTAGGCCACACGTCGAGTACGGGCAACGGGTCGGCGGAGCGCGCGAACAGCGGAACGACCGCCGTCAGCGCGAACACAATCAGCAAGCGCGTGCGGAACATGGGAACACTCTGAGGGAAAGGGACGTGCCGGACATTATAGGTAAGCCGCTTGCGGCTTCGTGAGTTGCTCCTCGTAGCGGTCGTGAAGCCGAGGGGCTTGCGCTGTGGACTTGTAACTCAGCCGCCCTCGGCTGAGTTCGCGTCTTTCTCCCCGATGAGTTCGCGTAGCTTTTTGGCGATGGGTGAGAGCTTCATGGTTCCGAAGGAACCTTCCTGGCGTTGAGCCTTTGCCAACA
>CAMDQN010000018.1 GCA_945905925.1 Singulisphaera sp. GP187
TCGACGACTACAAGCAAGTGTTGCTCGCGGACAAGGATCAGTTGGCGCGTAACCTCGCGCAGAAGCTAATCGTCTACGGCACCGGTGCGGACATCCAGTTCGCGGACCGCGAAGCGGTGGAAGAGCTGGTGGCGAAGTCGCGTGCGAAGAATTACGCCTTCCGCGCGCTGCTGCACGACGTCGTGCAGAGCCGCGTGTTCCTCAACAAGTGACTTCAAAGTAGCAGGCACATGCCGTGTGCCGTCGCTGCACAACTGAAGAACGCGTCGCGCCCCTGAAATGTACAGCAACGGCACACGGCATGTGCCTACTACTTTCGAGAGATTACCATGCCTCTCCATCGCCGTACTTTCTTGCGCGCCGCAGGCGTTGCCATCGGGCTTCCCCTCCTCGACGCGATGCTTCCCATCGGCCTCGGTGCGGAACAGAAGGCCGCTACGATGCGCGCCAAAAGAATGCTGCTCATCAGTCGGCCGCTCAGCCTCCACACGCCGAACCTGTTCCCAACAAAGGGCGGCAAGGACTACGAAGTCACGCCACTGCTAAAGCCACTGCAAGATCACCGCGACCACTTCACGGTTTTCTCCGGCATGTCGCACCGCGGCTACAGCGCCGGGCACGGTGCCGATGTCGCGCTCTACACCGGCGTTTCACCCGAAGGCATGCGCCCAGGCGACCTTCGCAACACCATCTCGCTCGACCAAGAGGTCGCGGTGAAGCTCGGCGGCGACACGCGGTTCGCGTCGCTGCAACTCGGTGGCGGCGATATGTCGTGGAACCGCAAAGGCGTGAAACTGCCGTCGGAATCACAAGCGTCGCGCGCCTTCAAGGCCATGTTCATCGACGGCACACCGGCGGAAGTCACCCGCGAGATCGAACGCATCCAAAACGGTCAGAGCATCCTCGACGGCGTGCGCGATCAGGCGAAGGCGCTCGCCGCGAATCTCGGTCCCGCCGACCGCGAGCGGTTAGACCTGATGCTCACATCGATCCGCGAAGCCGAACAGCGGCTTCAACAGGATCAGGCGTGGGTGAAGAAGCCAAAGCCCAAAGTGCCCGCGAAGCCGATCACGGACGACCACGTCACCGACGGAAAGATGCTCGAACGCGAGCGCCAGTGGTACGATCTGGTTCACCTCGCACTCCAAACCGATTCGTCGCGTGTGATCTCGCTGTACCTGTGGTCGCACAACGAACGGATCGACCTCCCGGGTCTAACGGTCGCACACCACGACGCCTCGCACCACGGTCAGGACGACGCGAAGTTAAAGCAACTCGCGTTGATCGAAGTAGCCGAAATGAAGCTGTTCGCCGACTTCCTCGGCAAAATGAAGGCGACCGACGACGGCGGCACGTCGCTGCTCGACCGCACCGCGATTGTCCACGCGAGCAGCATGGGCAACGCGTCCGCGCACACGAACGACAACCTGCCGGTGCTACTCGCTGGCGGCGGGTTCAAGCACGCGGGTCACGTCGCGTTCGACCGCAAGAGCAACAAGCCGATGTCGAACCTGTTCGTGCGGCTGCTGCAACAGATGGGTCTTGAGATGGACAAGTTCGGGAGCAGCACCGGCGTGCTGAGCGAGGTGTAACAGCGTCCGCGCCGTCCAAAGTAGTAGCCACATGCCGTGTGCCGTTGCGACACGATTCAGATACGCAAAGCGCTCTGTAATTGTGGAACGACGGCACATGGCGTGTGCCTACTACTTTGAGGTCACTTCACGGTCGCGGGCGTGAGCTTGCCGAGATTAGCGAACAGCCCGACCAGCGACGCCATCAGCTTCTTGAAGTCGCCTTCGTGCAGGCTCTCGTTGGGTGCGTGCGCGTTGCTCGCGGGGTCTTCGATGCCCATGAGCAAGGCGGGCGCGCCGCCAAACAACTCCGAGAGCGGCCCGACGAACCCGATCGTGCCGCCGCAGCCGATCGCAACCGGGTCGCGGTCGAAGCCGACTCGCATCGCGGAGAGCGCCGCCTCGAACGCCGGACCGTTCGGGTCGGTCATCCACCAGTCAACCGGCGGGCCGGCTGGCGTCACGGTCACCTCGCAGCCCCACGGCGGATTCGCCTTCAGGAACGCGCTGAGTTTCTCCAGCACGTGTTCCGGCTTCTGGTCCGGCACGATGCGGCAACTCACAATCGCCGACGCCTTCGGCAACACCTGGTTTGAAGCGCCTTTCAGCGAACTCGCCTCTTGCGCGATCACCGTGACCGCTGGGCGGCGCCAGCACTGGGCGTACTCGCTGTAACCGGGTTCCATCGCGAACCGCGAGCCGGGAACCATCCCAATCGAGGTGCGGAGCTTTTCCAGATCAGACGGGAGCTTGTTGAACGCGTTGCGTTCCTTGTCGGTGAGCGGGCGAACTTGCTCGTAGTAGCCCGGAATCGGCAGCGGGCCATTCTCAGCGTAGAGCCGACCGAGGATCGCGTTCAGCGCGATGGCTGCGTCCGGCAGACTGCCACCGCCCATCCCACTGTGAACCGGCATCTTCGCTGTGGTCACGTCCACGCGAACCGCCACGATTCCGCGAAGCGAGTACGTGATGCTCGGAATCCCGACCTCGATGTTCTCCGTGTCGCAAACGACGATCACGTCGGACTTGAGCCGGTCGCGGTGTGTCTCGAAAAACTTCAGTAAGTTCTTCGAGCCGACTTCTTCTTCGCCTTCGACCAACATCTTGATGTTGACCGGCAGCGAGTTCCCGGTCTTGCGGTACGCGGCGACCGCGCCGAGTTGTGCCGAAATCGCGGCCTTGTCGTCGGCGGACCCGCGAGCGTAAAGCCGACCGTCGCGCCGCGTGAGCTTCCACGGGTCGCTAAGCCACTGCTCCACGAAGTTCACCGGTTGCACATCGTGGTGCGCGTACAGGAACACCGTGGGCTTGCCGGGCGCTTCGAGCCACTCGCCGTAGGCGTAGGGCAGCGATTGCCCGACGCGAAGGACGTCGACGTTGTGCAACCCCGCCTGCCGCATCTGATCGCAGGTGAGCTTCGCGGTGCGGTCGATTTCGGGGTTGTGTTCGCCGTCGGTGCTGATGCTCTGGATCGCGACCAAATCGGCCAGCCCGCGAACGATCTCCTCATGATTCTTGTTCAGCCAGTCGAGTGCGGCGGCTTGCATGGGATGATGCTCCGGTGATGGGGTGCAGTCACTCTACCGGTCGGGTATGCTGAGGGAAAGAACCTCTCCCCCAACCCCCTCCCCTAAGAAGGGAGGGGGAGCCGGAAAAGTAGGGGCGCCGTCAGCAACCGCGAGCGATGGTCTTACTCCCCCTCCCTTCTTAGGGGAGGGGGTTGGGGGGAGAGGTTCTTCCTTCACCCACGAGGCACACAATGTCCGCTCCCCCTCCCCCGCTGGCGACCGAACTTGCATTCCGCGCGAAGTTCCTTCGCGTTGCGTGTCTGGCGAACATCGTGCTGTTCGTGCTGCTCGTCGGCGGCGGAACCGTGCTGCTCACCACCGTGGCGCGTGCAACCGGTGCGAGTACCGCCGCGGCCGATGAGAAGGACATCCGCGCCGTACTCGACGCGCAAGTGACCGCGTGGAACAAGGGCGATCTCGACGGCTTCATGGCCGGTTACTGGAACGACGAAGGACTGACGTTCATCTCCGGCGGCGAGATCACATCGGGCTGGAAGAAGACGAAGGAGCGTTACGAAAAACGGTACAAGGCCGACGGCAAGGAGATGGGCAAGCTCACGTTCAGCGAGCTGCACGTCGAGACGTTCAGCCCGAACGCCGCGATGATGCGCGGCAAGTTCGCGTTGACGTTCGAGAAGGAGAAGGACGAGAAAAAGAAGACGGCGGGCGGGCGCTTCACGCTGATTCTGCGGAAGATGCCCGACGGCTGGAAGCTCGTCCACGACCACACGTCCGCGGAAGAGAAGAAGTGAGTGGTAGTCAGAGTGAAAATAGGTCGGGCCGGTAAACCTTCGGGGACGCTGCCAACCCCTCGGCTCACCATCTCCGATGCGCGCCACTTCGCAGTTATTATTGCCGCGCTCAGGAACTTTTTCCTTGCGGTCACGACCGCGGTGTGTTTTGTAGGGTGAGCCTGCGCAAAGCCTTGACCCGCCCTACAAGAGAACCCATGAACACACTCTCCCGCCGTTCGTTTCTCGCTGCTGGCGCTGTCGCGGTCACGGGGGGTTTCTCTCCCCCAATCGCCAAAGCCGCTGACGAAGCCGCGAAGTTCAAACTCGGCACCGTCACCTACAACGTGCCGATGAACTGGGATCTGCCCACACTTCTCAAGGTGTGCAAGCAAACGGGAATCGCGGCCGTCGAGTGCCGTACCACACACAAACACGGCGTCGAACGCACCCTCACCGCGGACCAGCGCAAGGACGTGAAGAAGCAGTTCGCGGACGCCGGCATCGTGTTCTGGGGCTGCGGCAGCGTGTGCGAGTTCCAGTCTACCGACGCGGCCGTCGTGAAGAAGAACGTCGAGGACTGCAAGGAGTTCGTGAAGCTCGTTCACGACCTCGGCGGCACCGGCGTGAAGGTACGACCCAACGGAATGCCGAAAGCCGCCGACGAGCAGAAAACCTTCGAGCAGATCGGCAAGGCGCTCCAGGAGTGCGGCAAAGCGGCCGACGCCGCCGGTGTCGAAATCTGCGTCGAAGTTCACGGGGCGATCACGCAGATCCCCAAGAACATGAAGACCATCATGGAGGCGTGCGGCCACAAGAGCGTCGGCGTGACGTGGAACTCGAATCCCACCGATGTGGAGAACAAGTCGGTCGCGGCGAACTTCGCGCTGCTCAAACCGTGGATCCGGTCGTGCCACATCAACGACTTAACTAACGACGCAAAGGGCACGTACCCATACCGCGAACTGTTCAAGCTCCTTCGCGGCATCGGCTACGACCGCTACACCATGTGCGAGGTCGGGAAGTCCTACGACGTGGCCGAAGGCACCGAGTTCTTCAAGGGCTACAAGAAGTTGTGGGATGAGCTGACTCGGGCATGAAGTCGCAAGACTTCGAGTCGCAAGCCCCAATTCGAAAACGAAAACAGCAAAGGTCTTCGACTTGGGACTTGCGACTTGAAGACTTGCGACCTCTCGTCACCACTTCGCCTCGTCGTCGAACGCGCCCCACTTGGGTGCATCGGGGACGGCGCTCAACTTCGCGGCGCGGGCCTTCAACACCGCGTCCGCGAGTTCCAGATCGTCCTTCGTCGTAATCTTGAAGTTCACCGGCGCACCGGGCACCACCACAACCGAGTGCCCGAGCGCTTCGATCAGTTGCGCGTCGTCGGTGATTGGAACGCCCAGCGACGCGCGATTCGCGTAAGCCTCCACGAGCCAGTCACGGCGGAACACCTGCGGCGTCTGCGCCTGCCAAACACCCGCTCGCGGCACCGTGCCCGTGATTCGGTTGCTCTCCGCATCAACCTGCTTGAGCGTGTCCGCAACCGGCACCGCGAGCATCGCGGCCCCGTGTTCGTCGGCCGCCTGAACTACTGAATCAATCAGCGCGGAAGTGACCAGCGGCCGAACCGCGTCGTGGACCGCGACCAGTGGCACGCTATCGGGGATGCGTGCGAGAGCGTTCGCGACCGACTCGAACCGCTCCGCACCTCCGGTTACCACTTCGACCTTCTCCGAATGCACGAACGCGATCATGTGCCCGAACCGCGTGCGGAAGTCGTCGCGATCTTCAGCGGCGATCACGAGATAGACTTTGCTCACGTCATGTCGCGACCAGAAGAGTTCCGCGGTGCGCTGCCACACCGGGCGCCCGTCGAGCGACACGAACGGCTTCTTCTCCATCCCGCCGAACCTCGACGACCGACCGGCCGCCGGGATGATTACCGCGAACTGTGGCATGGCGCACCTACGACAAAGAAGTCAGGACTCGACTTCTCGTCGTTGTAGCAGTTCCTCCCACTCAGCGAACCGCGCGTGCCAGTGCGCGACGACTGCTGCACGTTCGGCCAGTTCGCGATCGACGGACGCGGTCAGTTCATCCGCGGCGCGCAGGCGCGACTCCCAATCTCGGAGGCGAGCGTCGAGGCGGTCGAGGGCCGGCGGCGGTTCCCCTTCCCCGGCCGACGGCGCGACGGCGCGTTCGTACCGCTCTTCGCGACGGTCGAGGGCATGCGTCGCGGCCGTCAACGACATTTCCATTCGGTCGAGCGTGTCCTGCCACTGTGAAATCGGGAGCGAGTTCATCCGTCCCCTTCATCGGAGGGCGAGTGCGCAAACTGGGCGGCTCGTACCCCGGTGTTGTCGCGCTCGCAAGCCGAGTTTCGGGGAGTTTTTTCTTGCGTGTCTCGGAATTGGTCGGTATCCACCCGCCCTGAGTTGGGGGACTCCTCGCATGGACCTTGACGGGGGTCGAGTGCCGTGCGAGACGAAATGGGGCCGCAGACAACGCTTGCTTCGGCGGGCGCGTGTGCGTAGGAGGATATGCCGTGTACGTTGCCTGTTCGACGCTAAGTTTCAGCAAGGTGTCGCTGGAGGACGCCCTTCGAACCGTTCGCGAGATGCGGTTCACGAAGGCCGATCTCGCGATCCACGACGGCGGCCCGCATCTCACGCCTGCGGAGGTCGCCGCCGATGTCGGCCGCGCCGCCCAACGCCTCAAGGCCGCCAACCTGCCACTGGCTGCGATTCACCTCGTCATCGATGCACCCGGCACGGCCGAGGCGCGCGATCAGTTCCGCGCCGTGTGTCGGCTGGCCCGCGTCTCGACTGTCCCGCTCGTGACGATCCCGGCCGCGCCGCTTGGCAGCGATCTGGATGCCGAAGTGTCGCGTCTCCAGGAGTGGGTGCGGGTCGGGGAATCCGAAGGCATGATTCTGTCCGTCGAGACGCACACGGACACAGTGACGGCCGACCCGCTCGGGGCCGCGGAACTGTGCCGTCGCGTGCCGGGTCTGGCGCTCACACTTGACCCGAGCCACTACCACGTCGGCCCGCACGCGACGACCGATTACGACAGTCTTTACAAGTTCGTGCGCCACGTAAGGCTGCGCGACACCGGCAAAACGGCCGACCAGTTCCAGGTGCGTATCGGTCAAGGCGAACTGGAATACGGGAAAGTGATCACGCAGCTCGACCGCTTCCGCTACGACCGGGCGCTGACGGTGGACATTCGCGACGTGCCCGACAGCCCATTCCCGGTCGAGCCGGAAGTGCGGAAGCTCAAGTACCTGCTCGAATCGCTCGTGTGATCTGCGGAGCAGCGCGTTCGGGCGCGGAATCTTCCGCGCCCGAACGCGATCGCGGTCACTTCGGCGGGCTGCTGGGCGGCTTCACCGGTTCCGGGCGGATCACCTTCTCGTCAAGTTTCTCCGCCCCGTCGCGCGTCACGATCCCCAGGAACGTCTTCTCGTCAAGACCGGTCGCGAGCGTGCGTGCGCTGCCGTCCGCGTACACCGCACCGAACCGCTTCGCGATGTTCGGCGCACCGGCCGGCAGCTTGCCTTCCGCGGTCAGGTTGATGTCGAGCGGCTTCGTCCAGTACACCGCCTGATTCGACTCTTCGAGCGAGATGAGGAGCAGCGTCTGCGCGAGGCCGTCGCGAACGCTCGTGTCGGTGACCTGCTTCGTCGGGTCGAAGATCGCGCCCTTCCCGACCACCGCCATCACCGTTGTCTTCCCGGTCGAAGACGCGTTGTACGACAGCACGCTGTACGGTGCGCGGTACGGCGACGGCAGGTAACCGATCAGCTTCTTGTTGTTCGGCCCGTCCCACGGTTCGTCGAGCTTGAACATGTCGTACAGGGCTTTAGGGCTGTTGATCCCTTTCTCGGGGTACGGCACGTTGATGTACGCGTTCTCCATGTACGGGAGGATCGCGACGCGCCAGCTCAGCGTCGGCTTGCCGTCCTTGTCGAGCATCGCGGGCGGCGGGTAGTGACCCTTGTCGGCGCGGTACTTGTCCACCGCCTTCGCGAGCGCGGTCATGTTCCGTTCGCGGTCGGTCCACTCGTAGTTGCCCGGCGTGATGTTGCTCCCGTCGGTGCGCTCGGAACTGCCGATCGCGTAGCCGATGGCGATCGCGACCACGCCCACCGACACTACCGTGCTGCCGCCGGGAATGATGCCGTCCAGTTCCAGCGACCCACGAACGGCGGTGCCGTTTACTTCGAGCGGCATCTTCCCGAGCAGACCGTCGAGTTGCTTCAAACCGGACGCGGCGAGGAGCAACCCGACCGCTTGCGGGAACTCCTGAATGCCCACCGGCGGCTTGCCCGGTTCGCGCTTCGACTTCTTCTCCACGAACGTGAGCGCTTCGGCGATGAGGCCTCGCGTCATCTGCACGCCTTCCTGCGCCGATTTCAACCCGTCCTTCGCCTGTGCCTCGGTGCCGAAGTCCACCGCGAACGCGACCAGCGTCTTCGGCTTCAGGTCGAGCGTCGCGACCCACGCCTGCGCCTTGAACAGCGGGTGCAGCGCCTCGGGCACTTCCTTCAGCAATTCCGGCTTCGCGAACGTTGATGGATTCACACCCATCGTGACCGGGTGCTTGTCGTGTTCGCGCGTCAGGATCGTTGCGAGCGACGACTCGCCGCCTTTCGCCATGCGGTCGATGAGCGCGGTGATCGAATCTTCCGAAGCGTAGGCGTAGGTGCGGTCGTCGAGGATGAGCACCCCGGCCCAGTACGTCTCGTCGAAGATGTACTCCTTGCCGTTGTGCTTTCGCATCTTGCCGCCGTTGGCCATCGTCTTGAGCAACTCCGCGCGGTCGAGCGGCTTCTTGCTCGCGATCACCCAGACGGGGGTCACGTCGGTGGTGCGCCCCATCGGGAGGATGTCGCGGAAGTTGGTGTCGTACAGCACGACCGTGAACGACTCGATATCCGACGGGGCCGGCACGAAGCGGCTGTCGAAGTCCGCGAGCATACCCGGCCCGGCCTGTTCGGTGAAGGCGCGCAACTGCTTCGCGGCATCGGCCGACCAGATGTCGCCGACGCGCACGTGAACGAACCCGATCGCGTCGGGCGTGAGTGTCTTCGCCGCGGCGGGGTCGGCTGCGCGTGCGCCGTCGGGCGCCGCGAACAGCGCCACGACAACCGCAGCGAGCGCGAATCGAACTCGGCTCATGGTGCGTCCTCCTGGGAAAGATGTGTCGCGACATTATCGTGCCGGGTGTAGCCGGGCTCAACTCCGCGTGCGAGAATTTTGAGTGAGGGTCGCACGGGTCCGGCGTCTACTTCGTAACGCTCTGCGCGGAACTGCGAGCTTACCACATTAAAGGTGTGTCATGGGTGCCCGTCGCGGGTCGTGGGTGTTGGCCGGTGTTCTGACGTACGGATTCGCTGGTCTTGCGAGCGCGCAGAAACTCGTTCCCGCACAGCCACCGGGCACACCGAAACCCGCCGACCCGACCGCGAAAGCCCCCGCAGTGCAGTCCGGCGGGTTGCCCGCCGGCGCGCTGGCTCGCCTCGGAAAGACGCGACTGCGACACGCCGAACCACCAACGTGCGTCGCGTTCGCCCCAGACGGCAAGACGTTCTTCACCGGTGGTCAGGATGGAAGCATTCGCGCGTGGTCCGTCGCGACCGGTGAGATCGTCAACATCGCCCAGAAACCGGCGATGGGCGTCGCGGTTCTGAGATTCACGCACGGCGGAACTCGGGTTGCGGTTCATCACAACAACGAGAGCATCATCCGCTTTCTCGACCCGAAGACCCTGCGCGAAGTCGGTTCCGCACCGTTCATCAACAAGCACCGGTTCGGGTTCAGCACCGATGGCAAATTCATGATCACGTCCGACGCAGTCGGCAACGCGGTCGTCACGGAGGTAGAAGGCGACCTCCCGAAACTGGAACTCACGGGTGCGGACCGGTTCGACTTCCGGCCCGACGGCAAAGCGGTCGCGGTGGGCGACTCGAAGGGCAACGTCACGGTTCACCTTGTCACCGGTGGCAAGCCGACCTTCGCGCTGAAGGGCTTGGGCACCGTGTACGGCCTAGCGTACAGCGCGGACGGGAAGCGTCTCGCGGTCGGCGCGCGTAGCCTTGAAGGCAACGACACAGTCCGCGTTTACGAAGACAAGAACGAGAAACCGGTTGCGGTAATCACGGGCATGAACCTGCCGCGCGCGTGGACCGACAGCGACTCGCTCGCGGTCGGCAACGGGACCGACGTCGGCGTGTACGACATCAAGAAGAAGGACTGGACCGGGCGCGTGCGCGGCGCGCCGGGCGAGTTCGCGGTGTCACCCGACGGCACGAAGCTCGTCGCGACCGGTAACGGCGGCGGGCTGCGCGTGCGCCTCTGGGACTTGACCACCGGCAAGCAGATGCACGCGGAGAACGACAGCTTCCCGGACCCGGCGCTGATGATCGGTTCCGCCGACTGCAAATCGCTGTTCCTCCTCGCGACCGACACCGCGTACCTGTGGCCGATCGGCGCCGAGAGCGCGAAGACCATCGGCACGCTCCCCGGTGTCGCGGTGTCGGCCGCGGCGAGCAGCGGAATGCTCGTTGTCGCGACTGCCGACGCGGTGATCGTGTACGCGAACTTCGACCCGCTCAAGCCGCTCCCCGCGAAGCCGACATTCACCTTCGAGAAGAGCGCCGGCGCGAAACTCGTGGCCGTGTCGCCGGACGGGAGGCGGGTCGCGTGGGCCGTCGATGGCGGGAAAGTGACCATCGCGGACGCGTCCGACAAGAAGCCGCGCACCGAACTGCCCGTGACCGCGATCACTATCCGGGCGCTCGCGTTCGACCCGACTGGGGCCAAACTCGCGGTGTGCGAGCGCACGCACTTACGACTCTGGGACGTGACCGACCTCGGCGGATCGAAAGAGTTGTGGAGCGCGCGACGCGGCAGCGGGTTGAAGGCCGCGATCTGCTTCAGTCCCGACGGAAAGTTAATCGCCGCCGCGTCTCTCGCGCAGGTGCCGGTGTTCAACACTGCGGACGGCAGCGAGGTCTTCAAGGCCGACCGCTACAGCGAAGACGGGTACGCGCAGCACGCGACGTTCAGCCCCGACAACCGGTTGCTGATCTTCGGTTCCGGCGGCACGTCGGGTTGTGTCGAGGTGTGGGAGATGGCGACGCGCGGCATGGTGCGGAAATTCACGACGGGCTACGGCGGCATCTCGCGGCTGTGCGTGTTCCCCGACGGCACGCGTCTCGCTTCCGCCGGCGCGGAAGAAGCCGTCACCGTCTGGGACTTGACCTACGGAACAGGCAAAAGCGCACCGAAAGCTGACGAATTGCTCACCGCGTGGGGCGGGCTGGATTCACTCGACGCGGCCATCGGCTACCCCGCTATCAAGCTCCTCGCGACCGCCGGCGACCGCGGCACGGAGACCATTTCTCGCGGCACGAAAGACCTACTCGTTACGCAGCGGAAGATCAAGGCGTGGGTGGAAGACCTCGGCTCCAAAACGTTCACGATCCGCGAAGTCGCATCGAAGGAACTGCTCTCGCTCGGGATTCGCGCGCTGCCCGCAGTGAAGGCCGCGACGCGATCCGAAGAGCCGGAGGTTCGCGACCGCGCGCTGGAGCTTCTGCGGAAACTTCAGGCGAAGGGGCTGACCACGCCTGAAAGCGGGTTGGCCGGTGACGCGCTTCGTTTAGTGCGTGCGGTGCAGGCGCTCGAAGAGATCGGCACGGCGCAAGCGAAGTCGGTGCTCGGCGAGATCGCGACCGCAGGCGGCGCGCCCGGCGACGAAGCGAAAGCCGCCCTCGCACGGTTGAAGAAGAAGTAGGCTGCTCGGGCGCGACCCCTCCGGGGTCAACGCTAAACGTGACTTGTCCGCGCGAGCGCAGTATCATCGCAGGCACCTCATTCCCCCACGAGGCTGCGATGCGTTATCTCTCCGCCACACTGTTCGCACTGGTGTTCGCCGCTACCTCATCGGCGGCACCGCCGAACATCGTGTTCGTACTCGCGGACGATCTCGGGTACGGCGACCTCGGTTGCTACGGTCAGAAGAAGATCAAGACGCCGAACCTCGACCGGCTCGCGGCGGATGGAGTGCGGTTCACGCAGGTGTACTCCGGGAGCACCGTCTGCGCACCGTCGCGGTGTTCGCTCATGACCGGACTGCACACCGGGCACTGCCGCGTTCGCGGTAACGGCGGGTTCTTCCTCTCGCCCGAAGATGTCACCGTCGCGGCCGTACTGAAGAAAGCCGGGTACGCGACCGCGTGCGTCGGCAAGTGGGGGTTGGGCGATGCCGGCAGCACCGGCGTTCCGTCGAAGCACGGGTTCGGCCACTTCTTTGGATTTCTCAACCACACGCACGCGCACAACTACTACCCCGATCACCTGTGGCGCCACGAGGAGAAAGTACCGCTGAAGAACGTGCAGGAGAAAGGCGTCGCGACCAAGAGCATCGAGTACGCGCCGGACCTGTGTACCGCTGACGCGATCACGTTCATCGAGGCGAACAAGGCGAAGCCGTTCTTCCTGTACTTCTCCTCAACCTTGCCGCACGCCAACAACGAGCGCACCCGCGCCGACGGGAACGGCAACGAAGTGCCGACCGACGAGCCGTACACGAAGGAAGAATGGCCGCAACCGGAGAAAAACAAGGCCGCGATGATCACGCGACTCGACGCCGATGTGGGCAAGCTGCTCGCCAAGTTGAAAGAACTCGGCCTCGATAAGAACACGGTGGTGATCTTCAGCAGCGACAACGGACCACACAAGGAAGGCGGCAACACGATCGAGTTCTTCAACAGCGCCGGGCCTTATCGCGGGTTCAAGCGGAGCCTCACCGACGGCGGTATCCGCGTCCCCGCGATCGTCCGCTGGCCCGGCGTCGTGAAACCCGGCACGGAATCGGCGCACGTGTGGGCGTTCTGGGACGTGTTCCCGACACTGTGCGAAATCGCGAGCGCCAACGTCCCAAAGGGACTCGACGGACTTTCGTTCGCCCCGACACTCACCGGGAAGGGCGCGCAGAAATCGCACGACTTCCTGTACTGGGAGTTCCACGAGAACGGCACAAAGCAAGCCGTGCTACACGGTAACTGGAAGGCAATCCGGCTCGCGCCCAACACGCCGCTGGAGCTGTACGACCTCGCGAAAGACGTGGGCGAGAAGCTCAACGTCGCGAAGGACAACCCGACGGTGGTCGAGAATATCGAAACGTATCTGAAGACGGCGCGGACGGAGTCGAAAGACTGGCCGATCCGCGAACCCAAGAAGAAGTAACAATCGAGCGGCCAGCGATCGCCCGCGGCGCTCACTCCTGTGTATCATCAGGGTGTCCGAGTCTTCGCGGAGCGAGCGCCAGCCATGTCCACACTCACCTGCCCGAAGTGCCGACAGGGGATGACCGACGACGCGCTCGATGTCGGGCAGTGCCCCGCGTGCGGCTTCCCACTCGACGGCCCTCTCGTTCTCGACGGCACCAACAAGCGCCGTCCCCCTGCTCTGTTGTTCGCGGTCGCCGGCGTGCTGGTCGCCGGCGCTGCGGGTTACGCGTACTTCGGTCAATCAGAACCAACGCGCGAAGTCGCCGACGCGCGAAACGATGACACGCCAGTCACCCCCATAAAGCACATCGCACCGTTCCCGCACGCGCCGAAACCGCGCGACCCGCGAAGCCCAGATCAGCCCATCACGCTGAAACCCATTGACCCGAACGGCACGGGCGGCAACAAAGTTCAACCGCTGGTGCCACCGATCGTGGAACCGAATCGCGTCGGCCCGCGACCGATCGGCGTCGTGATGAAGGTCGATCCGAAGATCGCGCCGATGCGCCACTTCGACCAGCCCGACGACATGGCCGCGCTCCCCGACCTCAACAGCGGTGACCGCGTCGTTCTCACGGGGAAAGTGCGTACCCTCCGCATCGGCTCGGTGAACGGCAAAGGTTCAATTGACGCGTCGGGACTGATCGCGGAGGAGATCGTGATTACCGGCGACCTGAACGGCGAGGCGGTCGTCACGCTGAACTCGCCGGGCGGCAAGGTGACGCTCGGCGGCTACGTCGGCGGCGTGTCGAAGCTCACCGTGATCGCGCCGGGGGGCGAAGTGATCGTACTCGCAGACTCCGGCCGGCTCACCGGCAGCGCGGTCACGACCGTGACCGCGAAGCGTCTGAACGTTGCCGGAAAACTGCTCGGCGGCGCACGGCTGAATGCGACGCTCACCACCGGCGGCTCGCTGAAACTGACCACGACCGAAGAGGGTGCGATCGTCACTTACAAGAAAGCCGTGGCGAGCGACCCGGCGGTGATCGTGGAGCGTGGGATCCTCCACGGCGGGGCGAAGGTTCTCGCGGAGTGATACGTGCGGCTTTGAGACGCGTGGATGCGTTAGGTGAGCGGGACTCGCAAAGGCGCGTGACGAGGAACTAGCAAACTCTGGGCAGCCGATACGGATCTGCTGTCCGCTTCGTCCGCCCAGAGTCACGGATAATAAAGCAAGTGCCATTGGGCGTGTGGTCTGCCCCACGAAACTCATCCAGGCGATCCGGGTCACTTCCCCTTGATCGTCAGATCGAACGTATTCGCCCCGGGCTTGACCGTGAACTCGAAGCCGCTGGTCGTGGGGTCTCCGTAGCGCACAGGGGAAAGTGGTCTTGCCGCCGGCGGTTGATTGCCCTTGGGCGGCTCGAGCGTGTCCATGACCTGAACGGCGACCTTGTACTCGCCCGACGGAAGCCCGGTCTTTGCCCCGACCTTCAACGTGTAGACCCCATCGGGACCAATCAGCCCTCTGGGCGTCGGCCGGGTTGTGTCCCCGTCGACTGGGTAGAAGGTCACCTCACCGCTGGGCGCGTCGCGGTCGTCCACGGTGACCTTGCCAGTCACCGTGGCGTCCAGACCGCCCTGGTTGCATCCAACCAGCAGCAATCCCGTGCCCAGAAACGCTGCATAAATCCGCGTCCAGCGCATGATCCTGTCTCTCCGTTTCCCTGAGGACACTCGATCACGGGGGGGAGACAGCTTCACCGCCAGCCTTGGTCGCCAGTTGGCGATACAGGACGACGTTGATGCTGTCGGGAATCCAACGAACGGACCCATCAGCCAGGCAGAAGTTGGCCCCACCCCGGTGCAGGCTGCGGAAGGAGATCGCGATTGGCCAGTTCGCCGGATCGGCGGGGAAGGTATTCAGGGCCACGTGGCACGAGGAGTAGTCTGCGTTGGAGAAGAACGCGGCCGTGTGGACGTTCGAGGCCGCCACGTCCTCGCCCACCGCGAACGTGTTGCTCAGGCCGTCCGTGATGGTGTTGAACGACACCGGCTCCTGGTAGTTGTTGCGGTAGAAGAGGCCGGAACAGCCAGTGGTATTGTGGCGATCGGCCGCGTCGACGCCCGGCTGGCCGAGGTTGTAGCCGCCCATCGGATTGGCTCCCATGCATCCCTTGTAGTTGGTGTTCGTCTGCTGGATGCCGGCCATCTGATACGGTTGGACGGTCGTTGCCGAAGATTTCGGGTCGGTCGGACACTGGAGAACCTTCAGCGGCGTCTGGAGTACCGTTGAACCGTTGGCTGACGAGCAGGCAAACAGGCCGCCGTTGGGGGAAGCCAAGGCGCCAACCCTGGTCGGTTCGAGTGCCTTGAAAAGGCTCCCCTGCTCCAGGTACGGCAGCGTCTCGATGAGCCATCCGCGACCGGTGTGTGGCGCCACCGGTCTGGGCCCCTCTGCCCCGTAGCCGTGGCTTGTTGGCAGAGCGCCGCTGACGTCGTGGTGGTTGTGCAGCGCGACCCCGAGCTGTTTGAGGTTGTTCTGGCACTTCATGCGCGAGGCCGCCTCGCGCACCTTCTGCACCGCAGGAAGCAGCAGCCCGATGAGGATCGCGATGATGGCGATCACCACCAACAACTCAATCAATGTAAACCCGAATCGCTTGTGGAACATGAACCCCTCCAGAGAGTACAGGCCCGGGTCGGGAAGCACAGCGACCGGAGCCGAATGAGGTTTGGGAGGTATGGCTGAGAATGGGATCAAAGTGAACAGTACCCGGGCCTCGTCAGCGAAGCCAGAGGAAAATATTCTTCCCAGCGTCAATGGGTGCGACAATTGGGTTCCAGAACGGTTCAACGAGCCTTTACCACCTCCAAAGCCGGGTTCTCGCGAACGGCAGGCTTCACTTCGCTTTCTTCTCCATCTTGGCCCACGTGTCTCGCAGCGTCACGGCTCGGTTGAACACGATCGCATCGGGCGCCGAATCCCGGTCTACGCAGAAGTATCCGAGGCGCTCGAACTGGACCGTCGTGCCGACTGCGGAACCGGCGACCGACGGTTCCAGTTTGCACCCGGTCAGCACCTCCAGTGACTTCGGGTTCAGGTTTGCGAGGAACGTCTGACCCTCGGGCGATTCGTCCGGGTTCGGCTTCGCGAACAAGTGGTCGTAGAGCCGCACTTCGGCATCGACCGCGGTCGCGGCATCGACCCAGTGAATCGTCCCCTTCACCTTGCGGCCGTCGGGCGAATCGCCGCCGCGCGTCGCGGGGTCGTAGGTACATTTCACGGCGACCACACTCCCGTTCGCGTCCTTCTCCACGCCAACGCACGTCACGAAGTACGCGTACCGGAGCCGCACCTCGCGACCGGGCGAGAGCCGGAAGAAGTCCTTCGACGCGACCTCGCGGAAGTCTTCTTGTTCGATGTAGAGCGTCTTCGAGAACGGCACCTTGCGCAACCCGGCCGACGCGTCTTCCGGGTTGTTGACCGCGTCCATCTCTTCCGTCTGTCCGTTGGGGTAGTTCTCGATGACCACTTTCAGCGGCCGAAGCACGCCCATCACGCGCGGCGCCTTCTTGTTGAGATCCTCGCGTAGCGCGTCTTCGAGCCACGCCACGTCGATCATGCCGTTGTACTTCGAGATGCCGATGCGCTCGCAGAACTTCCGCATCGCCTCCGGCGTGTAACCCCGACGCCGGACGCCACAGATCGTCGGCATCCGCGGATCGTCCCAGCCGCTGACGTGCTTCTCTTGCACCAACTGAATGAGCTTCCGCTTGCTGAGTACCGTGTACGTGAGGTTGAGGCGCGCAAACTCGATTTGCTGCGGGTGGTAGATCCCAATGTTCTCGACGTACCAGTCGTAGAGCGGGCGGTGGATCTCGAACTCCAGCGTGCAGATTGAGTGCGTGATGCCCTCGATGGAGTCCGATTCGCCGTGGGCGTAGTCGTACATCGGGTAGATGCACCACTTGTCGCCGGTACGGTGGTGCTTCGCGTGCATGATCCGATACATGATCGGATCGCGCAGGTGGAAGTTCGGGTGGCTCATGTCGATCTTCGCCCGCAGAGTGCATTTGCCCTCGGGGAACTCACCCGCCTTCATCCGCCGGAACAGGTCGAGGTTCTCTTCCACCGAACGGTCGCGGAACGGGCTGTTCTTGCCGCCCTTGATGTCGCCGCGGTACTCCGCCATCTTCTCTGGCGGCAGGTCGTCCACGTACGCTTTGCCTTCCTTGATGAGCTTTTCGGCCCACGCGTAGAGCTGGTCGAAGTAGTCGGACGCGTAGAACTCGCGGCCCTCCCAGTCTGCCCCGAGCCAGCGCACGTCTTCGCGGATGGAATCGACGTACTCCTGCTCCTCGGTGGTGGGGTTGGTGTCGTCGTACCGCAGGTTGAATTTGCCGCTGTACTTGACAGAGAGGCCGTAGTTCAGGCAGATCGACTTCGCGTGCCCGATGTGGAGGTAGCCGTTCGGCTCCGGTGGGAATCGCGTGTGAACTTTCCCACCGAAGCGCCCAGTCTTGTTGTGTTCCTCGATGATGTCCTGAATGAAGTTGAGGGGAGGCGCGTCGGGCTTGTCAGACATGGAATGTTCTCACTGATCGGAAGTTTAGCGGCGACCCGAAGGGGCGCTCCCCCTATACGGATGCTTTCAATGCGCGATCAAGGCGGGCGAGGCAGCGGTCGCGACCGAGGACGGCGAGCGTGTCGTAGGCGCTGAACCCGACCTCGTAGCCGGTCGCGGCGACCCGCAACACCTGACTCAG
Source organism: Singulisphaera sp. GP187 (assembly GCA_945905925.1). Classification (GTDB taxonomy): domain Bacteria; phylum Planctomycetota; class Planctomycetia; order Gemmatales; family Gemmataceae; genus Gemmata. Next base: position 17,885 of record CAMDQN010000018.1, read on the forward strand.
TGGCCCGGCCTTCGCTCCTTCGGTCTGCGCGAGTGCCTCCGTCGCAGTCTTCAGCGTGTCGTGTGCGAACGGCTCCGCGCTCGCGACTGCCGCTCGCAGTTTCGGAAGCATCTCGGCAAGCGATGGAACGACCGTAGCGCCCTTGAACGCGGCGGTGAGGTGTTTCGTAGCAATCGCCGGGTCGAAGCTAATCTGCTCGTCCGGCAGGAAGAGATAGTCGTAATCGAGGATGTCGCCGGCGACGGTCATTCGCGGTCCGGCGGCCTCCACCACGCGCGAGACGAAGGCTCGCGCCGCGTCCGCGTCGGACACCAGGGCCGCACGCACGAGGAACGGCAACACCTGCTCGATCTTCTCCGCGACCGGCAGCGACTGCATGTGCCGCGCCTGGAACGCGAACAACTTCTTCACATCGAGACTCGCCGGGTTTTGAACCACGCGCTCAAGCGAGAACTCGCGGACCATCTCCGCGAGAGTGAAGGCCTCCCGGTTGTCCTCGGTCGCCCAGCCGACGAGCACCAGGTAGTTCAGCAGCGCGGCGGGGAAATATCCCACTTGTTTGTAGAAATCGACCAGCACCGGGTTGAACGACTCCGGGGCCGCGAGCGCACCGATGCGGTCAGCAATGGCCTTCGCGTGGTCATAGACCTTCTTGAAGTCGGCGTTCTTCAGATACTGCGGAATCTTTCGCTTGCTGAGTTTGTTCTTGCTGCCCGGCTCGGCGACGAATGGAAGGTGCGCGTACTCCGGTCGCGGGTAGCCGAGTCCCTCCAGCATGAAGATCTGTCGCGGTGTGTTAGACAGATGCTCCTCCGCGCGGATCACGTGGGTGATCTTCATGTCGAAGTCATCGACCACGTTCGCGAGGTTGTACGTCACCGTACCGTCAGAGCGCTGGATAACAATGTCTTGCTCGCCGGCCCACTGCACCTCGATGTCCTTGCGCACCTGGTCGTAGAATTTGCACACGCCCTCGCGCGGCATCTTGACCTTCACCGATCCCGTGCGCCCCTCCGCCTCGAATCGCGCGCGGTCCGCGGCGGTCTCGGCCATCCACCGGCGGCTGTAAATCTTCGGCCGCTTCTCCTTCTCGGCCAACTCCATCTCCGTTTTCGTCTCCTCCGGGCGCGCGTAGTCCCAATACGCCAGCCCCTTGTCGAGTAGTTGGCGGACGGCCTCTTGATAGCGGGGGAGTTTCTCCGACTGGTAGTACGGTTCGCACGGCCCGCCGACTTCCGCGCCCTCGTCCCAAGTCAGGCCGAGCCACTTGAACCCTTCGAGAATCGGTTGCAGCGCTTCGGGCTGGTTGCGGTCCTGGTCGGTGTCGTCGATGCGCAGGATGAACTGACCGCCGTGCTTGCGGGCATACAGCCAGTTGAACAGGGCCGTCCGAACGCCGCCGATGTGAAGGTAACCGGTCGGGCTGGGTGCGAATCGCGTGCGAACCGTCATCCGTGGTCTTCCTACACGTCTGGGTGCTGGCTCGGGACGGGAAAGAGGCGACAGGCGCTGTCGTCCACCGGAGGAAGGACTCGCGGGACTCCGTGATGGTTCGAGTCTTCGCGTCGCGAAACGGCCCGCGTTGAGTTCAACGGAGTACCGAACCTATCCTACGGCGGGCCGACCGGAGTTCCAGGCGCACCCCCATCGCTCCAGGGTCTTTCTAAGTAGGAAGCACACTCCGTGTGCCGTGGCCTGATCGCCGCGGTTCGGGGCGGACTCTAACAACCTCCCACAACGACCAATCACCGGCTTTCGACTTCGGTTCGCCCGCGATGATCCGCGACGCCAACAAAGACGACGGCCTACTCCTTGCGCACACCCGCGACCGTGATCGCGAAACCCAGCGTGGTCTTCTTGTCTTCCGCGACGAGCGCGCGCCGGATCGTCGCGACGTACACGCCGTTCTCTTTGCTCAACACCTTCACGCCGACATCCTTGCCGTTGTTCGGCCACATCAGAAGCACCGCGGGGTGCCGACCCTCGTTGACCAAACTACTCACTTCGATCACCTTCTTCGGTTCGAGTGTGTCCGCGGTCTTATCCTTGTTTGCGGCGCACATGAGGCAGAAGTCCGGGTGCGGGGCCGTGCCGGTGTGGTCGCCGATGTCGGGCTGCACCATGAACCGCAACGTGTACACGCCGGCGGGAATCTCCTGCTTGCGGAAGTCGGTGAACTTCGCGGGGAAGCGAATCGCGCCGACGAGCGTGCCTTCGGGGATCTCGCGGTAGGTGAGTCCGTTCTTGATCTGCTCCACGGTGGCCTTCGCCGGAATCTCGGTGCGGAACCACACCGTCATCAGTTCGGTGTCGCCATCGCGCACCACGAGCGACTGTTCGTCGAGCAACTTGCGGACCGCCGGCGCGAGCGCCTCCGGCGGCGCGACCTTCTCGACCTTCGCCGACAGCTTCGGCTCCGCGCCGAACCCAGGCGAACAGGCACACACAATTCCCACAACTAACAGCATTCGCATATGAAGCACTCAACCAAAGTCGTTTAGCGTCGTTCCCGGAGGGGACGCGCGAACTCAACCCACCACATCCTCACCAAAGCGTTCGATTACCTGTTGCCACACTCGGCCGCGAAGCCGGTTGCCTTCAAGCAATTGAAGGCGCTTGAGGTTGTCGAGGTACGGCGACTTCACCAGTGCCCGCGCCGCGTCGTTGTCGAGGTTGTTGTTCGTCAGGTTAAGCGATGTGATCTTCCGCACCCCGCGATGCTGCGCGAGAGTTTCGACGCCGGCCGTGGTGATGACCGGTTCCAACCGGAACGGAGTGAACAGCGAATCGACTGCCTTCTCCTCTTCGACTTCATTACCTTCGAGGTTCAGCTCGGTCACGCGGGCGAACGCAGCCAAGCCAAATAACGTGTCGAACGGCTCAGCCGACGTGATCCGCCCGCCGCACACCTTCACCCCTTCGACCGCGAAGCACGGCGCCCACGGGCCAATCAGTTTCCGCCGCAGTTCGGTCGAATCGCTCAACTCATCTGACGCGAGCGTGACCGTCTTCCACGGTATCGGAAACCCGCGGTCAAACGCAAACACCTCGGTGAAATCCGGCACGACCGTCGGCCGCGGCCCTATCCCGCACTGCCACCGAATAAACACCGCCCGCTCTTCCTCCCCGTTCTCCTGAATAAAGTCGGCATACACGAGGCGCGGCGTGTCGTCGTCGGGCGCGTCAAAGATCGCCCGCAGAAACGCTTCGTGTTGCGACAGCAGATCCATTACAGCAGCCCAGTGCGCTCGTCGAAGCCGAACACGCGGTTGAAGTTCTGCACCGCCACGCCGCTCGCGCCGCGGATCAGATTGTCTTCCGCCGTCAGCACCACCACCTTACCCCGAACCACCTTCACGCACACGTCGAGGAAGTTCGTGCCGACCGTGTCCTTCGTCGCGGGGAGGCTCGTTCGCACGCGCACGAACGGCTGACCCGCGAAGTAGCGCCGGTATTGTTCCACCAACTCCGATTCGGTGACGGTTCGCGTCGGGGTCGCGTAGATCGTGCTGAAGATGCCGCGGTCCATCGGCATCAGGTGCGGCGTGAAGATCACCGACACCGGTTCGCCCGCGATATCGCCTAACGCTTGCTCGATCTCCGGCGTGTGCCGGTGCGTGCCGACCGCGTACGCGCTCACGCTCTCGTTGCATTCGGGAAAGTGTGTCGTGAGTTTCGGCGTGCGCCCGGCACCGGACACGCCGCTCTTGCTATCAATCACGATGCCCGTGAGCTGAATCAGCTTGTGCGCAACGAGCGGCGCGAGGCCGAGAATCGCGGTCTGTGGATAGCAACCGGGGTTCGCCACCAACTTCGCACCCGCGAGACGACTACCGTAAATCTCCGGCAGCCCATACACCGCGTGCGCGAGGTTCTTCGCGTCGTGGTGCGTTTCCTTGTACCACTCCTGATACACCTTCGCGTCGCGCAACCGGTAATCCGCGCTCAGGTCGATTACGCGAATGTCGCGTTCGAGCAACGGCGGAATGCTCTCCATGCTGTTGCCGTGCGGCAGGCACCCAAACGCGAGCTGTGTGCCCTTCGCCTTGAGCGCGTCCGCGTTGAACGGTTCGCACCGCATGTCGAACCTACCCAACAAGCTCGGGTGCAGGTCCGCGATATGTTCGTCCTGGCGCGAAGTGATCGCGACGATTTCCGCGCCGGGGTGCCGCAGCAGAATCTTGATGAGTTCCGCGCCCGTATAACCGGACCCGCCGAGAACCGCGACCTTCACCTTGTCCATTTCGACCGCCCTTTCGGATGACGCTACCTAATAGAGTATCCGCACCTCTCTGGGGAACCAACGATGCCCGAACTACGGACAATCACGGAAGCCGCGGAGTTCATCCGCACCGGTGAACTCACGCCCACCGCGTTGCTCGAACAGTGTCTGAGCCGCATCGACCGGTACGAAGATCGCGTGCGGGCATGGGTTTACATCGACCGCGAAGGCGCACGCGAACAAGCCTCGCGTCTCACCACCGAACTGAAGGCGGGGCAGAATCGCGGCCCGCTGCACGGGATTCCGGTCGGCATCAAGGACATCATCGACGTGTTCGACATGCCGACCGCGTGCGGCTCGAAGCGCTGGGCGAATAGTTACGCGCGCCGCGACGCGACCTGCGTGGAACGGCTGCGTTCGGCCGGTGCGGTCATCATGGGAAAAACAGTGACGACCGTGTTCGCGAGCTTCGACCCGCCGCCGACGCGCAACCCGTGGAACCTCGATCGCACGCCGGGCGGAAGTTCGAGTGGTTCGGCTGCCGCGGTCGCGTGCGGGATGTGTCTCGGCGCACTCGCGTCACAAACCGGTGGTTCGATCACCAGACCCGCGAGTTACTGCGGCGTGTACAGCCTGAAGCCGACCCACGGCCGCGTCAGCGTGGACGGCGTGCTGCCGCTCGCGCCAAGTCTTGATCACGTCGGCGTTATGGCGAACAGCGTGCGCGACCTGGCGATTCTGCTTCAACCGCTCGCCGCACTCGACAACGACAACGGCTCGAACCCTTACCACTACCTCAGCGAGATGAACCAGTCAGGTTCCATGCGATTCCGCCAACTGTCGGCGCTACCGGACTTCCCCGCGACCGCCAGCCCGGAGATGACCGCCGCGTTCGCTGCGCTTCGCGACAAGACGCGCGCCGCAGAGTGGGCGTGGAACGAATTGCCGCTGCCGCCGTCGTTCGCGGACGCGCCGCGATTCCAACACACCATCATGGCAGTGGAAGCCGCCACGTACCACGGCGCGCGAATGGCGCGCCACCCGGACGATTACCCGCCAAAGGTTCGCAGCCTGATCGAACATGGCCTCGCCACGCCCGCGCCGCACTTCGTCAACGTGATAAAACACCACAAGGCGATGCGAGACGAGATCGAGCGTGCGTTCGTGGATACGTGGCGGATATTCGCCACGCCCGCAACCGCCGGCCCCGCGCCATCTGCCGAAACGACCGGCGATCCAGTGTTCAATTCGCCGTGGAGCTACACCGGATTGCCCACGGTGTCGCTGCCGTTCGCGTGGAGCGCCGACGGAATGCCGCTCGCGGTGCAACTGATCGGCGAGCGCTATTGCGAAGACGATCTCCTCGCGGTCGCGAACATGCTCGAGGCGGACATCGCTTTCGAGCGTCGGCCGCTTCCGCTATGATGTGACGCATGTCGTTCGCGGACGCACTCGACATCCTGTACGAAGACAACCACTGCTTGGCGCTGAACAAGCCGGCCGGGTGGCCGACCACGCACTTCGACGGCAAGGACGAGACCGTGGACCGGCTCGTGAAAGCGTACCTCAAGGAGAAGTACGACAAGCCCGGCAACGTGTTCCTCGGCGTTGTCCACCGGCTCGACAAACCCGTCAGTGGGTCGCTGCTGTTCGCCCGAACGAGCAAGGCCGCGGCGCGTCTGAGCGAACAGTTCCGCGAAGGCGGCGTCGAGAAGTGTTACTGGGCCGTCGTCGAAGACCAGGCGAACCCCGGACGCAAGTCCGAGGGTGTTCCGCTCGCGCCGTGGGCGACCGCCGACACCGGTTCGCTCGAAGACTGGCTGAAGAAGGACGAGCCGAAGATGCGCGTGGAGGTGGTCGCACCGGAGACGCCCGGCGCGCAGTTCGCGCGACTGCTGTTCCAAGTGAAAGCGCGTCACAACGGCTTGATCTGGCTGGAACTCCGCCCACACACCGGCCGCAAACACCAACTTCGTGTACAACTCGCGAGCCGCGGCGCGCCGATCTATGGCGACGCCAAATACGGCAGCGACCACGCGTTCGGGCACTCGATCGCGCTTCACGCGCGCAGCCTGACGTTCCTGCACCCGACGACGAAGGAACCGATCACTGCGAAGTCCGACGTGCCGAAACTCTGGCGCGGCCGGTTCGCTTACCTCCTTCAGACAAGTTAGCCGCAAGCCGAAGGCGAGCGATCGCCTTCGGCTTGCGGCTAACCCAAACACACCATGACCACCGACGAGAAGCTCGCCGCGATCCTGGCCGCGGTGCAAACCGACCCGGGCAACCGCGGGCTGGCGCGTGATCCGCACGACAACCTGTTCACGGCAACGAAGGGCGACTTCGAGGCCGCGTGCCGCAGCATCGCGGAGCACCGACAGCCGGAGTTAGGTATCGTCACGGGGTTCTTCATCCCAACGGCGACCCCGGCTGCATACGAAACGGATGGACCACTCGGTGCAGCCTTTCTCGCTCGCGCCTTGGAACCCTTAGGGGTTGTATGGCTCTTCCTGATCGAAGAGACGGGCCGGCGGATTTTCAAGCATGCGGGCATTCCGCCACACGATCGCGGAGCCAATTCCGTGCGTATCCCCCCGGCTACCTTCTCCGACGATCAACTCGTGGCGAGTCCAACTGGACTCCGTGTTCTCCCATTTACACATCTGATCGCCCTCGAACGCGTTGGGCCAGGTCTCGATGCCCGGTGCAGGAATATGCGCGGCGTTGACATCACTGATCGCACGGAACCTGCTGACCGACTGTTCCGGCTCTACCCACAAATCGACCCGGCGATCCGCACCATCGGCATCGGTGACGGCGGCAACGAAATCGGCATGGGGAAGATTCCGCACGAGACGATCGTGAAGAACATCCCCAACGGCGATCTAATCCACTGCCGCGTGCCGACGGATCACCTGATCGTCGCGGGCGTGAGCAACTGGGGCGCGTACGCGCTCGCTGCGGGCGTGTATGTGCTTCGCGAAGTGAAGCCGCCGGCGGACCTCTTCGACCCGAACCGCGAGCGCCAGATACTGGAAGTGATGGTTCGCGAAGGGCCGCTCGTGGACGGCGTGACCGGTCAGCAGACCGCGACCGTGGACGGGCTAACGTGGGACGAGTACGCGAAACCGCTTGTGCGCATTCGCGCGATCTTGGAGTCGTGATGGGCAGCGATCTGATTCGAGCAACGGGTGCCGACGTTCGCGCCGCGTGCCGCGAAGGGACACTTACCGGACCAACACCGGGGCTCGCTCTCGGCTACGTTCAGGCGAATCTCGTAATTCTCCCGCGCGACTGGGCGTTTGACTTCCTGCTGTTCTGCCAGCGGAACCCGAAGCCGTGCCCGGTGCTCGACGTCACCGAACCCGGCGATCCGGAAACTAAACTGGTCGCACCGGGCAGCGACCTCCGCAGCGATCTGCCCGCGTACCGCATCTGGAAGAACGGCGAACTGGTCGCGGAGCCGACGGACATCACCCCGCACTGGCGCGACGACCTCGTATCGTTCGTGATCGGCTGTTCGTTCACCTTCGAGAACGCGTTGCTGGCGGCGGGCGTCCCGGTCCGGCACATCGAGCAGAACGTGAACGTGCCGATGTACCGCACGAACGTCGCGTGTAAACCAGCCGGGCGATTCCGCGGCCCGCTCGTCGTCTCAATGCGTCCGCTCACGCCGGTCCAAGCGGTAAAGGCGACGCAGATTTGCAGCCGTTTCCCGCGCGCGCACGGCGCACCGGTCCACTTCGGTGAAACAAACGCAATCGGGATTCGCGACATCAACAAACCGGATTACGGCGATGAGGTGGAGATCCGCGCGGGCGAAGTGCCAGTGTTCTGGGCCTGTGGCGTGACTCCGCAAGCAGCTCTGATGCAAGCGAAGCCGCCGTTCGCGATCACGCACAAACCGGGTCACATGTTCCTGACCGACCTCAAAGACACGGACCTTGAAGGCGAGTGAGGCACGTGGTCGAAGACGACAACGTTGCGACTCTGGGCATTGCCCCCAGTGCAGGGAGTGGAAATGAAACAAACCCCGCACAGTTTTACCCGTGCGGGGTTTGAGTGTAAAGAGCCGGCAATACCTACTCTCGCGCTGGACGCACTACCATCGGCCCCGAGCGTTTCACTGCCGTGTTCGGAATGGGAACGGGTGTTTCCACTAGGGTATGGTCACCGGCAAGCTGCTTACAATCTCCATCAATACGAATGTGATCTGTGACGACAAGGTTAAGCAAGTTAGTTGCACGTGACGTATTGTTGACACGAGCGAGAAAGGGAACAATGCGGCCAAACGTTCGGCTGTTAGTACCGGTTAGCTGAGTGTATTACTACACTTACACGTCCGGCCTATCGACCTCGTAGTCTACGAGGAGCCTTCGCTTGCGCGGGATACCTGATCTTGGGGGAAGTTTCACGCTTATATGCCTTCAGCGTTTATCCCATCCACACGTGACTACCCAGCACTGCGGCTAGCGCCACAACTGGAACATCAGAGGTGTGTCCCTCCCAGTCCTCTCGTACTAGGGAGAAAGCCCCGCAAGTATCCTCCGCCCACAGCAGATAGGGACCGACCTGTCTCACGACGGTCTAAACCCAGCTCACGTACCACTTTCATCGGCGAACAGCCGAACCCTTGGGAGCTTCTCCACCCCCAGGATGTGATGAGCCGACATCGAGGTGCCAAACCTCCTCGCCGCTATGAACGCTCAGAGGAGATAAGCCTGTTATCCCCGGAGTACCTTTTATCTGTTGAGCGATGGCCCTTCCATCCGGAACCACCGGATCACTAAGGCCGACTTTCGTCCCTGCTCGTCCCATCGGACTCGCAGTCAAGCACCCTTATACCTTTACGCTCAATGCCCGATTGCCAACCGGGCTGAGGGTACCTTTGCACTCCTCCGTTCTGCTTTGTTACGCCGACGCCCTTTCGGGCCCCTTTCCTCTTCCTTCCGGGCACCTTTTCAGGCTCCTTCGAGGTTGCGGTTTCGGGTGGTGGTCGCGGACCGGGCATTTCTGCCGGTCTCTCTATGTCGCCATAGAGCACGGACTATATCATCACCTCACTTGTTGATGAGGTGTTTGGCGTATAGTCTCTGGGGATTCCGAGTGAAGATCACACTCGGCCTTTCCTGCTGATTGTCCGCACTCAGAGCATTTTCACGGGCGCTGTCACTTTCGTGACCGCACCTCGTAGCCTGGGATACTCGGATGTTCCAGCATATAGCCAAATTCAATTCTCGCTGTCACCAGCGAGGGGGGCAACACTAAATGTTACCTTTTGGGAGGAGATCGCCCCAATCAAACTGCCCACTTAGCACGGTCCCAGTTGCTACAAACAACTGGTTAGAATTCAAACACAGCAAGGGTGGTGTTTCATCGTTGACTCCCCACGTACCGAAATACGCGGTTCATAGTCTCCCACCTACACTACGCATGCTGGGTCTAAACCCAATACCAAGCTGCAGTTAAGGTTCACGGGGTCTTTCCGTCTAGCTGCGGGTATGTCGCATCTTCACGACAACTACAATTTCACCGAGTCTCTCGTGGAGACAGTGTTCCGGTCGTTACGCCATTCATGCAGGTCGGAACTTACCCGACAAGGAACTTCGCTACCTTAGGACCGTCATAGTTACGGCCGCCGTTTACTGGAGCTTCGGTTGCGAGCTTCACCGTTTAACGGGCTAACCCTCTCCCTTAACTTACCAGCACCGGGCAGGCGTCAGTCTGTATACCGCGGCTTACGCCTTTGCACAGACCTGTGTTTTTAGTAAACAGTCGCCAGAACCTTTTCACTGCGGCCCTCTTGCGAGGGCAATCCTTTTCCCGAAGTTACGGATTTAAATTGCAGAGTTCCTTCACGAGAGTTCTCTCGAGCGCCTTAGAATATTCATCTCACCTACCTGTGTCGGTTTTAGTACGGTTTCTCGCACGGTTTTCTTGGTCGACTCGCAATGGATATCGGGGTCTTAAGTGCCCTGAGGCAATCTAATAAGCCTACACCACTTTGAATCGACGTCCCATGTTGTGCGAGGAGCGCAGGAATATTAACCTGCTCCCCATCGACTACGCCTTTCGGCCTTGTCTTAGGCACCGGCTAACCCTGGGCGGATTTACCTTCCCCAGGAAACCTTAGGTTTACGGCGAACGGGATTCTCACCCGTTTTATCGTCTACTCATTCCGGCATAATCACTTGCATGCGCTCCAGGGCTCGTTGCCCGTACCCCTTCACCGCACACGCAACGCTCTCCTACCGCAGCTTACGCTGCCCACCGCTTCGGTGTCGTACTTGAGTCCCGTTCATTATCGGCGCAGGACTCCTCGACCAGTCCGCTATTACGCGTTGTTTAAATGGTGGCTGCTTCTAAGCCAACATCCTGGCTGTCTCGGGAATCCAACTTCCTTTCGCACTGAGTACGACTCTGGGACCTTAGCGGGTGATCTGGGTTGTTCCCCTCTCGACGATGAAGCTTATCCCCCACCGTCTAGCTGCCCGGACTGGTACGCTGGTATTCGGAGTTTGGCTTCGACGGGTAGCCGGGTAGGCCCCCGTTCGAAATCAGTCGCTCTACCCCCAACGTCAACTATCCGAACGCTAACCCTAAAGTTATTTCGGAGAGAACGAGCTATCTCCACGTTTGATTAGACTTTCACTCCCCCACACAGCTCATCCCATCGGTTTTCAACCCAAATGAGTTCGGTCTTCCATGAGATGTTACTCCCACTTCATCCTGGCCATGCGTAGGTCACGTGGTTTCGCGTCTACCGCACCCAACTTAGCGCCCGTTTAAGACTCGCTTTCGCTTCGGCTACAGGCCAGAGGCCCTTAACCTTGCTGGTTACGGTAAGTCGCCGGATCATTATGCAAAAGGCACACCATCACCCATTCCCTTGCGGGCATAGGGCTCTGATCGCTTGTAGGCATGTGGTTTCAGGTTCAGTGTCCTCCCCTTGTCGGGGTTCTTCCCATCTTTCGCTCGCGCTACTTGTTCGCTATCGGTCACCAGAGAGTATTTAGCCTTACGGGATGGACCCCGCAGATTCGGACTCACTTTCACGTGTTGAGTCCTACTCAGGATACCGCTCAGTCTTTGTTCCATTCACATACGGGACTTTCACCCTCTATGGCGGGCCATTCCAGACCCTTCCGTTTGGAACTCAGAATCTTAAATGCGGTCCTACAACCCCACGAGGTTACCCCCGTGGTTTGGGCTCTTCCGCGTTCGCTCGCCGCTACTGACGGAATCGATTTTTCTTTCTCTTCCTCCAGGTAATGAGATGTTTCAGTTCCCTGGGTTAGCTCGGGTATTCCGGGATCAAAGCTCGTTTGACAACTCCCCCGGACTTTTCGCAGTCTTCCACGCCCTTTAGCCTTCTGGTGCCAAGACATCCCCCACACGCCCTTACTAGCTTGGCCGCATTGTTCGCTCCCTCGACTCGTGTTACCACTTATCGCTGTCACGAACACTTCACCTTACTAGTATTTCATATCACCCCCAAACGCTGGGTAGCGCCCGGGGTCGACGATGTTTCCTATCTCGATCTTTCGATCTTCTAAGGCTCGTGTCTTGTTTGTCATAATTCGCTACCACTCGCACCCAGCCTGCCCGTACCCCACTTGCGTGCGATGAAGACAAAACTAAGAGCCAGCGGCATCGAAAAAGATGCAACTAACTTGCTTAACCAAGTTGTCAAAGATCACTTAACCGCTCGCGGTAATCCGCTCGCGGTATTTGGGCAACCCTTCGCCTTTCGGCTCCAGATCACCCGAGCTGGCTCGCGACCCTGTCGAGTCGGCGGACCAGATTCTCGCCCTTCTTACCTTCGCGTGCTACGTCGCAAGTTCTTATCGACGTTGCGTTTCCATCACTGCAGGGCAAATCTTAGTAGCGTCGCGTTTCAGAGTCAACCCGTCCCGCGATTTTTTCTTCTCGTTGTCTTCTTGCGGCTTTTACTGCAAGGCTTTCGAGATCACGGGGGCCGGGAACAAGGCTCGCCACTCGCTTGTGTTCCCGTGTCGGGTCGCGGACTTTAGGTGGAGGAGAGGGGACTCGAACCCCTGACTTCCTGCTTGCAAAGCAGGCGCTCTACCAACTGAGCTACACCCCCGAACCGTGTGCCGCCAACCAGATGCGCGTGCCTGGATTTGAACCAGGGACCCCGTCGTTATCAGCGACGTGCTCGTACCAACTGAGCTACACGCGCGACATCTACCCCCATCAAATGCGAAGGCCAAACCGTTTTGGTTTGGCCCCCTCGACAAACACGTTGTCTTTGGAAGCTATCCGCGATTGAGCGGAATCAGGCCTGTCAGCGACAACGTGGTAATCATGCACACCTCAAGGGGCGGGATTGCACATGGGAGATTCTAAAGCGATGGGCAGTCCTGTCAAGGGTCCGGTTCGCGTAGCAACCGAACACGGGCTGTCTCCCGTGTCCGGGCGCGTTGTCCTTGAACGACTTCCGACAAATTCCTGGTTTCCGAAAAATCTTCCTTTGCGAGCGCCACGGCGCTATGATAAGGCGGAATTCGCTTACTCCACACACGGGGAAATTGATGCCGGCCACCCCTTCGCTTTCCCCGGGCCGCCGCCTTCGCGATGCGTGGTCGAGTGGACCGGTCGCAATCCCAGGCGTGTTCAATCCGCTCGTCGCGAAGATGGCTGAGCGCCTGGGATTTCAGGCCGTTTATCTCTCCGGCGGTGCGCTCTCTGCGGGGAACGGCGTGCCTGATATCGGGTTGCTCACGCTCACCGAGTTCGTCCAAGCCGCACAACTTACCGCACAGGCGACGACGCTTCCGCTGCTCTGCGACGCGGACACTGGGTTCGGCGAATCGCTCAACGTGGAGCGCACCGTTCGCCTATTTGAAGCCGCGGGGGTCGCGGGGATTCACCTCGAAGATCAGGAGATGCCGAAGCGCTGCGGACACCTTTCGGGCAAGTCGGTGGTATCGACGGAAGCGATGTGTGCGAAGATTCGCTCCGCGTGCGCGGCCCGGAAAAACAAGGACTTCGTCATCATTGCGCGCACCGACGCCCGCGGCGTCACCGGCTTCCCAGACGCGCTCGAACGCGCCCACCGCTACATGGCGGCTGGAGCCGACGCGATCTTTCCAGAAGGACTTCAGGCTGCGGACGAGTTCGAGGAATTCGCCCGTGAGATGGTCGCCCCGCTCCTGGCGAACATGACCGAGTTCGGCAAATCACCGTTGCTCGACGTGAAGACGCTCGGCGCGATGGGCTACAAAATGATCCTGTTCCCGCTGACGGCATTCAGGACCGCGATGAAGGCCGCCGAAGACACGCTCCGCGACCTCCTCGCGAACGGCGTGCAGACCGCGAGCATTCCGAAGATGCAGACGCGAGCAGAGCTGTACGATCTGCTCGGTTACACCGGGTACGAGGCCCGCGATAAGGCGTATTTCGGTACGCCTCCGGAAGGCGGTTCGTGATGGCGGACGACACTCCTGCCCCGCCGACCCCATCGCCCATCGTGCAACTTCGCGGCGTGAGCGTGTCGTTCGGCGCGCAATCGGTGCTGCACGGCATCGACCTCGACATCTTCCCGCAAGACACGCTCTGCGTGATCGGCGAGAGCGGCTGCGGCAAAACCGTGCTGCTGAAACTCATCGTCGGGCTGCTGAAACCCACCACCGGCGAGGTGATTCTCGAAGGCAAGCCGCTGCACAAACTCTCCGAACGCGAACTCACGCAGTTGCGGCTTCGCGTCGGGTTCTTGTTTCAGCAAGCGGCGCTGTTCGACAGCTTGAACGTGTTCGACAACGTCGCGTTCGGCTTGCGGGCGAAGGGCGGCGTGACTGACGCGGATATCGCAACGCGAGTACGCGAACGCGTGCTGGAAGTCGGTCTCCCCGCGACGGCGGAACTGAAGATGCCCGCAGAGTTGTCCGGCGGTATGCGGAAGCGAGTGGGGTTGGCTCGTGCGCTGGCGCTCGACCCCGACGTTATGCTCTACGACGAACCGACGACCGGTCTCGACCCGATCATGACGGACGTGATTAACGAGTTGATCCTGCAAACGCGCAAGAAGCGCCCGGTGACATCGGTGATCGTGACGCACGAACTCCGCACCGTGCAGAAGTGCGCGAGCCGGGTCGTGATGCTGTACCCGCGTTCGCGTTTGGGCGCGGACGAGCGGCAAATCCTTTACGACGGCCCGCCGAGCGGCCTGGCGACCGCGGAAGATGCTCGCGTGCGGCAGTTCGTGGAAGGCGAAGCCCGCGACCGCCTCACCGAAATGAAGGACACACCATGACCGAAGAAGAATGGCTGAAGTGCAAGGATTCGATCGCAATGGTGAAAGCACCCGCCGTCGCCTATCACACTCGCAAATCACGATTGTTTGCGTGCGCTTGCTGTCGGCAAGTGTGGAATTTGCTGACCGCGCGAAGCCGAACGGCCGTTCAGCAACTCGAAGATTTCGCGGATAATCTGCGCGCCACACTGATCCGCACAACCGCAGAGGACCTCGCATGGGCAGCGGACAGAGACGACGGTAGCTCATCGGCGGCAAGAGTGGTAACATGTGCCGCCCACTCTTACCTGCAGCCATTCGACTTGCTCAATACATTCAGGAGAGCACTTGATCGGTCGCGTGGACTCATTGAATCTGACTGCGTGCAATTGGAAAAAGCACTCCTTTACGACATCTTCGGGAACCTTCCGCCCGGTCACCTTCGCCCCGGAGTGGCGCACCGATACCGCCGTCGCGCTCGCGCGGCAGATGTACGAGTCGCGTGACTTCAGCGCGATGCCGATTCTGGCGGACGCGCTCCAGGACGCGGGCTGCGACAACGACGCTGTGCTGAACCATTGCAGGGGCGAAGGGCCGCACGTTCGCGGGTGTTGGGTCGTGGATTTGCTGTTGGGAAAGGAGGGACGCCCCTCATTCGGAGCCGCAAGCGTGAGCGACGGACAACGCTATCCGTCGCTCACGCTTCCGGCTCCGAATGAGGGGCGTCAGTCATCACTGCCCGGCCTTCTTCACGTCGGCGTTGCTCAGCAAGTACTTCTGCCGCTGCTCCGCGAACGCACGCAGGTTCATCCCACCGCGACCGCCGCCGCCCGCGGTCGGAATCGCGTCGTCGGTCGCACGCTTGAACGCGTCGAACGAGTCGAGCTTTCGCGTGTCGAGTTCCACTTCCTTCTCGATCAGCTTGCGGTACTGCGACACCACCGGCCCGAGTTTCTTCCAGTCGAGCGAATCCTCCGCGATCTTCTTCACGTTCGCGAGGTACTTCGCCTTGAACGCGGGCACCGCGAGGAGCTTACTGCGGAGCGGCTTGTTCGCGTCGGTCAGCCCGATGAGCGGATCGAGTTCCACACTGCGAGCGCCGCCCATGCCACCACCGGGACCACCCGGGAACCCGCCGCCCGGAGGCCCGAAGCCACCACCAGGACCGCGATCCTTCAGTTCCTTGAACGCTTTCTTCTGCTCCTCGGTCATCAGTTTTTCGAGCTTCTCATCGACTTCCTTCTGAATCGCTTCGAGTTCCTTCTTCTGCGCGTCGGTGAGTTGGAGCGTGTCCTGCACTGGCGGCGGAATGATCACGCCCGGAGGCGGACCGCGGAAGCCGCCGCCCGGACCACCGAACCCACCGCCCGGACCGCCCATCGCGGGACGGAACGACTCGTTCATGTCGTGCGGGATGATGTGGAACTTGTTCTTCTCGTCCAGGTAGATGCAGAAGTCGCTGGAGCGAACCCAGTAGCCGTCGTTGTTGATCAGCGCGTTATCGAGCGCGAGGAACCACAGAATGCCGTCCACGTCCGCGATCGGCTTGAGTGCCGCTTCGAGCTTGTCCGGCGGTGTCTGGTTCAGCACTTTGCAGAAGTTCACCAGCGCCTTCCACGCCTCCGCGTTCTCGTCGGACTTGATCTGGAACACGCGCTTGTAGTCTTCGACATTTTCACCGAAGTATTCCAAGCCTCCGCGCCCCCCCGGACTACCGCGAACCTTCCACCGCGTACCTTTAGTGGTCTTGTAATGCTCAGTCAGGAACGCCTTGTCGAACTGCTGCACGCTGGCGTACACACCCCAACTCTCGCCGTTGATGACCACCTTCACGAAGTTCGCTTTCGGAGCCGGGATGTACTGGTTCGCGATGTGCGAGTACAGCACCGTGCTCATCAGCGACGCGTCCTCGTGCGCGTTGAGCAGGTTAAGCGTCTTGTAACCTCGGAGCCGCTGCTTGTCGTCGGCCATGTCGAATGACAGGTTGAGCGATCGCTTCGAGCCAGCACCGACGCCCATGTACGACGACATGCCGCGGAAGTGGACGCCGACGTTCTTGTACTTCTTGCCGTCCACGGTCGCGGTCGCGGGCACGTCCACATCGGTGTTGTGGAAGTCCTGAATCTCCGATTCCCAATCTGAATTCTCGAACTCCAAAAAGATGGTGCGGAGCACGGTCGGGTCGTAGAGTTTCGCGTCCGGGAAGTTCTTCACCTCGTCGGGCTTCACCTTCGGGCCGGGCTTGCCGGCTTCGCCGCCCTTGCCGAACGGACCGCCTTTCGGCCCACCGAAGCCACCGAAACCGCCCTTCGCGCCGGCCTTCGCGGCCTCGCGTGCCGGTTTGCGCTCTTCGGTGTTCAACCACCCGTCCTTGTTCTTGTCGAACTCGGCGAGAATCTTGCGTTCCTGTCCGCCGGGCGGACCTTTCCCGAAGCCTCCGGGACCGCCCTTTTTGTCCTTCTCGGGCGGTTGCGTGAACGCACTCGGCGCGCACAAAGCCACCAGCGCCGCGGTGAGAATCGCCATCGGCAGCGCGAATAACCGGCGGTGCATTGTGAACCTCATGTTGAGATGAAGGTGAAGAACCTAACACCCAACCCCTTCCCTGAAAGGAAGGGGGTTAGGTTTGCTCGCCTTGCTTCCACTCGACCCCTTGAACGCCCTCGGTGCGGTTCAGATCGCCGATCAGCGCGATCACGGTGGCGGATTTGCGAAGGCACAGCGCGTACGTCAAATCAAGCGCCGCTCCCTGCCGCACCGTGGCAGCCGCGACCAGTTCGACGCCGTCGGCGTGGGTCGCTATCGTCGCCGCAAGCGGGCCCGCTGGATCCGTCCCGATCCCGACGCGGACCACCACCGTCGTCGGTCGCGGTT
Organism: Singulisphaera sp. GP187; assembly: GCA_945905925.1. Classification (GTDB taxonomy): domain Bacteria; phylum Planctomycetota; class Planctomycetia; order Gemmatales; family Gemmataceae; genus Gemmata. Next base: position 35,236 of record CAMDQN010000018.1, read on the forward strand.
GCGCGGCCGGCGCCGGCTTCTCACCGCTGCGACCCCAGAGGGCCAGCAGCCACGCCACGAAGCCCACGATCGGGATGCCCACCACCGCGACGAGATACTCCCCGGTTCCCGCAGCCATGCCGACCACCACCGCGAAGATCACGAACGCGGTGTCGCGTGTGTCCTCCACCACCGAACGAAATCTCACGATCGACAGGGCACCCACGAGCGCGAACGCCTGCGCGATGTTCTTGCCGATCACCATGCTCACCATCCCCAAGAGGATGGCAAGCAGGACCATCGTCGCCACGAATGACGCAGCTTCTGCGCGGTTCTTCTTCTGCGTGAGGAAGTACGCGGTGCCCGCCGCGATCCCGAACATCGCCGCGAAGCAGATCCGCATCGCGATGTCTTCGGGCGTCAGCGCAGTGGTCGGGGGAGATTCGGTGAACGGGTTCGCATCGCCCCCGGAATTAGCCATTCGCAACCCCGCTCGCTTGCTCTGCAATCGCGGGAACCAATCCGGCGGCGCGCACAAACGTCCGGTACTTCGACACCGGCGTCGGGGTCAGTCCGAGGTCCACGACGATGCCCTTGAACAGCGCCGGCATCGCGACGCGAAACTTGAACTCGCACACCACGCGATCCAACAGCGGCGCCCCCTCACCAACCTGTTCGATCGCCCACTCGGTCGCAACGACCCCGCGAACATTCCGGTCGAAGGTCAGGCGCACCGTACCGCCGTCGGCGGTGCCGAGGTACGCAACACGCTCGTACGCGACCCGGCACACCGGCTTCAGTTGCTTCTGGATCAATTGGCTGTGGAACCACTCACCCGCCCACTCACTAGTCAGCGATAGCGCCGCGAGGTCCGACACCTCGTTCGCGTTGATCGGCGCGCGATGTTTCCGCACCTTGTCGCCGTTCTTGCTCTTCCGTTCCACGAACACCGGACCGTTCAGCCCGTAGCGCCGCACGCGGAACTTGTCGCGATTGTAGCCCTGAGTACGGTAGAACACGTCGAAGTTCGGTGTGTCGGTGTAGATGCTGGTCGTGCAGTACGCGTTCCCCATCGCTGGGTCCGCGTAAGCGTCGAGCGCGAGTTTCCCGGTCACGCGGGCGATCACCTCACGCACCTGTTCCTCGGTCAACAGAAACTTCACTTCGTACGCCGTCGCCGCGTCAGTCGCACCGTTCGCGGATGGGGCGAACAACGAGGGCGACTCGAGTCCGCTCGCGGGTGTCACGTAACCATTCCCCGAGGGACCGAACGCGGCTCCCGTTGCGGAATCGGACAGGTCCGACATTCTCACCGCTCCTTCACCCGTTCTTCAAACGGGGTTGCGTTGTGAAACGGAACCGGTCGGCCGTTCGAGACGGCCTGACCGCTGACTCTCTAACTGGTCGGGAGTCACACCAATGCCTGGCAGCGTTTAGCAGCAGCAGAACGGGAAAGGGCATTGGCGGTGTGGAGAACAACCGAGTTTACCCGAAATACAACAATCAAGTCTACCTGACCCGAACACGGGATTCACCGACTTTTCATCACGCGTTACGTTGCGATCTTCGCTGGTCGCGTTGCGACCACCCCCGAGCGTGTAACAACCACGAGAACATTCACCGCGTCTTCACGATTCGTTTATGATGATCTCCAACAACTCCCCCCTGATGAAACGAAACACGCTACGTCTTTTCAAGAGGTCACACCGATGAGACTCCTCTTCTGGATCGCGACCGCGACCGTGTTCGCGCTCACGGGTTCGGTGCTGTGGTCGCCGACACACGCGAACGCTGTACCGGATGAACCCAAGAAAGCACCTGCGGGCGCCGACGTGTTCGGGCACGAGAAGGTATGGCAGTTCCATCTATCGCTCACCGCGAAGGAATACGATGCGATGCAACCGGTCAACGTCGGGTTCGGGTTCGGCCCACCGCCGAAGAAGGTTGAGCCGAAGCCCGGCGAGGAAAAGCGCGAAACGCATCGCAGCGCGTTCGGAACGGAGTTCCCGTGGGCCGAAGCCTCTCTCACCGCGGACGGTAAGACCATCGAGAAAGTCGGACTGCGGTACAAGGGCAACTCGACGTACCTGTCCACCTCGCGCGGCCTGAAACGCTCGTTCAAGGTCGATCTCGACCGCCACGACGACGCGGCCCGGTTCCACGGCTTGAAATCGCTCACGCTCAACTGCGGCGTGCTTGACCCGACGAAGGGCCGCGAAGCGCTCGCGTACTCGATCTACCGCGCCGCCGGCGTGCCCGCCCCGCGGACCGCGTTCGCCGAGGTCACGATCACGGTCCCCGGCAAGTACGACAAGGAACACGTCGGCACATACACACTCGTCGAGGGCGTGGACAAGAACTTCCTGAAGCTGAACTACAAGAACGACAACGGCCTCCTGATGAAGCCCGAACGCATCCGCGGGCTGGATTACCTCGGCGAAGACTGGGCACGCTACAAGGACACCTACCAACCCAAGCGAGAAGCGACGAAAGAAGAAGTCAAACGCGTCATCGATTTCACGAAGCTGGTGAATCAGGGCACCGACGCGGACTTCAACAAGCAAATCGCGACCTACCTCGACGTGGACGCGTTTCTGAAGTACATGGCTGCGACCGCGATCGTCTCGAACCTCGACAGTTTCTTCACGCTCGGCCACAACTACTGTCTCTACCTCCACCCGCAGACGAACAAGTTCCACTTTATCCCATGGGACGTGGACCTCGCTATGGGCAATTTCGCGTTCATGGGCACCGCGGACCAGCAAATGGATCTGAGCCTGACGAAGCCCTACCCGCAGTCGCGGTTGGCGGATCGGGTGATGGCGAACAAGGAGTTCGCGGACAAGTACCAGCAGATTCTGAAGGAAATCGTGCCGCTCTGCTTCAACAAGGAAAAGGTGCTGAAGGAACTCGCGACCATCGAAAAGTCCGTGCTGCCGCTGATCGAGAAGGAGAAGAAGGCGGTCAGCGCGCGGAAGGAACCGGCCGGTGGTCCCGGCTTCGGCGGCTTCGGCGCGGCCCCACCGGACCTGAAGAAGTTCGTGGAGAAGCGTTCGGAGTCGATCGCGGCGCAACTCGCGGGCGAGCGAAAAGGCTTCACGCCGGTCGGCTTCGGGTTCGGCGGCCCGCCACCGGCGCGCCCGCTGCCGGGCGACGTGCTCCCGCCGAACGTCCAGAACAACCTGCAGATGACCGAGGCGCAAAAGAAGGAACTCGCGGACTTGCAGAAGGAAGTGGACGCGCGCCTCGATAAGATTCTGACACCAGAACAGCGTTCGCAACTGAAGCGGATGCGCGAGGGCGGCTTCGGCCCGCCGAAGATGCCGTAGGCGCTGAAAAGAACCTCTCCCCCCAACCCCCTCCCCTAAGAAGGGAGGGGGAGCAGAACCAGCAACCGAAGATGCCGTAGCGTCTTCGGTTTGAAGCCCCTCCCTTTTTAGGGGAGGGGTTGGGGAGGGGTTTCTTCCGAACGCGGAGAATCGCACATGCACGTCCCCCTGTTCTCCTCGCGACGCGAATTCCTCCATTCCGCCGGGGGCGGGTTCGGCGCACTCGCGCTGTCCGCGATGGCGGCGGAAGCCAGCGCGTCAGAATCGCCACGCGTCGCGGATCCGCTTGCGCCGAAGAAGCCGCACTTCGCGGGCACCGCGAAGCGGGTCATCTTCCTGTTCATGGAAGGCGGGCCGTCGCACGTCGACCTCTTCGACCCCAAACCGGAACTCACCAAGCAGCACGGCAAGCCGCTACCCGCGAGCTTCGGCAAGGTCATCACGCCGATGGGCACCGGCGGGAACAATCTCCTCGCCAGCAAGCGGAAGTTCGCGAAGCATGGAAAGAGCGGGCTGGACTTCAGCGACTGGCTCCCGAACCTCGCGAAGTGCGCCGACGACTTCACGCTGCTCCGCGCGTGCTGGGCCGACGGGTTGAATCACGTCGGCAGCGTGTGCCAGATGAACACCGGGAGCATCCTCGCGGGTCGACCGAGTTTGGGCTCGTGGGCGATGTACGGACTCGGGAGCGAGAACAAAAACCTGCCGGGGTTCGTGGTCTTCACGGAAGGTGGCGGTCAGGTGTTCGGCGGCGCGCGCGTCTGGGGCACCGGTTACATGCCCGCGACCTACCAAGGCACGCACTTCAACAGCGGCGCGAACCCGATCCTGAACCTCAGCCCGCCCGCGGACATCGGCGGCGTGCGCCAGAAAGACAAACTCGACCTCATCGGCGAACTGAACGGCATTCACCAGCGCGAGCGGCCCGGCGACACGGAGTTGACCGCACGGCAAGCCGCTTACGAACTCGCATTCAGGATGCAGGCGAGCGCACCGGAGGCGGTGGATTTAACGAAGGAATCGGAGAAGACGAAAGAGGCATACGGCCTGAACCGCAAGGAGACCGCGGAGTTCGGTCACCGGTGCTTGCTCGCACGGCGGCTCGTCGAACGCGGTGTGCGGTTCGTACAGGTCTACTGCGGAGCTGGGAGCCAGTGGGACGCCCACGCGGACATCGAGGGCAACCACACGAAGATGTGCCTTCGCTCCGACCAGCCCTCGGCGGCGCTGCTCCGCGACCTGAAACAGCGAGGCATGCTCGACGACACCCTGGTAATCTGGGGCGGCGAGTTCGGTCGCACGCCCATGACCGAGGGCACAAATGGGCGTGACCACAACCCCTACGGCTTCTCGATGCTGATGGCCGGCGGCGGCGTGAAGGGTGGCTACGTCCACGGCACAACCGACGAATTCGGGCTACACGGCATCGACGGTCGCGTTCACGTTCACGACTTCCACGCGACCATTCTCCACTTGCTCGGCTTCGACCACACCAAACTGACGTACTTCCACAACGGGAAGGACGAGCGCCTCACCGACGTGAAGGGCAAAGTGGTGAAGGAAGTGCTGGCGTAGCCTTTTGGCGAGCCAGGAGCGTAAGCGTAAGCGACCGGAGGCGACGCGCTCACTGCTCGCCAAAAGGCGTTACTTCTTCGGTGCGGTGGTGGGTCGGTCAAAGTCGCTGTTCTTACCCCGTTCGCGGGAACCGCCGCATCCGAGCGCGGTCAGGCCGAGCGCGAGAAGCAATCCGAAGATGAAAGTGCGTCGCACGGGTGAACTCCGCGAGAGTGGGGCACGCGGTTCGGGCATTCCGGCGTACTCGAAGACATGCTACGAAAAAGACAAGGGCCGACCGTAAACCGGCCGACCCCATCCACACAAAGGTGGTTCCCGCTTGCGCAGGCGTCAAACTACTTGGCCTTGGTCGGGGTGCTGCCGCCGCCGGTGGTCGGGGTGCTGCCGCAGCCAACGACGGTCGCGAGGCCCAGGGCCAGAACCATCACAATGAGAACCTTCTTCATAGCAAACTCCCTGAAAATGGTGGGACACAGTTGAGACAACAGAGAGGTTCCTCACGTGCCCCGGCCTATCCGGAGTCGCGGCCTTCTGTTTTGTTGGGATTTACCGGTTTGGGTCACATCTTCGAGGCGAGCAACGGTCGCAACTCGTTTCAGAGTCGCTGGTTCCGCCGCACGTGGTGCCAGTCGATGCGATCAATTCCGTTTCACCCACGACGACATAGATACGAAGCCGGGAAGGATATTCCCGAAAAATCCCTGACTGCCGAAATTTCCTCCCTATCGTGACAGCCGGCTTCAGGTAGGTGCCGCTCGCCGAGCGGCACGCGATAGCCCGCTGTCAAGCGACACGTATTTTCTGGAAGCGATCCGAGTTGTGCCGCGTGCCGCTCGGCAAGCGGCACCTACCCAAATCCGGTTCGGGCGTGAGAACAACGCGCTCGCGGCGAATAAAGTTCGGGAATAAACCCCGCGGTTCGGGTTCGTGAGGATGAGGGTTTGGTATGGCGTCCGGTGGCCTGCCCCAACTAATCAATGCGCATTACGAAGCTCTCTACCGGTACGCCTACCGATTGAGCGGGTCGTCGGCCGACGCCGAAGACCTCACTCAAGAGACGTTCGGGAAGGCACTCGCCCGGTTGCCACAGCTCCGCGAACCGGACCGCGCCAAAGCCTGGCTGTTCCGAATTCTGCGGAACCTGTATCTGCATAAGATCCGCGACCAGAAGCGGCACAAGGTGATCCCGCTCGACACCACCGGCGACCTGCCCGCACGCGTCAGCGACGACCACACACTGGATATCGATCCCGCGAAGTTGCAGCAGGCGCTCGACGAACTGGATGAAACGTTTCGGACGCCCATCATCCTGTTCTATTTTGGAGAGTTCAGTTACCGCGACATCGCCGCGCAAATGGATCTGCCGATTGGAACGGTGATGTCGCGACTGGCGCGGGGAAAGTCTTACTTGCGAACTCGCTTGAGCCCAACCGACGAAGCGCACCACGAACGGCCCTCACTCCCGACAGAGGCCGTTGCGAAGCAGGTGACCGATGGAATGCCGTGACGCCCAATTTTACCTGAGGATGCGCCGACACGCGGCCGACGAACTCGGCCCGGACGTGACCGCTCCGCTCGACGCGCACCTGGCAACCTGCCCGGCGTGCGCCGCCGACGCCCGCGAACTGATGTCGTTCGACCGCGCCGTCGCGTCCACGATGGTCAACGTTCCTATTCCTTCTGGGTTGCGCGCCCGGCTCATCGCGTCCGGCGCGGAAAAGCAAGGCACGGCCCTCCGCCGCAAGGCGTATCGGGCCGTGGCCGCTCTCGCGGCGTCGCTTCTGTTCGCGGGTCTCGCGCTCGGCGTGTTCACCAATACGCGCCCCAAACCGAACAACGACGAACTCGTCGCGCTCAACGACCGCCTGTTGAGCGACCCGCAACAATCCACCAAGGAATGGCTCGCGGCGCAAAAGCTCCCAAATGAACTCCCACTGCCGTTCGATTACACCCTTCTCGTATCCCTCGGGTACGAGAAGGTGAACGGTCGGGACGTTCCGGTGATCGTGTTCCGCAGTCCGCACCCGGATCCCGCGAACCTCGGCGAACCCGCCGGGTTCGCGAAGGTGTACCTGTTCCCGCACGACGGCCGGTTCGACCTGAAGAACCTTCAGGAATCGCAGGCTTCGCTCACGCGTGCGCAGGTCTACGTCGGACGGGATGCCTATCGCGGCGTGACCTATGTGTTCGTCCACACCGGGCGAGACCTGCAAAAGTTCTTCCGCACCGGCAACGTTGGCGCGATCCACATCTGACCACCGAACCCGCTCTTTGCGGCACCGAACCAGTCTCGGGTTCGCTGCTTTTCTCGCGTCCGCAGTTGCGTAACCAACTCCTTTCTTCGTTCGCCCGAGGTGCGTGATGAACATCGAACTGAAATACTGTTCGGTCTGAGGATACGAATCGAAGGCCCTCAGTTTGACGGCCGTGCTGTTGAGCAGTTTTAAGCAGAAGATCAAGGAGTTCACCCTGGTTCCCGCCGGCGGCGGGTGCTTTGAAGTGACGGTCAACGGCGAGTTGGTCTACTCGAAACTCCAGGCCGGGAAGTTCCCCGATGAGCAAACCGTTCTCGAATCCGTGCGGGACCGGTTGAAGAAGTGACCTGCGGCACGTGGCCGAACCCTTGCGAGCGGCCCATGATCGTCTTCTCGTGCCCGACATGCCGAAACACGATGCAGGTTCCGCCCGTGATGGCCGGCCACCCGGTCACGTGCCCGTTCTGCCACCACCCAGTCCTCGCCCCGCTTTTCGTTCCGGCGCACGCGCCACAGCCCGAACCGCTCCGCCTCGAAGACCCCATCGACGACGACGAACAGGAGCGCCGGACCCTCGCCTTTCGCGCCGCCCGCGACGCAAAGCAAAAACGGAAGGCACTCATCTACATCGGGTGCGGAATCGCGTTCGCGCTGATCGGGGTGGTGTTCCTCGTCGCGCTGTGGACGACCCTAATGACCGACGTGCGCGGCGCGAAGCCGCTCACCACCACCGAATTACTGTCACTCAAGGAAGCGGACGCGGAGGACTCGCCGTGGGTGACGTATACCGGCGAACAGGTCATCGAAACGGACCTCGGGATTGAGACGAAAGGCAAGTACACGAACGAGCAGACGCGGTTTGTGTTGGTCCCGATTCAGGACCGGTGGCTGATCGCCGAGCGCCCGCTGGAGGAAAAGGGAAACCGGTTGGAGGGCAAGTTGGAGGTGTGGGACGGCGGGTTGTCGAAGCAGGCCGCGGACAAGATCAAGGCCCGACACCCGGAGTTGAAAGACAAGTGGCTCCCGGTGCAGTTGAGCGCGAGCCAGGGCGGCGCGAGTACGTCCGCGCTCATCCAGTTGGTCGTGATAGGCGCGTTCGTGGTGATGGGCTTGGGCTGCGCGCTGCACAGCTTCGTGTCACTGCCCCGCAAGCGCCCGACGGCATGACGCCACGCCATTGTCTTCCCTGTCCCCGCGGCAATAATCTCATTGCCCCAGACACCTCTTCCCACCAGGAGACCGCCATGCCCCGTCGGTCGTTACTCATCCCCCTCGGCATCCTGCTCGCGTGCCTCGTCGCCGTACCCGCCTGCAAGAAGAAGCCGGCCGACAGCGGCGACCCGGGACCCGGTCCGGGTCCGGGTGTGCCCCCGGCTACGGTCAGTTCCGACTCTCTCCTGTTCGCTCACTTGAAAGCGAAGGACATCCGCGACAGCACCCTCTTCACCGAAGTGAAGCAAGCCTTCACGAAAGCCGGCGGTACGGCCGAGTGGGACCAGATCGATAGCACGTTAGCCCGCGTACTCGGGGTCAAGTTGACCGACATCGAATCCCTGACGGTCTGTGTCACGGAGGTTCCCGAGGAAGGCGAACCGAAGATGGTCGTCATCCTCGCGTCCGATAAGCCGATCACGAAATCCGGTGCGTTCGGCCTCGACGCGAACGCGAAGCCCGACAGTCGCGGGTTCTACAAAGCGGGGCGCGCACTCGCCCACTTCCCGGACGAGAAGACACTCGCCATCGTCCACCCGGACCTCGCGCAGAAGTACCTCGACGGTTACGCGAAGGACCGGACCACGTGGCCGTTCACGGCGGAGTTGTCGAAGGCCGCTGCCGGGCACACGCTGTTCGCGACCGTTCAGTTGCAAAAGGTGCCAACCGACATGCTCAGCGCCCGCGAGACGAAGGACTTCGCACCGCTGCTCGCGGCTCGCACGGTCACGCTGACGGCCGACCTCAAGGGCAAGGAACTCAGCGCCGCGGCCCGCGCCACCTTCGCGGACGCGACCGCCGCGGGGAAAGCCAAAGACAAGGCGCAGGAACTGATCGGGCTGGCAACCGACGAGATCGGAAAGTTCATGAACGGCAAGGTCGCGGGCGATTTCGCTACGTTCATGCCCGCCGTCAAGGAAGCTGAACGCGCACTCAAGGCAACGAAGGTCGAAGTATCCGGCTCGGACCTCACCGCGACCGCCACTTACAAGGCCGATTTCGACTTCGGGGCGGTGGTCGCCGATGCCGTGAAGAAGGTCCGCGAGGCCGCCGCGCGGATGAAAGCGTCAAACAACTTGAAGCAAGCCGCACTGGGGTTGCACAGTTACCACGACTCGATGGGCCGGTTTCCGATTCACGGGACTGGGGCGAATGGCGCCCCGCTCCAGCAACCGACCGATAAACCGCTCCTGAGTTGGCGAGTCGCCATCCTGCCATACATCGAACAGGCGAACCTGTACAACCAGTTCAAACTCAATGAACCGTGGGACAGCGACCACAACAAGAAACTGATCGACAAGATGCCGAACCTCTACGCGCCGACCAACAAGCCAGGCAAGCCGGGCTACACGCACATGCAGATGGTCATCGGCCCGAAGGCGATGCAGCCGAGGGGCTTATCGTTGCTCCACATCACGGACGGCACGTCGAACACGATCGCAATGGTGGAAGCGGCCGACGCGGTGATCTGGACGAAGCCCGACGACGTGATGTTGACCGGCAAGGAATCGGCGCAGGAGTTGAAGAAGCGGTTCGGCGGCCAGTTCCCCAACGGGTTCAACGTCGCATTCTGGGACGGTTCGGTATGGTTCGTGTCCGACAGCACCAATGACAAGACGCTCCGCGGCCTGCTGTCGCCAAGCGGCGGTGAAGTTCTGGATAGCGACCGGTAACCTGATTAAGTCTCAAGTCTGCAAGTCTCAAGTCCCAAGTCGAAGACCTCAACAGTGAAGGTCTTTGACTTGGGACTTGCAGACTTGAGACGCCGCGCAGCGGCCTTACGCCCGCTGCACGGACTGGAACAGCTCGCTCATCTTCATGCCCAGCGCCAGACAGATGCGGTACAGCGTTTCGATCGACGCGGAGTTCTTCCCCAACTCGATCTGGCTCAGGTAGCCGAGCGAAACGCCAGTCCGGTCGCTCATGTTCGACAGCGTCAGCGCCAGCCCCTTGCGGCGCTCGCGGATCGCCGCACCGAGCGATTCCTTGAGCGCGTCCTCGGTCATCCGAAGAAGCCCCTGGCTCTCCAGACACCGGTACACGATCTCGCGCAGTTGCTCGATCTGGAACGGCTTCGTCAGGTAGTCGCACGTCTTCGCACGGAGGCAGTTGATCGCGCTGTCCACCGACGGGTAGCCAGTGACGACGACGATGTTCGCGTCTGATTGGTGGTCGTGAATCCAGCCGAACACCTGCTCCGTTTCGAGGCCGGGGAGCACGTAGTCCAACACGATCAGGTGATACCGCTGGCTCACGGAGAGCGCGGACTCCACCATCATGGGGTCGGACACGACTTCCAGGACGAAGTCGCGGTTGTTCAGAGCCGCCTGGATAACGGCGCACGTGTGCGGGTCGTCGTCCAGAATGAGAATGTGAATATCGCCCGACGACTGTAGTTCCCGGGACGCGGGGAAACTCTGTCCCTTGAACTGCGCCGGTGGCAGCGGAGTCATCATCGGGTACAAGGGTTTGGGTATCTGGGTCAAGCGATCGTCAATGTCGTATGGCATGGTGATTAACCTCCGACCGCGTTTGCGGTGATAGGCCCAGAGACGACCGTCGCGGGCCGGGCTGCTGCCAGCGGCAGCACGACCCGCACCTGAGTGCCGGTTCCGGGTGGTAGTACAGGTTCGAGTTGGATGCCACCCCGGTGCGCGCACAGAACACGGTACACGATGGCCAGTCCCAGCCCGCGGTGCCGCACCTTGGTGGTGAAAAACGGTTCAACGAACAGCCGCTTCCGCACTTCCGGTTTGATGCCCTGACCGGTGTCGGAAATGGTGATTTGCAAGTACCCGCCGACCCCGACACGGCCGAGGTAGGCGTCGGCGTCGGTCAACTCGACCGAGCGGGCCGAGACCCGCACCACACCGCCCGACGGGCACGCTTCAACGGCGTTTTCAAGCAGGTGGCCGAGCACGATCTGGAGCGGCCCGGTTTCCACCGCGACCAACGGCAGGTCCGGAGGGAGATCCATTTCGACCCGCACCGCGGTCTGAGCCGCGATCTTCAGGCGAGTTTCTTCTTTCGTCAGGGCCAAGCCGACCGACCCCGGGTTCGGCTTCACCTGCCCGCTACGGCTCAGATGGTGCAACTGCTGAGTGAACGTGACGCCACGCTGACCGACCTTGCCGATCTCGGCGACGAAGTTCGCGGGCTGCGAGCCGGGCGGTAGGAAGGGAAGAGTCAGTTCCGAGAACCCGATGATCCCTTGAAGCAAGTTGTCGAAGTCGTGCGCCATGCGACCGGCGATGACGGCGGTATCGCCAAGTCGTTGATAGAGGCGGTCGGGGTCGATGATCGGGCCAATGATCGCGGAGAGTGCGGGTGCGCGTTCGACGGTCTTTCCGACAAGCGAGAGGTAGGCTCGTTCGCCGTCGGCCCATGGTTGACTGGCGGGCTTTTCGGCCCACAAGACGCCGACCGGGCGCCCGGCCGGGTGGACGGCCGCGAAGACGCGTCCCGTTGTGTTCGGGCTCGAGTACAGGACGGTCGCCTCACCGCTCTTGAGTCGGCGCAGCGCGTCGGGCACTTCGGGGGGTGGCGGAGCGTCGATCTCAATTCCAGCCTGAACCGTTTTCACGACGGCAGCACTTTCGCTGGCCCACGCGAACCCGCAGGCCCGCCACCCGCACGCATGCGCCCAACCGGTGAGCAACGCGTCGAACGCGGCCGGATCGGTGGTTTCGCGCCACCAGTTCGGCAGGAACGCAAGAGCGGCGGAGAGAGTTCCGGGGGGGGACATCGACGGCTCTCAGGACCGTGTGGCCGGGGCGAGCGCGACTGGAGTAAGGCAGTACCTGAATTCGGGAATTCACCCTGAATCTAGAACGGACCCAAACGAAGTCAACCGAGTTGTATTGCTTCACGCGAATCGACCGACTCTGCGTGAAGATACTGTAAATTATGGGAATGCCGGCAGATGTGCGTTCTGGCCGCGATTGCGGCCGGGAGAAGAAATGCGGGCACGCAGGTTTTTGGCGAGCCGGGAGCGTCAGCGGCCGGAGGGTCCACGCCAGTGTGCGGACCCTCCGTCCGCTGACGCTCCGGTTCACCAACAGACACAAACCCGTACAGCTACTTCTTCTCAGGTTCCTTCTTGTCTGGATCTTTCTTCGGCTCGGGCTTCTTCTCAATCTTACGAATCGCGATCCCGGCCGCTTCCCGCACGCGAACCTGGGGGTCGGCGAGGCGCAACCGCAGCGCGGAAATCGTTTCCAGTGCTTCGGCTTTCACGCCCTTGTCGAGTGACACGAGATCGACTCCGAGATGTTCGTACCCGAGGGCGGCGATTTCGTCGATGAGCGCAAGCCGCACCTCGTAATCCGGTTGCGTCTTCGGGTCGAGTTGCGGGCGGAGATCTTTGAGCCGGGCCTTCACGCCGGTCGAGCCGAGGGCGGAGCCGAACGCCCGCACCGCGTCCACGCGAATGTCCTTCGTCTTGTCGGTGGTGACCAGTTTGAACAGGTCGTTCGCGGCCGGTGCCGAGGCGGTGCCGAACACACCGAGCGTCCGCGCGGTGACGCGCCGCACGTCGTCCTCTGGGTCGGCGAGAGCCGCCGTGAGTGCCCGCACGACGACCTCGGACTTCTCCGCGAGCAACCCGATTGAGGCGAGCAATTCGCGCTTGATCGGGAGGGCCTTGTCTGTGTCCGTGTCTTTCTCCGTGGTGAGCATCGCGGCCAGCGTTTCGGCGACAGTGGCGCCGCCTTCTGGGGCGATGCGACCGAGCGTGTACACCGCAGCGAGGCGAACGGGCCGTTCCGGGTCTTTCAACAGTGGGATGAGGTCCGCGGCAGCGGATTTCGCCATCGGTCCGGCGAGCGCCAGCGATTCGGCGGCGGCGATCCGCACCGATGCTTCGGGGTCTTTGAGGGACGGAACAAGCGACCCGACCCCGGCCGCGCAGACAGCGGGATACTTGGCCATTGCCGCGATGATCTCCTTGCGCACCCGCGATTCTGGTTCCGTCTTGAGCACGTCGATGAGCGGTTTGGCGCCGAAGTCCTGCATGTCTTTCTCGCGCAGGGTCGCGAGGACGATGGCGGCCTGGGCGCGAACGGCCGCGCTCTTATCGGCGCGGAGACGTGCGGCGACGTGTTCGACGGCGCGGGTCTTGGGGTCGAGGATCCAGATCTTGCCCAACGCTTCGACCGCGAGCGATCGCTGTCGAACTGTGGCCTTGTCATCCTGTGCGATGCTGACCCACTGGGAGAACGTCTTGCCGTTGTGTACCGGTTCCTCTTCGGCGCGCACGACCCCGGTCGCGAGCGCGACGAGTACACACGTTCCAACGACGCGCACTGCGGCAGCGAACATGATGCGATCCTCAGAGCGGCAATTCGGCCAATCTGGATGATATGACGCCCGCGGCGCACGGGTCAAACAGTTTCGGCCTTCAAAGACGACCAATCCCCCAACCCCTCCCTGAAGGGAAGGGGAGTGGCGCCCGCGGAATGTAGCACTTATCGGCCGCGAGCGAAGCGAGCGGTGGACTTTCTCCCTTACCGTTAGGGAGGGGGTTGGGGGATTGGTCGTCTTCGCCTTGATTCGCCCGGTGCGCTTTCTATAGTCCCCGCCTTCGAGTAGCAAAACGTTTTCCGTCGTGGCCGCATCGCGCGGCCGATGAAGGGACACCGCGTGTTCAGCGGGCGGGCGATAACGTGTGCAGGACTGGTGGCTGTCGTGGCGTTCTGGGTGAGCGCACCGACAGTCCACGCGCAACCGCTTCCCTCGGTGCGCCCAGCGTCCCGGTTCACCGACGAACCGCTCGGCGGGTTCTCGCTGCCTACCGATGGGTTGATGGCACCCGTGCAACCGGTACCCCCGCGCACGGCATTCCAACCGCCCCGCGACCCCGGCGGCATCCCCTACGAACCCGACTTCGCACTCCCCAACGGCGCGGTCATTCCGACTCCACAGTCGAAGCAGTTGCGTGTCCAGTACATCCGCCGGTACGGAACACCGCAAACCCAGGACGCGGTCGATCTGCCCGACGGCACCACGCGTATCCTGTTCACCGGCGGGGTGATCGTCAACATCGCCACCCTCGACGGCAAACAACAGACCGAGTTCGCCACCGACGAAGCGGTGATCTGGGTGCGCGGGGCCGGGGCGAAGAACATCGCTGGCGGGTTCGTCACCGGCGGCGGCGACAAGACCGAGGTCGAGGTCTACCTGTCGGGGAACGTGATCATCCGCTCGACGCAGGGAACCACGGAGCGGCCGACGACGCAGACGCTGCGGGCCGAGCAGGTGTACTACGACGCGTCCCTCAATCGCGCGATCGCACTCCGGGCCGACCTGGAGACAGCGGTTCCCAATTCCCCCGATCCCCTCCACTTGAAGGGCAGTGAGGTGCGTCGGTTGGACCTGGACAACTGGGAAATCTTGACGGCGTCTGCGAACGCGAGCAAGGTGCCCAGCGACCCCGGGTTGCGGCTCGACGCGCAGCGATTCACCCTGAACCAGCGAAAGGTGATCCGCCGCAACGTGTTCGGGATCCCGTACCGCGACATCACGACCGGCAACACGGTCGAGGGGTTGGAACAGATCGTCACCGGCAAGAACGTGGTGACGCGGATCGGAGACGTCCCGGTATTCTTCACGCCGCGGACGCAGTTCGACGCGTCCGACCCGCTCGGCCCGTTGGCCGGGCTGAGTGTCGGCCAGAACACCATCTTCGGGACGCAAGTGTATTCGAGTTTCGACATCTTCGAGTTGCTCGCGCTGCGCCCGCCCAAGGGGCACGCCTGGCGGCTCAACCTGGACTATCTGAGCGAGCGCGGCTTGGGGGGCGGCACCGACTACACGTACCGGATCCCGCCTGCGGAGCCGGGCGAGTATCCGATCGGCAGTGGCCTGATCAAACTGTACGGCATCCAGGACAACGGGGAAGATGTCATCGGCAGCGGGCGCGGGCCAGAGCCGCCACCAAAGAACGGGCTGCGCGGGCGGGCTCAGTGGCGCCACCAGCAGGAAGTTCTGGAGGGACTTTACTACCAAGGGCAGATCACGTACTTGAGCGACAAGAACTTCCTGGAGCAGTACTACAAGCAAGAATTCGATGTCGGTCCGAATCAGGAGACGTTCGCGTACCTGGCGTGGCAGCGGCGGACCTTCGGCGCGACCGTCCTGGCGGAGAACCGGTTCGACCGCGAGTGGGTGACCGAAACGAACTGGCTCCCGCGGATCGATGCGCACGTGATCGGCCAGACGTTCCTCGACGACCTGTTCGTGTACAGCGCGCGGACGAGCGCGGGTTACGCCCAACTGCGTCCCGCCGAGCTGTCCCCGTTCCCGCTGCTGAGTACCGACCAGCGGGTCGAGACCGGGCGGTTCAACCTGTCGCAAGAGTTGAGCGTCCCACTCGACCTCGGTCCAATCAAGTTCGCGCCGTATGGCGTACTCGACCTGACCGAATACACCAACGACCTGACCGGCAACGAGATTGGCCGCATCCACGGGGGCGGCGGCGCGCGGGCGAGCGTCCCGTTTTCCCGGCTCTACGGCGACGTGTCGAGCGAACTGTTGAACTTGAAGGGGCTGTACCACAAGGCCGTGTTCGGCGCGAACTACCGGTACACGCGGTCGAACGAACCGTACAACCGGTTCCCGCAACTCGACCGGCTCAACGACGACGTCACGGACCAGGCGTGGCGGACAATCACGCCACAGCAATCGGGCTTCGTGATGGGGCCGAACGGAGTGGCACTGATGAACGCGCCGGGGTACAGCCCGTTCAACCCGCAACTGTATGCGATCCGGCGTGCCGTCGAGAACCGCGTCGATACGCTCGACAACGTGAACGTGCTCCAGGGGGACCTGCGGCAACGGTTCCAGACGAAGCGCGGGTATCCGGGTATGGAACACACGGTGGACTTCCTCACACTCGACGTGTCCGCGTCGTACTTCCCGGACGCGCGGCGCGACAATTTCGGGCACCCGTTCGCGTTCCTCGAATACGGGACGATCTGGAACCTCGGGGACCGAACCTCATTCATCTCCAACGGCTGGTTCGAGCCATACGAAGGCGGGAGCCGGTACTGGAACGCGGGCGTGTCGCTGAGTCGCACCGACCGCACCAGCGTGTACCTCGGGTACCGGCAGACGGACCCACTGAACAGCAAGGCGGTGCAACTCGCGCTGGGCTACCAGTTGAGCACCCGGTACAACGTGAGCCTCGGCGTGAACTACGACTTCGGTATCCAACAGGCGCTCACGAACTCGTTCACGCTGATCCGCACCGGCGCGGATCTGACGGCGACATTCGGGATCACCTACAGCCCGCTCGTGACCAAGAACAACGTCGGGTTCCAGTTCCTGATCATCCCGAACTTGGCCGCGTCGCAGGGCGGGCGGTTCGCGGGCAGCCCCATGAGCAACCAGCGGCAGCAGCGATAACTTGAAAGTCTCAAGTCACATATCGAAGGCACGAATCTGTTTGTCCGTTTTCTTAGACTTGAGGGTTGCTGACTTGCGACTCGGAGGCTGTATGTCCACGGAATCGTGGGGCGCGACGAACGACGAGCAACCCCTACGGCGGAAGCCGCGACGGTGGCGCGACAAGTTCCGTGAGGCGTTCCGGGGCGTCAAGCGCGGTGTTCGCGGGCATTCGAGTTTCTCGGTTCACTTCTTTTGCGCGGTCGTGGCACTCGCAGCCGCTGTTGCGCTCGACTGCGATTACCGCGAATGGTGTCTCGTGATCGGGTGTGTGGGGTTGGTGTTCACGGCGGAGCTGTTCAACAGTTCGATCGAGACGCTGTTTCGCGGATTGGAACCAGAGGCGCGGGACCGCGTGTACGGGTGTCTGGACATCGCCGCCGGCGCGGTGCTCGTCGCCGGGCTAACCTCCGCGACCGTCGGCGGCGTCATCTTCGGGCGCAAACTGCTGATCCTGTTCCACGTGGTGTAGCAGTTCCTCTTCCGCCCCTTTCGGCTTCGAGAAACCGCAAGCAGCAGGTCGCGAGAGTGGCAAGACGCCGCGTGCCTTCACGCGTAAAACAGTCCCGGACTCACCCACGGAACCATCGATGAAACTCACGCTCCACGTCTGGCGCCAGCCGTCGCGCACCGCCACGGGCCGGATGGTCGTCTATGGCCTCGATGGTATCAGCCCGGACATGTCATTCCTTGAAATGCTGGACACGCTCAACGAGCAGTTGATCCGCAAGGGCGAGGAACCGGTCGCGTTCGACCACGACTGCCGCGAGGGCATCTGCGGCAGTTGCGCGATGATGATCAACGGCCTCGCGCACGGTCCCGAGAAGGGCACGACCACGTGCCAGTTGCACATGCGGAGTTTCGCCGACGGCGCGAAGTTGTACATCGAGCCGTGGCGCGCCGGTCCGTTCCCGGTGGTGAAGGACTTGGTGTGCGACCGCAGCGCGTTCGACCGCATCATTCAGGCTGGCGGGTTCGTGAGCGTGAACACCGGCGGCGCACCGGACGGCAACGCGCTGCCCATCGCAAAAGTGGACCAAGACCGCGCGATGGACGCGGCAGCGTGCATTGGCTGTGGCGCGTGTGTGGCGGCGTGCCCAAACGCGTCCGCGATGCTGTTCCTGTCGGCGAAGGTGAGTCACTTCGCGCAACTGCCGCAGGGCCAACCGGAGCGCCGCGACCGTGTGCGTGCGATGGTCGCGACGCACGACCGCGAGGGTTTCGGGCACTGCACGAACATCAACGAGTGCGAGGCCGCGTGTCCGAAGGACATCAGTGTGGAGCACATCGCGCAGCTCAACCGCGACTTCATCGCGAGCACTGTGAGCGCCGCGGTGAAGTGAACGTCAGAGGGCCGCGATGGAACCACCGGACGCGTTCGCGCTACTCGATGTGCGCGTGGGGCGAGTGATCCGTGCCGAACCGAACGCGGGCGCGCGGAAGGCGGCGTTCAAGTTGTGGATCGACTTCGGGCCGCTCGGCGTGAAGCAGTCGAGCGCGCAACTCGTCGCGCTCTACACCACCGACGCGATCGTTGGTCGACTCGTGGTCGCCGCGGTGAACTTGGGCGTGCGCAAGGTGAACGGCTTCAACTCGGAGGTGCTGGTACTCGGCGTACCTGACGCAGACGGGAGTGTCGTGCTGCTCAACCCCGACCGCGACGTGCCGCTCGGCGGCCGGATGTTTTGAGCGAAGCGATTACTTCTTGGCCTCTTCGCGCGGGCGCGCGAGCATCACCACGAGGCGCTCGACCTGCACACGCTCGGGGAGCGGGTTGCCGCCTTTCAGCCCGTAGTTGAGTTCCACGAGCCAGTCGGGAAGTTTGAGCAACCGGCGCCCGCCGAGGTGCTTCAACTGCTTCTCGCAACTGATCCGCGCCTTGTCCCACTTCGGCACGTTGGCTGCGTCCATCGCGGGGCCGAGCGCGACGTTTTCCACGAAGTGGAGCCGGCCGACGGTCGCGAGTTTCCGCAACTGCGCTGTGAGTGGACCCATCACCGCGAGCGGGTCTTCGCCCTCCGCGAACAGTTCCTCCAAGATGCTCAGCGCCTCGCGCGGGCGCCCTTCCCCGATCGCTTCCAGGATGAGGAACACGTTGGCCGCTTTGCTGCGCCCGACAAGCGCCTCCACGTCTTCGACCGAAATACCAGCCTTCGCGCCGACCGCGTTCGCGAGCTTACCCAACTCCTGATCGAGTAGCCCCATCGACGTGCCGACGAGTTCGACGAGGTGCTCCGCGGCGTTCATCGCGAGCTTCTTCTTGTGCGCCGTCTGCGCCCACTTCACGCACCACGAATGGAGTTCGTTGAGCTTGTGTGCGGGCGGCCCCTTGCACGCGAGTTTGGCCGCGTCGGGGAGCGCCTTCGCGAGTTTTGTAGTTTCGGGAAACGTCTTCACATCAAGAACGAGTACGCCGACCGAACTCGGCTTGGCGAAATACGCTTCGAGCGCGGGCCGGTTGTCGGTGACGAACTTGTCGGCGGTTTCGACGATCACGACGCGACACGGCGCGAGGAACGGGAGCGTTTCGAGTTCGTTGCGAACGGTGGAGAAGTCGAGTTTGTCGCCCTGATACACCGCGACCGCGAACGACGGGTCTTCGTCGCCGATGGCGATGGAAACGATCCGCTCGCGTGCGTACCGCTTGAGGAAGTCTTCGTCGCCAACGAGCGCGTAGATCGGCTGCCGCTTGGAGTCCTTCGCCGAGAGGAAATGCAGTGCTTCCATGAGTTCTGAACGCTTCCCTTCGGGGCGCGGCTAACCTCTGTCCCTGTATTCATCCACAAGTACGCGGGGTGCGCCAATGTCAATCACATGAACTTCGCCGGTCCACGCTTGCGACGCCGGGTTGAGGAAGCCGCGTTTGTGGGCGACGAAGGTCGCGGTGTGGGTGGCGCGAACGGTCGGGCCAAGCGGTTCGCCGGTATCGCAGTCGAGACCGGAGGGAATGTCGATCGCGAGTACTGGTTTTCCCGACGCGTTCACAATCGCGGCGAGTTCGTCGAACGGCGCGGCGAGCGGACGTGAAAGCCCAGTGCCGAAGAAAGCGTCAACGACCCAAGTCGCGGGGTTGAAACTCAAGCGAAGGAACTGGTCGTAGAGGTCCGGGTGGCTGAAGTACGCCGGATCGGTCTGGGTGAAATGGATGTCCGAGTTGGTGATTGCTTCAAAGTTGATTTCGGCGTCCCCCGACAGCCCGTTGTTCTTCGCGAACACACGAACGTCCACCGACCAGCCGGCGTTATCTAAGTGTCGCGCGATGACGAAGCCGTCACCGCCGTTGTTGCCGGGACCGCACAGGATCACCACCGGCTTGCGCTCCGGGTTCAGGCGCATCAACAGTTCGGCGCACCCGCGCCCGGCGTTCTCCATCAGCACGATGCCAGGCACGCCGAAGTCGTTGATCGCGCGGCGATCCAGTTCGCGCACCTCGTCGCGCGACAGGGTGAACATGAAGTGCCCTCCTGAAACGCAAACACCCTCGCTTTTGGCAAGGGTGAAATGTGGGGACGACAAGCCCACTCGTTACAACGAATGGGCGTGATAGCTCCTGAGTGATCAGCCCAGGTTCATCGAGAGGAGGAACTCCATGTTGGATTTCGTCTTCTTCGCCTTGTTCAGGAGCATTTCCATCGCTTCCACCGGGTGCATGTCGGCCAGCACACGGCGGAGGATGCGCACCTTGTCGTACTCTTCCGGGTGCATCAAGAGTTCTTCTTTGCGGGTGCCGCTCTTCACCGCGTCGATGGCGGGGTACACCCGCTTCTCGACCAGCCGGCGGTCCAGGTGAAGCTCGCTGTTACCCGTGCCCTTGAACTCCTCGAAGATAACCTCGTCCATACGCGAGCCGGTGTCCACGAGCGCGGTCGCGAGGATGGTAAGCGAACCGCCTTCCTCGACGTTACGCGCCGCACCGAAGAACCGCTTCGGCTTCTGCATCGCGTTGGAGTCGAGACCGCCGGAGAGCAGCTTGCCACCGCCCGGGGCTTCCGTGTTGTGCGCACGGGCCAGCCTAGTGATCGAGTCCAGAAGAATGACCACGTCGCGCCGCATCTCGACCATGCGCTTGGCTTTTTCCAAGACGATTTCGGAGATGTGGATGTGTTCTTCCGGCGGCTCGTCGAACGTACTCGCCACCACCTCGGCGTTCGGGCTGTTCACCAACCGCTGCATTTCGGTCACTTCTTCCGGCCGCTCATCGACGAGCAACACGAAGACGTATGCTTCGGGGTGGTTCTTGATGATCGCGTTCGCCATCTTCGCGAGCAGGATGGTCTTACCGGTTCGTGGCGGAGCGACGATCACGCCGCGCTGCCCCTTCCCGATCGGCGTGATGAGATCCACGATTCGCATGGAATATTCATCGGGAGTCGTTTCGAGTTTCAGCCGCGTGTTCGGGTGCAGCGGCGTCAGGTCTTCGAAGCTCGTGACGCCGGTCCCTTCGTCCGGGTGCTTGTTGTTCACAAGCTCGATCTGCATCAGCGCGAAGTTGTCCTGGTTCTCAATCGGAAGCCGGATCGGGCCTTCCACGATGAGGCCGGTTCGCAGGCTCATGCGGCGGATTTGCGACGGCGAGACGTAAATGTCTTCCGGGCTGGCGAGGTAGTTGTGCGCCTGGCTGCGGAGGAACCCGTAGCCGTCGGGCAGAACTTCCAGCGTGCCGGACCCGCGAACCACTTCGCCGCGCTCGATCTGCCGGCGCACGACGCCGACGATGAGTTGCGCCCGGCTCATGCCGGTGTGTTCGCGAATGCCTTCTTTCTCCGCCAGCGCGAAGAGTTCCGGCATTGGCATTCGGTACAGGTCGTCGAGCCTGGAACCGCTGCCCGCAGGTCGCGGGCGTTCCTGGCGCTCGATCCGTTCGCGCTCGGCCCGATCAACGGGAGGAGGCGCGACGGGAGCAGGCGGCGCAGCGGGAGCAGGTCCGGCGGGGCCGTCGGTGGGTTTACGGAAGGGCCGCTTGGCGGCTGCCGCGCGAAGAAGTGAGGGGCGCGGCAGTGGCGACCCTTCGACGCCCTTGGCGTCGGGCATAGCTAATCCTCGGTCAGAAGGGAAAAGGGGACTCGGTGGCGGTGAATCGCCTCCGGTCAGACGTGGCACAATCGCCACCAAACGGGTTACGTGGGACCAATTCCCCGTAACATCGAGCAACGGAATTCAGGTCAGAGGATTCGCACGGACTTCCCCACGTGGGGCGAGTAGGTCATTCGCGTTTCGTTCGCAATTCGTCTCTTGCGTCTGGGCGATACGCCTACAGTGCCAAATAACAGGTGGGGAAGTCAAGACGCGTTGTGAGTCGGAAGTTATTCGGCTCATTACGCTGGAAAGTGCGGGCTTCCTACTTACTGGCAGTCTACGCCATCCGTGCCCGACGTCAACAGGATTATAAACACAACGCGACAAAAAATCCAGGTTTGGGGTGTCGGGAAGTTAAGAGAACCGGGGAAGAGCGGTTACGCCTGGCACCAGGGTCTCACGCCCCTGGTGCCAGGCGTATTACTTCAGTTTCAGCGTGCTGGGCGGGAGACACAGTCCTTCCTTGCACGCGCTCAGTTTGACTCGCACCTCGACTTCGCCCTCGCTCGCGGCGAACGTGCCCTTGATCGTTACCGACCCTTCGTACACGAGATACTTCGCGCCGGTGGAATCGGTCGTCTCCTTCCCCTTCGGGTATTCCACCTTCGCCTCGACCTTCTTCCCGCCGACGTAAACGGTCACTTCCGTCTGCGAATCGGCCAGCATCTCGAGACCAACTGGGTTCGCGTAGAGGTGCCACGGGGCTTCCACAGTCAGCACAAGCGTGGAGGTTCGCTTCCCGTCCTTCGCGGCGTCGAGCGTGAGTTTGGCCGTCACCACGTCGGCCGATTCCTTCGGCTTCTTCGGCTTCGGGTCGTCCTTCGACTTGGGTTCGTCAACCCCGCCGGCCGCGTCGAGCAACTCGTCGAGCGTGCGGAGCATCAGCGGCATCCCCGTCGGGCCGGTCCGCAGCGCCAGCGAGAACGCCTTAACCGTGCGGATGGCCCGGTCGCGGTAAGCATCGTCCTTGAGTTTCACGCCCAGGCGGAAAAGATTGCGCGCCATCTGTGAGTTGCCCGAAGGCTGCACGCCGTCGTAACTGTCCTTCGATCGCGCGAAGAGTTTTTCGCTGTCGGCAGCAGTGAAGAAGAATCCGCCATTAGCCGGGTCGCCGTGGTGCTTCACCGTGAGGTCGGTGAGTTGCTTCGCGGCGTCGAGCCACTTCTTGTCACCGGTCGCGTCGTGCAGGTTCAACAGACCGTGAACGAGGAACGTGTAGTCGTCGATGAACGCGGTCCCCTTAGCGCTCGGCTTCTCACCTGGCGCTGCTGCGAAGATGCGGTACAGACGCCCGTCCTTGTCGCGCATCTTCGCGAGGATGAAATCTGCCGCGTCCGTGGCGGCTTGCGTGTAGACCTTGTCCTTGAACACAGCGCCCGCCTTCGCGTAGCCCGCGATCATCTGCCCGTTCCACGCGACGATGATCTTCGTATCGAGGAACGGCCGCTCGCGTTTCGCGCGCACGTCGAACAACTTCTTCTTGAGCGGTTCCAACTTCGCGAGCAGCGCTGCTTCCGTGAGCTTCTGTTCCTTCGCGATCTCCGCGAACGCTTTCGGCAACCGCAGGATGTGGAACTTGTCCTCGAAGTTCGGCGCGGTCACGCTGTATACGGCTTTGAATAGCGCCGTGTCCGCGTCGTTACCGAGTACCTTCTTGATCTCGTCACTCGTCCAGACGTAGAACTCGCCTTCCTTCTCATTGCTGTCGGCGTCGATCGCGGAGTAGAAGCCCTTCTCTGGCGAAGTCATCTCGCGCTTGATGAATTCGAGCGTCTCGGCCACGACACGCTTGTACTCTGGTCGCGCGTCTAGCGCGTAAGCCTCGCTGTAAAGCTCGACGAGTTGCCCGTTGTCGTAGAGCATTTTCTCGAAGTGCGGGACGGTCCACGTGCGCTCGGTGCTGTAGCGGTGGAAGCCGCCGCCGAGGTGGTCATAAATGCCGCCTTCGAGCATCTTCGCAAGCGTATTGTCGGTTAACTTCGCAAGCCGCTCGTTACCCGGCTTCTTGCTCTGCCCAAGAAGAAAGCTCCACACCGGCGGGCGCGGGAACTTCGTGCCGCGGAAGCCACGCGACTTGTTCCCGGTGCCACCGTGTTCGGGGTCGATGTCGAACGCGTCAATGCCGTCGGTCACGAGTTCTCGCTTGATCGGCACAAGCGCAACGGCGCGGCTGTTCGCGTCGAGCGCCTCGATAGTCATCTTCGCGATGCGGTCCGCTTGCTTCTCCAGGTCGGGGCGGTCCTTGTCGAACTCGATGACCTTACCAAGCACCGTCTTGAAGCCGGGGATCGTGTCGTCGCCGATCTTGCGGTCTTCCGGCGGGAAGTACGTCGCGCCGAAGATCGGCTTGCCTTCGGGCGTGAGGAACATGCTGAGCGGCCAGCCGCCCTGTTCGCCCGTGGTCTGAATCGCGGTCATGTAGATGTCGTCGACGTCCGGGCGCTCTTCGCGATCCACCTTGATGCAGACGAAGTTCGCGTTGAGCAGTTTCGCGATTGCCGCGTTGGAGAACGACTCGCGTTCCATGACGTGGCACCAGTGGCACGCGCTGTAGCCGATCGAAAGGAAGATGAGCTTCTTCTCTTTCTTGGCTTTCTCGAACGCTTCCGGTCCCCACGGATACCATTCGACCGGGTTGTACGCGTGCTGAAGCAGGTACGGGCTGCTCTCCTTCGCGAGCTTGTTCTGCTTGCCCTTCTCTTTCTCCTTGGGCTTCTCCTTGTCCTTCGGTTGCGACGTGGCTTCCGATGTGGAGATGACGATCGCACAACCGGCGAACAAGAGAAGCGCGAGGAGGCGGGATCGCATGGCGGGTTCTCCGTGGAAGGTAGTGGAGATGATACGCGAAAACTCGTCTCCGCGGCGTACGGGCGCTCCGCGGAGAAAGCGCCTACAGCGGCCAGCGGTCGCCGGTCTTCGCGCTTTCGGGCAGCGGCGTGTTCATGAAATACGCCCACACCTCTCTGTGGCCTTCAACCTCGATCTGTTCGCGCACGAACGGCCCGGGCACTTCCTCGAACGCGTCCAGTTCCGCGAGGCACTTCGCATCCACCGCGAACAGCTCGCCGCGAATCGCGAGGCCGTCGAAGTCGTCGCAAATCAGCCCGGGGTGCGCGCCGAGATCGATCACGCGATACCGCGGCGCGGTCACGACTTCGCCGACGAACTCCTGATCCGCGAGCCGGAAGTAGTTCCGCCCGCCGCGCTTCAACGTCCCATACACGAACAGAATCGTTTTCTCTATTTCCACTACCCTACTCCTTCTCAGCGTGGCCCGCGAATTACTTCCGCCTCATCATACAGAGGACAAGACGCGAGTGTGAAACGAGAACACCGGGCAGCGTGTGCGCGATCACCATCGCGGCGAAGATGGGCGCAGCCGCGCTGAAGAAAAAGGAGTGGACCGACGAGGAACTTGACGCCAAATCCGCGCGGTCGAAGGCGCTGGGGTTGAAGCCCAACCGATGGACGGGGCGCGGCGGTTGGACGGCCGACGAGGTGAAGTTACTCGACACGTTGACAGATGCCGCAGTCGCGAACCGAACCGGGCGCAGCATGAATGCGGCGCGGTGCAAGCGCAGACGGGTTCGCGAGTAGATCGTTGCTCACAACCTGCGCGCGGCCTACAGTGGAACAGCGTCCACTACCGCCCGCGAGGTCAAGGTGAGCGAGCCGCGCCCCTCCTTCAGAGTCGCCGTCGTCGGCACGCTCCCGACCGACATCGGCGAGAGCGTGCCCGGTCCCGAACACATGCGCGCCCTGGATCGGCTACGCGACTTTCTCGACCGTGCCACCGCCAGCAAGAACGGCACCCATCACATCAGCCTCGCGACGTTCACGCACGGCCCCGGTATGCCGTGGGCGCGGTCCCGCAGGTACTCGATCATCCTGATTCCGCGCCTCGGAGGAACGGTCACAGCCGAGCGTGAGTTAGTCGATTGGTGTGATGCGCTCGTCGTGGTCGGGAATCCGGTGAGGTTCTTCGCGGGGTGAACGAAGGGATCCGGCAATCGCCGGGTTCGGTGTGATTGATGGATCAGTGCGAGGTCAGCCCGCGACCACATCGGCCGCGAGCGCGGACAGCGCCGCCGCGATGCCGGGAACCGGCGCGTCGAACTGGTGAAGTTCGCCAGCAACCAAGTCATCCGCGAGTATCGCCGCCGTGTCGGGGTTGTCGTGGAACCGCTCGACGGCTTCGACCAACCGGCCCGCCGCTCCCGCCGTTGCCCACCCCGGTCAGCAGCGCGAAGCCCGCGAAGAAGAAGTGATTCGCGCCAGTGCTTCGAAGTCTTCGAAGCACCCCGAAGCGCGGCGCCAAAGCATGCGGCCGCCACGGTCGCAAAGTTCGACGCGAGCGATACGATTGCGCAGGAGACGTGTTCACTTGTTCAGATAGGCAAAGGGGCTGCAAAGGGGCGCAAATTGATCCTGAGCGATCCTGGAACGATTGCGGGCACATCAAACGAACCGGCCCGGCGGGATCGTCCCAACCGGGTCGGTTGCACAGCGGGCACACGTTCGCCGTGCTTCGATAGCGCATGTCAGCGAAACGAACACAGCCGACGGAAAGGATCGCCCTTGTCGCGCCGGCTGCGTCGCCCCACCCCCCCCGACGAGGCTGGCCGCACTACGTTTTGTTAGCGGCGCGTGCCGCTTCGATGCGGTCGCGAATCGCTATTACTTTGTTCTCGGCACGCGGAGGTTCGCCGCCGCTTGAATTCTGGCGCGACCGAATTGTGTGCCCGATGCCCAGCGCGTCGGCCAGTTGCTTCATTCGCCCCGTGAGCGTGTCTTTCGTCTTCAACAGCGGGTTCGGTTTCGACATGCTGTGACCGGTCGGCCTCCCGTTCCTGTTGAACGTCGGAACGTCGATCACCACCCCGGCCCGGTCGATGGCTTGGGAGACTGCCGCGAGGTCCGCGAGCGTAGAGCAATACGACGCGACCAACTCCGCATCGATCAGCGCCAGCGCGCCGCCCGCTTCCAGTTCGCCCACGACACGCCGCCACAGCTTCAACGCCCCCTCGCTCAACCACGAAGGGCAGTCTGGTGTTCCCGGTTTGAACCGTGCGCCGCCCGTGGCGGCCTGCCTCGCAGCGTGCGCCCGGATCGCTGGATGAACCGGCTTCGGCCCCCGCGCTCCCATTGAATCTCTCCACTACCGGCGGAATCGAACGCAAAACCCGATGCATTTTTTTGTCAGGGGGCATACGGTATTTCGACCATCGAGGTCGAGAATCTGACCGGATACCCCGTCATTCGCAACCGGGCACAACTTGTGTGATCGTGCCCGGCTGCGCGACTGTTAGCCGAGCGAGACGTTCGTCTTCGACGTGATCAACCACTTGCCGCCGTAAGCGCGGAGTGTGATGCCGTCTCCAACAGCACCTCCGAATGTGCCGATATCGGAGCCAGCACCGCCCGCATTGAACCCAGAGCCGGCCGCGTTCGACAACGTGTGAACCGCCGCCGTTGTCGAGAGGATCGTAAGTTCCTTCCCGTCGTCCGTGACGGACGTAGGGTCAGCGAGGGTCAGCGCCGCCGCCGTTCCTTTCGTGATGAAGACGCATCCGTCTTTGAGCGTGACCGCGCCGTTCGCGGCCATCGCCGTTGCCTCTTCGACGAGAAACAGAAACTTCCACTGTCCAGGGTTCTGCGACACCTGTCGGCGAGCGCTCACACCGTGCGGTTGCGTGATCACGCCATCGTTGCCGTAGAGCGTCATTGCGCCGTTATTCGCATGCTCGGCCCGGTTGTACAGCGGGAGCAGTTGCTGCACTTCGTTGGCCACGGTCACGACGGATTCGAACCAACCGCTATCGCAGTATTCAAGTTCACCGCTTGGCAACTGCGCGAACACTTGCACGATTCGGTCGCCGACTGCCGCGCCGTATGCGGACATCGCGCCCGCGCCCGCCATGCCTCGGCCTTCTGTTTTGAGAACCTTCATTGAACCTCGCGCGTTCGATGTGAATGGACGCGCCGCAATGTGCGGCGCGTCGTGGTCGTGGTCAAATTCCTTCGAGCAGCGGCGCGACGGCCAGCACCTGTTCGCGGGTCAGTAGTTTCTCGCGAATGAAGTAGGCCGCCGTTTCGTTCAAACCGGTTGTGCCGACCTGAACGCTCGTTGAAAATTCGTTCAGCGCGCAACCCAGACCCGCCGCGCGAACCTTGTTTTTCGCCGCGCGGACTGCGTCGAACTTCGCGAGCAGTTCGACGAAAACGATGGCGAACGATTCTTGCGCGGGTCGAACCAGTGACGCGACCGCAGCACTCGATAACTTTCGCGATGCTTCTTGGAGCAACGGGTGGATTCTGTCGGCCGCGATCTTGCACGCGCTCGCGAGGTGCTTCTCACGTTCAGCCACCGATTTCAGAAGTTGAACCCGCGCGTAATCGCCGCCGTTCACGAGCAGTTCCACCGATCTCTTTTCGAGCGCGGCGGCCGTCGCGTTAGTTGCGAGGCCCAATTCCTTTTCAAGTTCGACGCGCTCTGCGAACGCCGCCGTCAAATCGGCCGCTAGTCGGCTGTAGTTGGCGCGGCTCGCGATCAGGTCCGCGTTTTCTTCTGGGTCGGGCAACCCCGCGACCGCCGGGCGCTTCATCGGCGCGGCCGGAATCACGGGACCGCTCGGCGCTTTCGCGGGCAAGGCTTCGTGTTCCGCGACGGTTGGCGCCGGGCGCGGCATTACTCGAAAACCGGCGCGCGGGTCGTAAACGCCGGGTCGTTCCCGCACGAGTTTGCCGGTCGCGCCGTCAGGCGGTTTCGCCCTCGCTTCGAGCTTCGCGTTCGAGGTGCCGATTAGTTCGGCAATCGAGTTCGCGTCGGTCAATGTTTCGGTCGTCGTCGTCGTTGCCATGTGTGCCTTTCGTCGTCGGGGTTTGCGGCACGCCCCGAAGTTGAGCCGTGCCGCGTCGTTCTCAGTCGTCGCAAATGCAAGCCGAGATCGCGCACCGGCCGCAGAACCAGCACAGCATTTCGGGCGTGGGGTTTGCCCTCGCGCCGGTGCTGTTCAGCAGGTTGTGAATTGCTTCCAGTTCGGCCGCCTGTCGGGTAAATTCGGCCGCGCGTTCCGCAACAGTCGCCGCCCGCGCGGGAGTAGCCGAGCGCCGAATGTGACGTCGAACTTCGCGCAGTGGGACGAGGCGGCCACTCCGCAAACGGAGCGTAACCGCGCCCAGAGGTGCGCCCGAAGATCGCCGCACGAGGTTCGCGTGCGCCTTGATTGCGTCGGCCAGTTCGAAGTCTCCCAGCGCCCGCACCTCGAACGCCAGCCGCTCCAGGTCCGCGACTTCCGCCGCCGTTTCGGTGCTTCGCTGGAAACTAGTCGTTGCGTGCAACATTCGACCCCCGTGTTGGTTGGTTAACCGCGAACCTCGACAACCACCCCCGCCCGGTCCCCTGTCGGCCCGGATTCGCGGGCGCGCCCGGTGTTCGCCGCGATGAAGGCGAGAACCACCTTCCGGTCCCAGCGCGGCAACGCGCCGAGCTTCGCGGGCGCGGGGAATCTTTTCAGCCGCACCAGATTCCGAATGTGCGAGGGCGAACAGCCGCAGAGTTTCGCCACGCCGTTTGTGTCAAGCGGCGAGTCGGGATCGTTGTTCGCAGCCATGTTGAAAACCTCGCGTGCCGTGTCGCCGTGTGGCCTCGTCCGGTCATGTGTGCCGCTCGCGGTCGCGGTGTACCAAAAAGAAATCTTTAGGTGAGGGGTTGGGGAACGCGTTCTTGAGTGCGGTTGAGTGGTCAGCCTCGCCCCGAACACGTTTTCCCATTCACACACGTGTGAGTCGTCGTGAATCGCAGTAGCATCGGGGTGGTATCGGACGTTCATTCACGCGGTTCGAGGGGAAACCATGTCGCGGTTGATGCTGTGTGGTCTCATGTCGGGAGCGATCCTGTGTTCGTCTGCCCCGGTTCGAGCCGACGACGCGGAAGACAAGGCTGTCGCGTTCGTGAAGAAGTTGGGTGGGGAGGTCACCCGCGACGAAAAGGCACCCGGTAAACCGGTCACCTCACTCAGACTGCGCTTCACGCAGGTGACGGACGCGGGCCTCAAGGAACTCTCAGCACTCAAGAACCTCACCAACCTCCACCTGGGCGGCACGCAGGTGACGGACGCGGGGCTGAAGGAACTTTCAGCACTCACGAACCTCATCGAACTCTACCTGAGCGGCACGAAGGTG